>JBEKTB010000013.1:0-51636 GCA_049516495.1 Occallatibacter sp.
AGCGTGCTCGAAGTCCAGGGCCGGGCCGAGATCGTAGGAGCCCGACCGGCCAAGGGAGCCGGGGCAGATTGCGCCGCTGGCCGGAGCCGCGGCGGCGATGCCGGCGGCAGCGTTCGCACCGCCCAGATAGCAGATGTTGTCCGCCATGTACACGTCGTTATAGGAGTAGTTGAAGTCGAGCCCATAATGATCGTTCGGGAACAGTTCGGCGCCAACGCTCGCAACGCGCGAGTAATCGACGTGGTCGAGCGGGCCCGCGTACACGTTGGTGTTGCCCGAAATGTTCTGCTGGTTGTTGGTGTTGTTATGCCGCTCGACGTCGTTGTAGGCGCCCGTGACGGTGGCCCAGGGCTTGGCCCGGTAGAGGGTGTGCACCCGGTAGTGCCGCATCTGGCGGAATCCCATCGGGGTAAAGGCGTTGTCGTTGTACGCCGCCTCAATTGAGCCGTTGATGTCCCAGTTCTGCGTCGGACGCAGGGCGGCATTGAAGACGCCAGCGTTCTCGTGAATGGTCACTTCGCCGGAGGTCGTATTCTCGACCGGGATCGGAATGTTATGCGCCGCGGTTCCCTGGCCCTCGGAGATGAGATGATCCTGGTAGCGGTAGGTGAGTGAGAACGTGGTGCGCGGCGTGGCATCCCACCGAATGGTCGCGTCGTTGGTGAGGAACCGCTGGCCGAAGTAAGCCGCCGCCGGGACCCCAAGGGCGGGGTTGCCTTCAACAGTGGAGGCGACCCCCGCGGTCGGCGTTGGATAGTTGATGGTGTTATTGGCTCCGCCCGGCGTCGTAAGCGTCGTCGCGCTCGTAATGTTGGCCGTTCCCGGCTGGTGGACATTCGAGAAATTCACTTGGTCTTCAACGCTGACCGTCTTCGATACTTCCCAGACGATGCCATAATCGGCGGCCATCACCTGCCGCTTTGCGTTCGCGTTCCCTGCGTAGGCAATCGAACGATCCGCTAACGTCGCAGCCGATGCACTCGTCGCGGCGGTCAATCCCTGGAAGGCGTCGTAGTAGTTCGGCAGGTTCATGTTCGCGTTGGTATAGCGAATGTCGCCGTTCATCGAGAGGCCCTTGATGCTGTTGCTTTGCAGCCGGAAGATCTCCGTCGGGTAGATAATACGCGTCGGCTGCGCGCGCAAGTAGCTGGAAATCACGCCGCAGGCCGGATTGATAATGGGCACGCCGTTGGCGCTCGCCTGCAGCGCAGGGTTGCCTCCCATGCTTGCCCCCCAGCACGCGCCGGATTTTGTCGCCGCGCTATAGGCCGACGCGACATAAGGCGTCAGACTATCGTAATTCGCAAAGAGGGCAACTTTGGTTCCGTTCGCTTCCTGAACGTTGAGGTAGCTGGGATCCAGCGTGAAGTAAGAGTCGGCCTTGTAGTGATCGATCTGCTCTTCAAACGTCAGTTTTGTGCCCTGTACCGGCTTCCAGTCAATCGCCCCCGTGAAGTCGTCGGTGCTGTTGCGCTGAAATTCCTGGAGCAGGACATCCAAAGACCCCCCTATCTGATAACCGCTTGGGGTCAGGCTTGGTCCCTGCATGATGTTTTGCGAGTAGCCGACACGGAAGGTGACCTTCGACAGCGGCAAAAGAGTCAAGTTGGTGTCGGTCATGCGACGCACGGTGTTAAACAGGAACGGCGACTGGTTCACCTGCGACCACGCATACGGGGTTGTCGAGCCGGTGACCGGAATCGACTGCCCGCTGGGGATGTTCGGATTGCCAAGCAGATCGTAGTCGAAGTACTGACGGTCGCGCCTGAAGATTCCCGAGAACTCGTACAGCTTGCTCTTGGAGAAATCCATCTTGGCAAAGCTATAGGGATCGCCGCCGAAACCAGTGGCAAAGATCCGCATGTCATCGAGCGGTGTGTTTTTGGTGCCGGGGAGAGCGTGCAGCATGAAGGTCTCGCCGAGCACGCGCGGGCCGGATTGCAGGTTGACCATCGTGTCGTACATCGCCCCGCTGCCCGCCTGGCTGGTCACGCGGCCGCCAATGTCTACTGATTCGTGGACGGAGTAGCCGGCCGGGATACTCATCGGCGCCGAGGCCGGCTCGAGTGTGGCCGGATTCTGGGCTCCGGCAATGCCCGCCGACATCGCCAGCACGGCAATGGCCATGCCCGTGGCGATTCGTTGGACGCTTTCGGAAGTGTGTGAAAAACACCCGAATTTATTCATATGAAGCCTCACTTAAGAACTCTGCGTACAGCAAAACCGTTGAACCGCGAAAAACCCAGTGGGGACCGTGCCGCGCTCGCCTGGGATTCCGCGGGCGCGGCCGAACTCCATTGCACCTACCTCAGGAACGCCGCATTGATGTTCGAACCGTGAATGTAGGTGTGGCAGCTTGTGCAAGGCGCAAGCTCGTCCGACCCCGCACCCTGCCCATGAACCGTGCTGTTGGCCACGTGACTGTGGCACTGATTGCACAGCGTATTGATCGAGGGCAGATTCAGCAGTCGCGCGTTCTGAGAGCCGTGCGGAGTGTGGCACGCCATGCAGCCCTCGGCCTTGACCGGGGCATGCTCGTAGACAAAGGGCCCGCGGGTCTCGGTATGGCACTTGGTGCAGATCGCGTTCTGATCGGCCGTGGACCTCAGGTTGCTGTTCCCGAAAGTGCCGTGAGGGTCGTGACAATCGCTGCAGCTGACCGCGCCCTCGTTGACCTTGTGATGGAAGGGCATATTGAACTGCGCCTTCTGGTCGGCGTGGCACTGGAAGCAAAGCGTGGGCTGCGAAGCCTTGAGCAGCTGCGCCCTTTCGCCGCTCTGGTGGATGCTGTGGCAACTGGTGCATCCGACGTTGGCCTTGGCATGGGGAGAGCGCTCGAAATTGGGATGAGCCGCGGCGTGGCAAGTCAGGCACGTCGCATCCACTTCTTTGGACGTCGCCTTGGCGGGGTTGAAAATCTTGGTCACGTCGCCGCCGCCGTCAACGTGCGCCTTGCCTGCCCCGTGGCAGTTCTCGCAGGTGATCCCTGATTTGCCGTGCATCAGGGCCATCTTGGTGTGAGGATTCGACGCGAACCCCTTCGCCACTTCTTCGTGGCAGGTTGCGCAGGTCTCGGCGCCCACATAATCAGCGGGCGTGGTGTCCTTGGTTTGCGCGGTGGCCGGCTTTTCTGTCCCGGCCGGCGCCGCCAGCATCGGGATCGACAACATCCCGATACCGAGCAAGAACATCAAACAAACTCGCAATCCCGGCCTCTTGCCCGGAACCGCATCAATCGGCAACTGCGTGACAGGCCCATCTCTATGCATCAAAAAATACCGCCTTGGGTGCTCTCGTTATTTCTTTTCACAACAACGGCGCCAACACTCAGCCTTTCAGAATCAGGAGTTTCCGGGTCGGAAACTCCAATTCGAAGGCAGAATCATGGGCCACGCTGTAGCGAAAGCTGCTCTTTGTGCGGAGCATCACTTCATGCGCTGCATCCTATCGTCTTGAATCGACGTTATTCGGTGACGTTCATCACATTCACTTGATACTACTCTTCCCGGCATGAATTTCCTTACTCCGGGTGACCTGGATCCCGTTTGACGCCAAAACGTTCCGGCGACCGAAGGCGAGGCATTTGCCACTGCGAGCATGCCGCGCTTTTTGAAGCAATCAGCTCAAGACCGCGGGACACTCCTCTGGGCAGGACAACAGGATTACGGCTTTGCGGCTGTACAAAAAACGACACTTTCCCGGCCAGCAAACGAAAATAGGCGTGTTTTGGACGATCTTTCTCGCGGGCGGCAGCGGAGTATCTCCTTTCCTCTCATCCGGGCGCCCGGCCAGCGTCGCGGTGGACCATTGCGCCGGCGCCGAGGTTTTCTATCGCCAGCTGGGGCTTGGACTTGCGCGGCATACATAGACGTGAGGCTCATCACATCCACAAAGATGGGGGTTCGGGCAGACTTTCACTCAGACAAGAGTCTCTTTCCGAGAGGCCCAGAGCATTTTTCACATTGGATCCGCCCTTCCGACAGAGAAACGGGATTGGTCCTTTGCCGAGGTGGAAATACTCATTCGGCGCCAGACGGTGGACGACCATGGAGCACACAGCAAACTCGGCAGGAACGCAAGGGCGGCAGAAGCACTTGTCCCGCCAGGTTCCTGTGGGATGCGCGGCCTGCGCCAATCGCCGTCCCGGGTGGTTCTGCTCCCTTGGCAGCGCCGTACTGGCTGATCTTGAGCTGGCCACCAGCACCATCTCTCTGCCCGCGCAGGCTTCCCTCTTTACCCAAGGCGAGGACGCCCGCTGCCTTTACCTCATCTGCGGCGGTTATCTGAAGCTCACCGCCGGACGGGTTCATGATCGCCAGATGATCGTCCGTGTGGCCGGACCCGGCTCCATGCTGGGCCTGTACGCGGTTCTCTCCCACGGCGTCTACGAGGTTTCGGCCGAATCGCTGACCGAAGCCCAGCTTCGCCCCGTCGAGCGCGACCGGTTTCTCAGTTTCCTGCGCAGCCACAAGGAGGCCCAGATGCGGGCCGTCCAGTGCATCTGCCAGGAGTACCGCTTCGCCCTGCAGGACGCCTGCCGCATCGCCTTGGCCGAGACCGTGGCTGCCCGCCTGGGTCGTCTGCTGCTGGAACTGGCCCACCAGATCGGCGAGCACCTGAACGAGGGCGGCTTCCGCTTCCCGCTGCTGCTCACCCACGAGGAAATGGCCTCCATGGCCTGCACCACCCGCGAAACCGTCACCCGTACCCTGGGGCAGTTTCGCAAAGATGGCTGGATCTCGATCGAAGATTCCCTGGTCACCCTCCACGAACCGGAGCAGCTGCAAAAGCTGGCTTAGACTCCAGTGTCCCTTTTCATGCTCTCCTCGAACGTCCACACCGAGTCCAAGAGCTATCATCTTAGGGGGAGTTCATCGTGCGCATGACCCGCTTTGTAATTGGTTTTTCTGCAGTTCTGCTTTTATCCTCAATAGCCTTCGCCCAGAATCCGGCGCCTGTTCAGGCCCCGGCTTCGGTTCCGCCTGCCGTCACCTCGGCGGAAAGCCCGGAAATTCGCGAGTTCCAGAAGATCGAAGACTCCTGGTCCAGCGCCATCAACCTGCGCGACCAATACAGTCTTGAACTGGTGCTATCCCCTCTGTTTGTCGACGTTTCCGCCAGCGGCGACATCACCACGCGCAACCAGCAACTGGCGCAGTTGATTACCGGCGAGGACAAGACTCTTCATCTCGATCAGCGGGTCATTACGGTCCGCATGCTGGGCGACATCGCGGTGGCCAACGGCACCTATCTGCTGCACCGCAAGGCCGGCTCGAACCAGGTGGATGAAAAGGGCGTCTTCACCCACGTCTTCGAGCGCGCCCGCGGCGGCTGGCTGTGCATCAATTCCCAGCGCACGGTGCTTCGCGAGGACTCGAACGCTAAGGCCAAGAAACAGTCCAACGCCGAAATGCCCTTCCATATCCCGCTGTTCACCAGGAGCGACAAAAGCAATCAGTAGGACCGCGTCGCTGGGTTCATCCATCAGGGCGGAATTTGCAGAAGATTGAGCCACAATGGTTTCTTGCTGCTCGTTACCCGGCCAACCGCCTGGCTCCCTGCAGCCGGATCGACACATGCACCAGGCTGAGCGCGGCCGGGGTCACGCCGGGCATGCGGCTCGCCTGGCCGATGGTGGAAGGACGCACGCGCTCCAGTTTCTCCCGCATCTCGCGCGAAAGTCCGCTGATGGCTCCGTAGTCGATCCAATCCGGAATCCTGACCGATTCGGCGGCCTTCAGCTTCTCGATCGACTTCTTCTGCTGGTCCAGGTATCCGGCAAATTTGATCTCCGTCTCGACCGCGCGCGCTTCATTGCGCAGCACGGCGGTCCCCACCTGGTCGCCTTGGTCGAAGTTTCCGCGCATTGCCGCGGCCAGATCGGCCATCCGAGAGTATTCGGAATCGGCCGCGCCCTCGCGCGACGAGTCCAGCACAGCGTCCAAAACAGCTTCGATGCCCACTTCGGGCCGCTTTAGCAGTTGCGCCCAGGTCAATCCCGCGGTCGCAGTCAGTTCGCCGAATCCCGCCGCGGCCAGCCCCTCCCCGTTCACCTTGCGGGTGGTCAGGAGGCGTTCGAGCGCCGCCATCCGCGCCTGCTTCCGCTCGTACTCCGCCCAGGCCTCATCGCCGATCAACCCCAGCCGGCGTCCGTGCGGGGTCAGCCGCCGGTCCGCGTTATCGATGCGCAAGTGCAGCCGGAACTCGGCCCGCGAGGTAAACATGCGGTAGGGCTCATTGGTGCCCTTCGAGATCAGGTCGTCGATCAGGATGCCGGTGTAACCCTCGCTCCGGTCCATGGTGAACGGGGGCTGGCCCTTGAGCCAGAGGGCGGCATTGATGCCGGCCATGATGCCCTGGCAGGCAGCCTCCTCGTATCCGCTGGTCCCGTTGATCTGGCCGGCCAGGTAGAGACCATCCATGCTCTTCACGCGCAGGCTGCGGTCGAGCTCGGTTGCGTCCACGCTGTCGTACTCGATGGCATAACCCGGACGCAGCATCTCCGCCCCTTCGAGACCCGGAATCGAGCGCACGATCTGCCACTGCACCTCCATGGGCAGCGAGGTGGACATGCCGTTCACGTAAACTTCGTGGGTGTTCAGCCCCTCCGGCTCCAGAAAGAACTGGTGCTGCGTCTTATCCGGGAACTTGACGATCTTGTCCTCGATGGAGGGGCAATAGCGCGGACCAATGCCCTCGATCCGACCGGAATACATGGCCGAGCGGTGGACGTTTTCGCGGATGATCTTGAGCGTCTCCGGCGTGGTGAAGGCGATGTGGCAACTGATCTGCGGCTGCACAATCTTCTTTGTCCTGAAGCTGAAAGGAGTGGGGTTCGCGTCGCCCGCCTGCTCTTCGAAGGCCTCCCAACGAATAGTGCGCCCGTCCAGCCGCGGCGGCGTCCCGGTCTTGAGCCGGCACGTCCGCAGCCCCAGCGCGCGCAGCGCCTCGCCCAGCAGCACGCTGGCCGGTTCGCCGCTGCGGCCGGCCGGATAGCGCTCCTCGCCACAGTGAATCAGGCCGTTCAAAAACGTTCCGGTGGTGATAATCGTCGCCCCGGCCAGCAACCGCCTACCGTCGCGCAGTTTCAGCCCCAATACCCGGCGCCGTCCGTTGCTCTCTGTTCCCTGTTCCCTGTCCCCTGGTCCCTCGTCCCTAGTCCCTGGCCCCTCGTCCCTACTCCCTGTTCCCTCCTCAAGAACCAGGTCCACCACCTCTGCCTGGCGAATGTGCAGCCCCGGCTGCGACTCCAGCACCTCGCGCATCTTCACGCGATAAAGCTGCTTGTCGCATTGCGCCCTCGGACTCCACACCGCCGGCCCCCGGGAGGTATTCAGCAGACGGAACTGGATGCCCACCGCGTCGGCCACCTCGCCCATGATGCCGCCCAGGGCGTCCACCTCGCGCACCAGGTGGCCCTTGGCCACGCCGCCAACGGCCGGATTGCAGCTCATCTGCGCAATCAGGTCCATGTTCATGGTGATCAGGGCGGTCTTGAGCCCCATGCGCGCAGCCGCCATCGCCGCCTCGCACCCGGCATGACCGGCGCCCACCACCACCACATCGTATTGTTCGCTGAAGGCCATCCAACGCTATTCTACGGATTCCGCAATTCCGGTGCAGCGCGGACGCCGGCGCCGGCAATTTACTCTTGAGGAGACACCGGATCATTTTCAATCCATGAAGAATCAATCCAGCCTCACCGCGGAATACATGGCCTTATTCCGCGCCCTCGAGTCTTCCCGGCCGACCGATGCGCGTCTGTTCAACGATCCCTATGCCGGATTGTTCCTTCATGGGTGGCGCAAGGGCGCTTGCAGCCTGGCGAAGATCGGCCCGGGGCGGAAGCTTATCGAGAATCTGCTCGATCGAAATGCGCCCGGCGCACGCGCGGCCGGAATTGCCCGGACCCAATGGATCGATAAGGAAGCGGCGCAAGCCCTCAGAGTCGTTCCGCAGCTTGTGCAGCTGGGAGCCGGCTTTGACTCCCGAGCCTTTCGTTTGCCTGAAGCGGAGCACGTCACCACCTTTGAACTCGATTTTCCGGATACATCGCGCGCCAAACAGGCGGCCCTGCGTCAGGCGTTCGGAGGTCTTCCCAGCCGGGTTCGATTCGTCGAAATCGATTTCAACCGCCAATCCCTCACCGATGCCCTGGCGCACGCCGGCTTCGTTCCCGCTCTGCCCGCATGCTTTATCTGGGAAGGCGTGACGAACTACCTCACCGCGGAGGCGGTCGATGGCGCTTTGCGCCAAATTGCCCAGGCTGCACCTGGCAGCATCGTGCTGTTCACCTACATCCATCGCGACGTGCTCGACCGCCCGGCGCGATTCTTCGGCGCAGCAAAGACGGTGGCCCGACTGCAATCGTATGCCGAGCCGTGGACCTTTGGCCTGCATCCTGAAGAACTTGGGGATTACCTTGCGTCGCGCGGGTTGCAGCTGGTCGAGGACTTGAGCGCCGCAGAGGTTTGGCAGCGCGCCGGCAGACCGGCTGCGGACACCTGCGGATACGAGTTCTACCGCCTGGCCTCGGCCCGTGTAGGGGATTCGCGCCAACTGGACAGCAACGCTCGCGATTCGGCTGAGCCAACTTAGGCCGCTTGCAGTTCCAGGATGATCGCGGCACCGCTCGGATCCAGGTTCACGGCCGAGGCGCGGCCATTGTGGTCGCGCAGGATGGTGGCGCACAGGCTGAGACCCAGCCCGGCCGTTTCCCCTGAAGCCTGGGATGGAAGAAAGGGGTCGAAGGCGCGGTCGGGATGGAGGAAGCCTGGCCCGGAATGAGCGATCAGAATCTGCACCTGGTTTCCCTCCGCGGTTGCCTCCAGGCGCACGACCTTGGTTCTTTCCCGGTTAGATACGGGCCCCTGATTCTCCACAGCTTCGATGGCAAACTGCAGGCAATGCAGCACCGCCTGACGCAATTGTTGGGCGTGGCACATGACCCTGGGCAGGGCTGGAGAAATGGTCAACCGAAACTCGATCGACCGGCGCAGAAACTCCGAGCGGTGCAGTTGCTCCAAGTCGACCAGCATTTCGGTCACCGAGACGGCGGCAAACTGGTCGCTTTGGGAGCGCGAGATGCGCAACAGGCTCTCCAGCGTCGATCGCATACGGCGCGCTTCCGACAGGATTGCTTCCACACCTTTGCGCTCCTGTGGAAGCATGTACTTGGCTTCCTCCAGAAGCGAGGCGTAACCCAGAATGACCGTCAGCGGATTGTTCAACTGCTGTGTCACGCTGCCCGCCAACTGGCCGAGCCCGGCAAACTTCTCTGAGTCGATCAGCTTCTCCAGCATCATGGTCTGGCTGCGCGCGGCCTGCAATCGGGCTGCGAGCATCTCCACGGGGAGCAGGTCGTCGGCGTGAAGCGGCGCTTCAGAAGGCCCCGGGGGCAAGCGCCTTCCGGCCAGCAGCAGCGCGCCCTCGGCAGCGGAGCGTCCTCGCATGGGCACGGCCAGAACCGAGGTAAAACGAAGGCTCTTCAGGTCGTCGCCAGGGCCGAGCCAGGGCTTGAGATCCACTTCGAGCGTCTGGCTGTGTTTGGCGGCAGGCGCGGCAGATCCGGGGGCCAGGAAGCTGGTGACGGTGATTCGCTCGACCAGCGCACCAAGCGCTGTCACCGTGGCCGCATCCAGTCCCGCGGTGCCCGCCAGCTGGTAGCGTCCTGCGTTATCCAGCAGCAGCGCGGCCTGCGCAAAGCGGCTGTTCTCCACCACGGTCTGGCAGATTTCGGACCCCTGACGGTCAAAGTCCTCTACCCGGCGCCGGGAGAGGATCAAATTGGCATAAACCTCCATTTCGTGCCGCGTCCTTCGCTCGCGCTCCTGGGCGGCCTCGTTGATGGCCAGTTCATCCTCCAAAGCCAGTAGAATCATCCCCACAGCCGCCACAACCCTCCCCATGACAATGATGCGGATCAGGTTGAGATCGAGCGTGGGGTTGAGGGAGACCGAAGGAAGAATCTCCAGAACCCCAAGCGACCAAGCCACAAAGCCAACTGCGCTGAGGACCATCCCCGGCGAGAAGCGCCGAAATACGAGGATCAACAGCACCGCGGTCATGCAGTGGCTGGTGCACTCAACAAAGGCCAACGGCCAGCGCCCCGTCAAGGTGAAGCAAGCCCACAGGCAGAGGCCGGAAAGAAGGGCGGAAACCGGGAACACTATCCAGCGAGGCAGGACGCCGGCTGGGTCCTTCGACCCTCCCCAGAAGAAAACGACCAGGGTGGCCAGCGAGCCCAGGGCAGGAAAGACCAGAAACGCCGGCCCGGAAGGCGTGACCCCGTGGAAGACCCCATGAAACAAGATCGAACAGATGACCAGGGGAATGGCGTATGGAATGACGTAGAGAATGTTGAAGCGGCCCACGCGAAAGCTGCGCGGATACAGCGAGGCGAGAAAGAGGGCGGAACTGATCTGTATGCAGGTTTCTCCGGCTGCCTCCACCCAGGGGTAGGCGGCCGGGGAAAAACCCCACGGCCCGATCGTGTAGTGCTGCAACATCCGGACCACAGCCAGCAGAAATCCCAGGAACCAAAGCAGAGTGCGCGTATCGCGGAAGCGCAGATAAAGGTACCCGAAAGAAGGCAGCAGGAGTGCGGTGAGAATGAGCGCGGGAGTGTGGTAATAATCGGGCATTGATGAAGAGAATCTCCTTCCATCCTTACCGATGGAATACACAACGGCCTCGACGTTCGCGGACCTGGGCCCGGGAAGCCTTCTGCACACAAGTCCGGGCAATTTCAGGAGGGAAGTCTCTGCAGGCAAGCTAATCACGGAGACGCGCCTTTCAGCAAGTCGCTTCGTACACCGGGGAAGCCTCTCAGACAATCCCCACCGCGTCAAAAACCGAGGAGGCACCCGGCGCGGGCGTCGATGCGTCTAACCTTGTAGGCAGCGGCGCTGACTAGGGTCGAAAGTTGAGTCGGAGCTTGCCAAACTCATGCAGTGCGTCAGGCTGCGGTCTCGTCATCAATCCCGAGGCCGGTCGCAGAGGAGAAACCAGGGTGCGAAATCGATGGTGGATGGTGATGCTGGTGGCCGCGGGGTGCTCGCTGGCCGCGGCTCAACAGAAGGACAGCTTTACTCCCATGGCGCTCGACGCTGGCTTCGGACCAATGGACCTGACGGCTCCGGCGCAGGCGCCTGAAGAGATCATCCGCCAGTTCGCCGCGAAGGAAAGCGAGTTTCAGGGGGCGCTGAACCACTACACCTACCGCCGGGTCGCCCGCGTGCAAACCATCGACGACGACAACAAGGTGGACGGCGAGTGGTACGAAGTGGACGACGTGATCTTCGATCCTACGGGGAAACGCACTGAAAAAGTGGTCTACGCGCCCGGAAGCACGCTGGAGCGGGTCATGATGTCACCCTCCGACCTTCAGGACATTCAGCGCGGCTATCCGTTTGTCCTGACCACCGAGGAGATCGCCGCGTACGACGTGAAGTACGTCGGCCGCCAGAAAGTGGACGAGGTGGATTGCTACGTCTTCGACGTAAGCCCCAAGACCATCGTGAAGGGAAAACGCTACCTGCTCGGCCGCATCTGGGTGGACGCGACCGACCTGCAGATCGTCGTCACCAATGGCCGCATGGTTCCCGACGACACGCGCAAAGGCCAGGAGGATCTGCACCCGCCCTTCATGACCTGGCGGCAGCAGGTGGACGGCCACTACTGGTTCCCGGTCTACACCAAGGGCGAAGGCATTCTGCACTTCAGCGGCGGCAGCGGCTACATGGCCCAGGACGTGCACATCCGCGACGCCATCAAATACACCGATTACAAGCAATTCGGTTCAAATATCAAGATCATCTATGAGGGCCAGGATATTACGCCACCGGCAAATCAGCCCCCCGCCAAACCGAAACAGTAGCTTCTAGCTGCTAGCTTCTAGCCTTCAGCTAAACGCCAACGAACCGGTGATGCGCTTCCCGGAAGCAGATCAGGGCTCTTTGTTTCGCAATCCGCCGGAAAACCGCACTGAATATGGATCACTCTGGCTTTTTGCCTTGCGCAGAGTCGATCTTTGCCTCCAGATCATCAAAGGCTTTTCCTAATCAGGTGGGCTATTTTCTCCACCTGCCACGAGAGCAACAGAAAGCCAAGGACTATCAATATCTCAATGATGTGTGCCTCTGTCACGGCAGAGACCCTCACTCAGGAGGCGAAGAGCCAAAGGCTAGAAGCTAGGGGCTAGAGGCTAGAAGCTGCTTCTCAATAAAACAAATACTTTCTCCAGCGATCGTCCCCCCGCCCCAGCATGCGCATGATCTGCCGGCTGGTATGCAGCGAGAAGGGGCGCGGGTCGCGCAGCAGCACCATGTCGTCCATCTCGCTGAGCATGCGGTTGCCCTTCTGGCGATTGCAGGCGTGGCAGCAGGCCACCAGGTTCTCCCAGGTCGAGTTGCCGCCGCGCGAGCGGGGAATCACGTGGTCCAGGGTCAGATCGCCGGGCGCCAGCACGTCGCCGCAATACTGGCAGGTGTTGCGATCGCGCAACAGGATGTTCTTGCGCGAGAGGGCGCGCGTCTGGTGGGGAATGCGGCGGTACTCGAGCAGTCGAATCACTGAGGGCATGGCGATGCGGCTGCGCTGGGCGTGCAAGGTCAGGCCGTGCTCCTCCTCGGTGCGAGCGATCCCCTTGAGCACCAGCACCAAGGCCCGCCGCGCGCCGCAGATGTTGATGGGCTCATAGGAGGCGTTCAGCACCAGCACCGGCATCTGAAGAATGTGGTTGGATTGCACCGCCGCTGGTTCGCCCGCGGCGGCCGCGACCCTGGCGATGGACTTCTGCTTGCGTGCATGAATCATTGCTTTTCCCAGCGACATCCTTTTTTTCCTCGTCAAAAAGATGATTGGTCTTGCGATGAATAAATGCTTGCTCCTTCGAAATTTGCGACCGCTTCGCCGTCGTAAGGCGCGGAAGCGCCTCGGCCCGCCTGAATTCGGTCCCGTATTTGGCCCTGGGGTCGGCCCTGGCTTGTCCGGCTGGCTCTGGCCAGCGTGGCCACCCACACAGAGGCAGCGCCGGCCTGGACCAGCGCCAGCGCCGCCGCGCGGGCGGTGGCGCCGGTGGTATAGATGTCGTCGATGACCAGCACGTGCTTCAAAGTGACGGCCGCCGGATCGGAAACTACGAACGCTCCACGCACATTCAACCGCCGCTGGCGCGAGGTGAGGCTGGCCTGGCTCTCGGTGGCGCGCTGCCGCATCAGGGTCTTCGAAGCCAGCTTGAGCCGCCAGTCGGGATTCGTCCGGTGCAGCACGGCGAGCGCTTCGACGGCCAGCGACCGTGCCTGGTTGAAGCCGCGCTGAACGTACTTTGAACGGTGCAGCGGCACCGGAACCACCAGCATCTCGGGCGGCGCTTCGGCTGAAAGTTGCCGGATGGCCTGGGCCAGCATCCAGCCCAGTTCGCCGGCGGCCGGGTGCAGGCGGTCATACTTGAGCGCGTGGATGGCTTCCCTCATGCGGTCCTGGTAGAGCCCATAGGCTACGGCGCGCACAAACGGAGGCGGCGCCATGCGGCAGGCTCTGCACAACCCGGAAATCGCCACGCCCTCCAGCGGCGCGTCGAGCGAATCGCCGCAGCGCGCGCACAGGGGGCCGCTCAGGGCGGGAAATTCCGTCCAGCAAACGTCGCAGATTGGCACGGAAGAGAGATGCGGCAGGGGGGAGCCGCACAGGCTGCAACAGGCAGGAAAAAGCGCACAACCCAAGGCGTCCACGGGACTTCGCAGCACGCGGGCCACAGCGCGCCAACGGGATGTCTCCGATGATGGAACGTCGAACGTCAGTGAACCGGAGTCCCTGCGGAAGACGCACCTCACTTTTTGGGGTCGACGAGACTCGCTGCCCGGCCCAATGCCTGGCTCAATGCTCGCCACCTTGCCGACAGTATACCCGGAGCAGACCCGGGATTCCATGACAATTCCTCCCTGGCCAACGGGAAACGTGTGCATTCACGCGGCTTTAAAGCGCTTCCAGGAAAGGCCTGCCTTCTTCAGCCTCCTTCACGGCCGCTGCTTCACTTCTCCAAAAGGTCGTCGGAGGCAGGTGGCCGCCGCTTCATCGATGCAGTTTTTACTTTTTCGTAGGTGGCATGCATTTCATCCAGTTCCAGGTCCGTCAATCTTTCAATGTCAATCATCTGATTGCGCGCCGAATCCATGGCTCCGATCAACTCGTCCAGCTCCAGGTTGATGGCGCGCGCATCGCGATTTTGCGTGTTCTGGATAAGGAAGACCATATAGAGGAATGTCGCAATGGACGTCCCCGTGCCGATGAGCTGCGCCCAGTCGTTTGAGAAGTGAAACACTGGCCCCGTAGCCACCCATGCAACCACCACCAGGAACGCCGCCAGGAACGCCCACTTCGATCCCAGCCAAGTCGAAATTGCCGCAGCGAATCGTGCGAAATGATGGTCTGTGGTCCGAACCTGCGCCTCGATTGGCCGTTTGTTCATGGATATGGTCTCCGCTTCGCTCGACGATACGGCTGTGAAGGTGTGCGGCGATGTAGCAAAGGGAACAGCGGAAGGCCCGACGCACGCGACGAGACCAATGCCCATTGCGATACACTGCAAGCCGTGGAGGACTCTTGTCTTTGCATGTTCGCGGACTTCTTTCCGGCCTTCTGATTGCCGTGCTCTCCATCCCCGGTGACTGCCGGGCGCAGCAGGCGCCCGAGCCGCAGAAGCCCTCTCCACAGCCATCGCAGACTCAGGTATTAACGCTTGCCGTCCGCCCCAACACGGATCCGGCCCAGGCTCCGCACGCGCAGCCGCAGCAGTTGGCGCTTGCCCAGCAGCCCGAACCGCCGAAGCCGCCCGCGGCGCAGCAAGGCATGGGTGGTATTGCCGGAGGTGTCGGAGCTGCCCCGGTCTACGACGAGATGAAGCGGCCCATCACCGCCGGCGGCTTTGTCGATTCGGGTCCGGTCGTCTTCCAGGACGTCACCAAAGCTGCTGGACTCTCTGGCTGGATCCACAAAATGGGCGTGCCGGAAAAGAACTTCATTGTCGAGACCAACGGCTCCGGCGTGGCCCTGATCGACTACGACAACTCCGGCTGGCTGTCGATTTACCTGGTGAACGGGTCGACCTTCGACGCGCTCGACGGCAAGGAAACGCCGCCCAAGGCCGCACTCTTCCGCAATAACCACGACGGAACCTTTACCGATGTGGCTGAAAAAGCCGGCGTGACCAACGACCGCTGGGGCTACGGCGTCAGCGTTGCCGACTACGACAACGACGGCTGGCCGGACATGTACGTGGGCAACTACGGCAAGAACCGCCTCTACCACAACAATCACGACGGAACCTTTACCGACGTGGCGGAGAAGGCCGGCGTGGCTCTGGGCAACTGGTCGCCGGGTTCGGCCTGGGGCGACTATGACGGAGACGGCCGGCTGGACCTCTATGTCACAGGCTATGTGCACTTTGACCGCGACAACCTGCCCATCGCCGGCACCAAGGCCGTGGGCTACGCCTTCTGCCAGTATCGCGGCGCGGCGGTGAACTGCGGGCCCAGGGGATTGCAGGGCGAACCTGACCATCTGTTCCACAATAATGGCGACGGCACCTTCACCGACGTCACGGTGAAGGCCGGCGTCGAAGACAAGGACCGCTATTACGGATTCTCCGTACTTTTCCTGGACGTCAACAACGACGGCAAGCCAGACCTGGTGGTAGGCAACGACTCGGAGCCCAACTTCCTCTACATCAACAAGGGCGACGGGACCTTCGACGACCAGAGCTACGTCTCCGGCTTCGCGCTCAACAAGGACGGGCGCGAGATCGCTTCGATGGGGATTGCCGAGGGGGATTACGAGAACAACGGCCTGGTGGACCTGTTTGTCGACGACTTCGGCGACGACTACAAGGTCCTCTACCATAACGACGGCGACGCCAGCTTCAGTGATGTCAGTTACAAAGTCGGCATCGCTCAGACCACCATTCCCTTTGTCGGCTGGGGCGACGCCTTTATCGACTACGACAACGACGGCTGGCTGGATCTGTTTACGGTCAACGGCCACGTCTATCCCCAAGTGGACCAGCACGACTGGGGCACCACCTTTGCCGAGCGGTCGCTGCTCTTTCACAACGTGCCCGAAGCAAACGGCAAGGGACGCCGCTTCGAGTACATTCCACCCGTGAAGGGCACGGGGCTGGCGGTGGTCACCCCCGCGCGCGGAGCGGCCTTCGGTGACCTGTTTAACGACGGCAAGATCGATGTGGTGATCAACCCCATCGACGGCCCCCCCACGCTGCTCAGGAACGTGAACCCCGACCACCACCACTGGGTCGAGATGAGTCTTGTGGGCGGCCCCAAGAGCCCGCGCGACGCCACCTGTGCCACGGTTTACCTCAAAGCCAACGGGATGAGAATGCGCCAGGACGTGCAGTCTAGCGGCAGCTACATCTCGGCCAACGACCGCCGGCCGCACTTCGGACTGGGCGATGCCACGGATGCCGGAACCGCCGAGATTCACTGGCCCTCCGGCGCCAAGGAGATGGTCAAGCTGCCCGCCGTGGACCGCATTTACACCATCACCGAAGGCCAGGGCATCACCGGCGCCCTGTGCGGCGGCAAGCCCTGTGCGGTCGAGGCCAGGACGGAGCGCCCGGCTGAAACCGGCAAGCCATGACCGCGGCGGCCGCGAGGGATGAAGTCCCACAACCCTCGCGGCAACTGCCCTAAAAAACGCCGGCCAGGAAGACCTCGCCCTGGTGGACCTTCTCGCCCTTGGCGCCGCAGGCGGCCAGGACCACTGGCGACATCGTCAACACCGGGCAGTGCGCGTGGGCCAGTACCTTGTAGACCACCCCCTGCCGCGTGATGGCTGCAAACGCCGATGCACCCTGCGCTCCCAGCACGATCAGGTCAGCCTGCTGAGCCCGGCCCTGGTAGAGCAATTCCTCGGTCGGGTCGCCCGGCACCACAATCGCCTGCACGGAGATCTTGCCCTTCAGCTCCGCCGGGATCATGGCCACGAGGTCAGCTTCGATCTGGTCGATGGAACGGCCGGCAAGAACTTCGGCGCGCTCCTGCGGCCGGATCACATGCTGCACAACCAGGCGAGCGTGGTGCTGGGCCGCCAATTGAGCGGCAAAGTTGATCACGACAAGGCTGGTGTCGAGCAGGCTCACGGCGCATAGGACGGTGCGGGTGGCAAAGTTGCGATAGGAGCCATCCACCACGTCGGGACCCACGATGTAGACCGGCACTTTGGCAGTGCGCAGCACGGCCTCGGCCACCGAGCCCACCAGCAGTTTGCCGACTGGGCCAGGAGAGTGGGTACCCATCACGATGCGGTCAATCTCCCGCTCGCGCAGGAAACTGAGGATCTGGTCGGCGGCCAGTCCCGGCCGGACGATGATTTCGCATTGAACTCCCGCATCCCTAACCCGCTGGGCCAGCGGTTCAAGATGCTGCATTTCGGCGCGGGCGGCGGCGGCATAGTCGTAATAACGAATGCCCGAGGTTTCAGATGCGGCGACCACCAGCGTGTCATACGCGTGGAAAATAATGAGTTCGGCGCCAAACTCCTGCGCTTGCGCGAGGGCGAAAGCAAAGGCTTTTTCGTTGGCGGGGATCTCGGAGGCAAAGAGGAGGGTGGAGGGTTTGCTCCAACCTGGCTTGAGGACAGCGGCCATGGGAACCTCCTGGAGGTGCGGCAATACTGTGACAGGTTTGGCAACGGAGTACGGTGCCCGGTGGCACACAATAAGGTGATCTAAATCACTAAGCAAAGCAATTCTTACGGCCCGCCGCGCCCTGGCAGCGAACACTCTGCCAGTAACGATGCAGGTACCATGGTAATCGTTCCTAGTGACGAGATTGTGCTCCTTTTGCCGCCTTCTTGTCCAGTGGCGGAGGTCGGCTCCTGCCAAATCAGCAAGTTTGGTGATCCCAATCACAGCCCGGAAGCTTTATCGCTGCTCTTCTGAATATGAGTCGAGGCGTTCCGACGCCGCTGGACCCCTCCTGGGCTGGCCCGCCGCGATCTCGCTGGAGGCCTCATGGAACCGATGCACGCAATTCCCGCCCGTGGCGGATTGAACTTTGACGAAGCTCCCTTTTTGGCGATCTGGGAGGTTACCCAGTCCTGCGACCTGGCCTGCATGCACTGCCGCGCGGCCGCTCAGCCCATCGCTCACCCCGATGAGCTGACTACCGAAGAGGGCAAAGCCCTGATCGACCAGATTGCCGATATGCACGTGCCCATCTTCGTCTTCACCGGGGGCGACCCGCTGAAACGAAAGGATGTCTTCGAGTTGATCCGCTACGCAGCGGACAAGGGCGTACACGTGGCGCTCACTCCCAGCGCCACTCCGCTGCTGACCCGCGAGGCCATTTTCAAGCTCAAGGAGGCGGGCCTTGTCCGGCTCGGCATCTCTCTCGACGGCTCGACCCCTGAAATTCACGACGCCTTCCGTGGTCTCCCCGGAACCTGGGCGCGAACCATCAATGCCATCGAGTGGGCCAATGAAGCGGGACTGCCGATCCAGGTGCACACCACCATCAGCCGCCACAACGCGCACGATCTGGACGACTTGTGCGCTCTGTTCGAAACCCAGGCCATCGTCATGTGGAACGTGTTCTTCCTGGTCCCGGTGGGCCGCGGACAGTTGAGCGCCTTGCTTTCCGGCGAGGAGTTCGAACAGGTGTTCGGCAAGATTTACGAGCTTTCCCAGCGGGTCAACTTCCAGATCAAGACCACCGAGGCGATGCACTATCGCCGCTACCTGCTGCAGCACAAGCTGGAAGAACGCCGCATCGGACACGGACACCCGCACGGCGCCGCTGCATCCCAGGCTTACGAGCCCGGAGCCCCCACTGCCGACGCAGAGACCCGCACCGCGAACTGGACCACCCGCCGGGTAAACGACGGCAAGGGCTTTCTGTTTGTCTCCCACGTGGGCAACGTCTACCCCAGCGGCTTCCTGCCCATCCACGCCGGGAACATCAAGCAGACCCCGCTCTCTGAGATCTACCGTAACGCGCCTATTTTCAAGTCTCTGCGCGATACTGCAAAGCTTGAGGGCAAGTGTGGAGCATGCGAGTACAAGGAGATTTGCGGCGGTTCGCGGGCGCGCGCCTATGCGGTCACCGGCGATCCGCTGGCCCAGGAACCCTGCTGCATCTATCAGCCCAGGAACTGGGATCCGCAACTAGAGATCGAGGCGGAGGCCTTCCGCCATCCCGAACCAACGGGAACGCTGGTTTAGCGGCAGGCCAACCTCGTGGAGCCTTCCGAAATCCCAGCCTCGGGGCCGATTAACCGCGCCCTGAGGCTGGGAACTCGATGCGCGAAAAAGGCGAACAAACGGAGAATTGGACCCCGGGGGGGAGGGGGGCAGAAAGGGTGGTATGAACCGGGCCCTTCCCGTTCCCAATCAACCTCATTCGATGCTTGGCCTCTGTTCGCCATCTTTGCCTTTCGGGTCTCCAATTCACATTGTGCGCTGTGGGGGGATAATTCCAGGCAAACAGCGCGCGAATCCCATTGCGGATTGGACAACGCGCTTCCGGGTGACACTTCCAGGTGCGGCAGTCGTGGAGCCGACTTAGAGCAGAACCAGAGTCCATGTGTCCTGTTCAGAGCATGCGAGGTCGCCGCTCGCTGATGGTTGCGTCGACTCAGGTGTACTGCTTCCGGGATACACAACTCTGGTTTTGCTTAGTGCTCTGAAAGAAAATGGCGAATTTCGTCCATCAGTCGCTGTCCCTGGTCGGTATCAAAAAGGAACTGGTCATGTGCGGAGCCCTCAAGTATGACGAGCCTTTTCGGTTGCGGCGCTCTCTCGTAGTGTTTTGAAATCTCAACGAGCCGAAGGCCGTCCGAATTCCTGTCGTTGCGGGCGACGATGAAGAGTTTGCGCCCATTCAGTTTCTCCGGAGAATCGCCGCCTGAGGAGCCCAGAAAGACGATGCGATCGAAACTTCCCGGCTTCGATGCGGCATCTGCCTCACCAACTGCGTCTCCGCCCATGCTCGCTCCGACCGCTGAAACCGTCTTCGCTCCCAGGTGATGAAGATAGGAAACGGCCGCCAGAACATCGGCTGCATTGTCGGCTGTTGAACCGAATGCGCCGGGCGATCCGTCGGGGTTGAATCCGTCCCCGCGAAAGCGAACGGAGAGAACCAGGAAGCCGGAATCGGCCAGCACTTCCGCCTGCCTCCTCCAACTCTCCTTGTTGAAGCGTCCGCCATGTGCAAGCACGACGCCACGGCCGCCGTGACCATAAAGGTCGGCCTCGATCTGTCCCTTCCCATCCAGCAACGGGAAGGTTACCGGCCTTTGTCCAAAGGCCTGGCTTGCGACCATGGCAATGTAAATCCCAACGATGCAAGGCATTCTCATCTCATCACTCCTGCAAAAGGATGCTCCTTTGAACGCTTTGGCTGGGCGCCCCAGGTCTCGCCCTGATGCGACCTCCACGTCAAGGCACTCTACACGTCGAATGCCCCAGAATCTTGAGAAAACGGCCGCGAAAATATTTTTCCGACCCTCTTGTAATTTATTACGGATTGCGATATTGTATTGCATATTGCAATGGGACGGCAGCCGGAAGGCGACGCATTGCAGCGGAACTCGGGAATTGGCAAGAGCTAGCGGCTAGGAGCTAGAGGCTGCTTTATGAAGCTGGGCGAGAAAATCCGATATCTGCGCGAGGTCGAGGGCAGCCTGCGCGGCCTGGATCGCGACCTGAGCCAGCAGGAGACGGTTCGCGCCATCGAGGCCGAGACCGGCTCGAAGCTGAGCCAGAGCTATCTTTCGCAGATTGAAAGCGGCGCGCGGCCTCATCTGACCAACACCACGCGGCAGATTCTAGCCACGTTCTTCAAGGTCCATCCCGGCTACCTGGTGGACGATCCGGAGGGCTACTCGCCGGAACTGCAGAGCGAGTTGCGCAACCTGGAAGACAAGCTGGACCTGTGGCTGGTGTCGGGCGCGGAGCGATTCCGGCGCGATCCGGAACTGAAGCAGGCCCTGCTGACCGTGGCCCAGCACGAGCACACGCGGGAGTGTCTGCTGCTGCTCGAGGCGATCCTGGAGACGCCGGGACTGATGCCGCGGCTTACCGAAGTGCTGCGGCCAAAACTGCAGGGATCAGGGGTCAGGGGTCAGGGGTCAGAAGACGAGCAGCAGACATTGGGAACGGGGCGCGGCAAGAGAACGGGGGCGCACAAATGAACTGGGAATCGTTCTATCTGGTTTGTTTTCTGGTGGGGCTGCTGTTGAGCGCGCTGTCGCTCCTGGGCGGCATGGGACACATCGGCGGGCACATTCCGACGCCGCACGCGCCGCACTTTCCGGGGGCTGGCGCACACCTTCCCCACGCCGGCCATGTGCCGCATGGCGCGGGGACGGCGTCGGCAGGGGCGGCCGTTCCGTGGTGGAACGCCTTCTCCATCATGATCTTCCTCTGCTGGTTTGGCGCGGCCGGGTATCTGCTGACGCGCCACGGCAGCTTTGTGGCGCTGGTGGTGCTGGTGCTGGCCGGAGTTTGCGGCGTGGCCGGGGGAGCGATCGTGTTCTTCTTTCTGGCCAAGGTGATGCTGCCCCATGAACGCGAGCTCACCGCGGACGAGACGGCCGTCACGGGCGCGGTGGGCCGAGTGTCGGCGGCCATCCGGCCGGGTGGGACCGGGGAGATTGTCTACGAACAGATGGGCGCGCGCTGCTCAGTGCCGGCGCGCTCTGAGGACGGAGAGCCGATTCAAAAACAGGAAGAGGTCTTCGTTGTCCGTTATGAAAAAGGGATTGCTTATGTGCGGCGCTGGGAAGACGCGACGGAAGGCAGGGAATAGGGACTAGGGAATAGGGAACAGGGACTAGGGACTAGGGAATAGGGAATAGGGAACAGAAAAGGCGCCGGGCGCTGCATCGTTCAGTTTGTCTGCCACCGAATGAATTGCTTCCTGATCCCTCCAACAACAAGCTCCTCCCGGTTGAAAGGACCGGGGATTGTATGACGAATACGACCGTGCTGATTACCGATATGGCCATCCTGGTGGGGATCTTCCTGCTGGGACTGCTGGCCAAGCTCTTTCCAAAGAACGGCCGCAACACCGGTTCAAAGCAGTGAGAACAGTTGTCAGTGATCAGTTTTCAGTAGCACCGGTGATTGCTGACAACTGACATCTGAAAACTGACAACTGAAAGTTATTCCACCATCCACCTTTCACTTCCCGGACGAAAGGGCCGGGATCGCAATGACCAATGAGATTGTACTGATTGTCGGACTAGGCATACTGGCGCTCATTCTGATTCTGGGCTTGCTGGCCAAGATGTATCGCAAGGCCGGGCCCAACGAGGCCTTGATTGTGTACGGATTCCGCGGTCCCAGGGTTATCAAGGGCCACGGCACGGTGATTTTTCCCATGGTGGAAAGCTGCCGTGAACTGAGCCTGGAACTGATGAGCTTCGACGTGGCTCCGCAGCAGGATCTCTACACCAAGCAGGGCGTTGCGGTGACCGTCGAGGCGGTGGCGCAGATCAAGGTGCGCAGCGACCAGCCCTCGATTCTGACCGCGGCCGAGCAGTTCCTGACCAAGACGCCGCAGCAGCGCGAGGCGTTGATCCGGCTGGTGATGGAAGGCCATCTGCGCGGCATCATCGGGCAGTTGACGGTGGAGCAGATCGTCAAGGAGCCGGAGATGGTGGGCGAGCGGATGCGCTCCACCTGCGCGGAAGAAGTGAGCAAGATGGGTCTGGATGTGATCTCGTTCACCATCAAGGAAGTGCGCGACAAGAACGAGTACATCTCGAACATGGGCCGGCCGGATGTGGCGCGCATCAAGCGCGATGCCGACGTGGCCACGGCCGAGGCCGAGCGCGACACGGCCATTCTGCGGGCGAATGCTTTGAGGGAGTCCGCGGTGGCCAAGGCCAAGGCAGACCAGGAGCGGGTGATTGCCGAAACCGCTTCACAAACCCGCCAGGCCGAAGCGCAGCGCGATCTGGACATCAAGAAGGCCGAGTACAGCGAACAG
The DNA here is from genome assembly GCA_049516495.1 of Occallatibacter sp. Lineage (GTDB taxonomy): Bacteria > Acidobacteriota > Terriglobia > Terriglobales > Acidobacteriaceae > Telmatobacter. The sequence continues at coordinate 23,010 of JBEKTB010000013.1, forward strand.
AGCCGCCGCCAGCAGGCTTCGGCCGACAAGGCGTACGAGTTGCAGACCAACGTCATGCTGCAGCAGGTGACCGCCGAGCAGGTAAAGGTGCAGCAGGTGGAGAAAGAGGGCCAGATCAAGGTGCAGGAAGCGGAAATTCTGCGCCACGAAAAGGAGCTCATCGCCACCGTGTTGAAGGGCGCAGAGATCGATCGCCAGCGCATCGAGAACCTGGCCAACGCCGAGAAGTCGCGCCTGACCACGGAAGCCGAGGGTCGCGCATCGGCCATTCGCGCCCAGGGCGAGGCCGAGGCCAGCATCATCTTCCAGAAGGGCGAGGCCGAAGCCAAGGCCATGAGCGTGAAGGCCGAGGCCTACCAGGAGTGGAACCAGGCCGCTGTGGTGGACAAACTGCTGACCAACATGGCCGACGTGGTCCGCGCAATGGCCGAGCCGTTGAGCAAGGTGGACCACATCACCATTGTTTCGACGGGCAACGATGACGCCGCCGGAGCGCACAAGATTACGGGCGACATGACGCGGATTGCGGCGCAGGTGCCGGCGCTGTTTGAGGCTCTGAGCGGCATGGACATCAAGCAGTTGATGGCCAATGTAAAGGCGATCAAGACGAAGCCGGAGGAGAACGGGAAGTGACGGCTGATCCTTCGCCCGAGCGTATAGGAAGCATCCCAGGTCTCTGAGACGAGGCCTGGGCATCTGGCAGATCATCATGGAAAGGAAGAAATCATGAAGCGGATTTTGTCCATTGCAATGTTCGCGCTGCTGTTGTGCTGGACTGCGTACGCACAGGACCAGGCAGCAAAAAAGGAAGCCGCGAATCAAGCTGCGCAATCATGGTTGGCGTTGGTGGATCGCGGCGACTATGGAGCAAGTTGGCGGGAGGCCTCGTCTTTCTTCCAATCGAAGGTCTCGGAGGCTGACTGGGAGACGGCACTGAAGCAAGTGCGCGCACCGCTTGGAGTCGCTAGCAACCGAACGCTGCTGGTGGCGGAGTTTCAAACCGACCTTCCCAACGCGCCGAAGGGAGAGTACGTCATTCTTCAGTACAAGACCGAATTTGCGGGAAGTGGGGCGGTTGTGGAGACGATTACCCCAATGCTCGACAAGGATGGGAAATGGCGCGTGTCGGGATATTTTGTGAAGCTGGCGAAGCAGTAGCCCGTTGTGTCTCGCCGCCCGCGGATAGGGGCGCGCAGAAGTAATTTTCCAATGAAAGACAGTATGGGCGGACACGTTTTATCCGCCCACTCTGAGAGAACAAGGAGGACGTCATGGCACTGCTGGAGAGAGTGAGCACATTGCTCCGCGCCAATCTGAATGACCTGGTCGATAAGGCCGAAGATCCGGAGCGGCTGTTGAAACAGATCGTGCTGGACATGGAGAACCAGTTGTTGCAGGTCAAGACGCAGGTGGCCATCGCCATTGCCGACCAGCATCTGCTGGAAAAGAAGCGCGCCGAGCACCAGGAGCAGGCCGTGGAGTGGCGGCGCAAGGCGGAGCTTGCCGTGCAAAAGGGCCACGACGACCTGGCGCGCGCAGCCCTGGAGCGGGCGCTGAGCCATGACCAACTGGTGGCCGGGTTCACCACCCAGGCCGAAGACCAGAAGCACGAGGCCGATAACCTGCGCCAGGCCCTACGCAAGCTGGACCAGAAGTTGAGCGAAACGCGCGCCCACTGCGAGATGCTGGTCGCAGAGCATCGCCGCGCCAAGGTGGTGGGACGGGCCACGCATGCCCGCCAGATCGTCGGCAACGACCAGGAGCACGCACTGGACCGGATGCAGTCCAAGGTCCACATCAAGGCCGCCGAAAACGCCGCAGCCAGTGAAGTGCTGACGCCCGAATCGCTCGAAGACCGTTTTCAGGCCCTGGAAAGCGAAGACAAGGTCGAAACGCTGCTGAAGGAGATCAAGAGCCGGCAGGCGGCGCAATAGAAGGATGTTCGCCAGCCCTGAGGTATTTCTCTGCGCCCATTGAGGGGCGAACTTCGTCTAACAGTAAGGAACTATGTACTGACTGTGAAACGTTACCTCCGGGGCGCGCTCTAGAAGAGGGGTGCGAACCTGATTGATTTACCCTCAAAGTAGCCCTCCGGTCCAATTTTCCCTTGTCGATTGAGGAGAATTGTGCCGGGCGGACGCAGATTTTCTAGACTGGTGAACGGATGCGCTTAGGCTTTTGTCTTTTACCTGCAACACTTGCAGCTGTTTTTTTGCTGCCGGCGTTGCCCTCCACTTCTTATGCACAGGAACCGGACCTCGGTCGGACCGTGGCCAGCGCCGCAGAGCTTCCTGAGGCCCCGCGGCCGCAGTTTGAGGCGGGCGCGGGTCAGACCACCCCGCCGCCGGCTCCGAGTCCTGCGCCGGCCCAGGGAAGTTCCAGTTCCCAGACCTCAGCGCAGCAACCTGACGCCGAAAAAAGCCAGCACGAAAAGGCCGAAGAGCAAATCAAGGAGCAGGAACAGCAGCGGGTCGTAGGCATTGTGCCCTCGTTTAACGTTTCCTATCGCAGCGACGCTGTTTCCCTGACCGCGGGCCAGAAGCTGCGCCTGGCGTTCCGTTCCACGGTTGATCCGGTGGCCTTTGCTATTCCCTTCCTGGTAGCCGGCTACCATGAAGGCCTGAACGATGAGCAAGGATTTCCCTGGGGAGTGAAGGGGCTTGGAGAACGTGCTGGCGCGGCCTATCTGGACGCCTTCGACGGCACGATGATCGGGAATGGCATCCTGCCTTCCATCTTCCACCAGGACCCGCGCTACTTCCGGCTGGGCCACGGGACCACCACCCATCGGCTGCTTTACGCCATGGCTACGACCGTCATATGCAAGCATGACAACTCCGGCCGGTGGGAGCCCAACTACTCCAACGTTGCGGGCAACATCATCTCCGGCGCTATCTCCAATCTCTACTATCCTTCCCAAAATTCGGGGATCGGCCAAACCTTCAGCAACGGCTTCATCGTGACCGGCGAGGGCACCATCGGCGGGGTTTTCCAGGAATTCTGGCCTGACATCTCGCGCAAGATCCTCCACAAGGACCCCACGCACGGCCTCGATGCCCAGGCGCGCGCGGCGGACAAGGCCGAAAAACAAGCAAAGAAGGACGCCCAGCAAGATCAGAAATAGAGCTGGCGTGGGACGAGTCGGGAGGACAGCGACAAACGCTGACAGGCACAACAATCAACGCCTATCAAGACGGCTCATGATTTAGAGCGTTTTCGGCTCGACTGTTCACAACCGAAGCGATCCTCTATGCTCTCCCACCCATTCGCAAAGTGCGCGAATGGATGGGGCACCCCAAGATTTTGTTAAGACTTGAATCGAAAACGCTCTAGCTTCCCCATGAATCTTCTGGCTTGAGAGTTGCGTTCATGGTCTCTCGACTTTTCCGTCCTTCGGCGTTGGCGCCTTGTCTTTCAGGAAGTCCCTGCGCGACGGATAATAAGGCGCCCTGGCAGGAACGGAGGCCGTCTCCCGCTCCGGATAGCGCAACGCCGTCAAGCGACCGCCGTAGACGCAGCCGGTGTCGATGTTCACGGTATTGTTGAGCCACACCGGCTCGGCAAACGGGGTGTGTCCATAGACGACCAGCGCCCTGCCGCGATATTCGGCGGCCCAGTTGGCGCGAATCGTCGCGCCGGCAGCATCCCGCTCGCTGGTGGTTTCTCCGTTCAACGCAAATGCGCGCGCCTGGGCAGAGTCGCTTCCCTGCATGTGCTCCTTGAGACCTGCGTGCGCAATCACCAACCTGCCTGCGTCGAGCACGAGATGGCTCGCCAAACCCTCCAGAAACGCCACGGCTTTGGCGCGGAACTCCACTGGCTGCTGGGCCAACTGCTCAATGGACTGCTTCAGGTCAAGAGGTTTCTCCGTGGCGCCGCCTCTCAAGGCTTTCAGTAATCGCACTTCGTGATTGCCGGCAACGCACAGCGCCTGACCCGCTCCAGCCATGCTCATCACCAGCCGCAGCACCTGTGCTGTCTGCGGTCCGCGGTTTACCAGGTCGCCCACAAAGGCCAGCGTGCGGCCCGGCGGCGCAGTTACCTCGAACCCGCCTGCCGACTGTTCCGCCTGGTAGCCGAGCGCCCGCATCAGTTCAGTCAACTCTTCGAAGCAGCCGTGCACGTCGCCCACAATATCGAAAGGCCCATGCCGCATTGTTGTCGTCGACTGCATCGCAAACCAGTGTAGGGCATTGGATTCGCAAGGAACTGCAGCCCGCGGCAGAATCGGCGATTCATGCCCCAAAAAGCGCAGCGCGCTGGAAGGGAACCAGCGCGCTGCAAGGCAATCACTTTCCGCCGAATCACGTTTCCCGGCGGATGTTTCAACTGCTGTTTATGGATAGATGCCGCGCAGTTGCACTGCCTCGGCCACGCGACCAATGCCCAGCATATTCGCTGCGATGCGCATGGGGACCTTGTGGCCGAGATGGATCTTCAGCACATCGCGGAAAGCGGTCTTCATGACGCGCTCCAGGCGGTGATACACATCCTGGGCATCCCAGAAGAGGTGCTGCTCGTCCTGCACCCATTCAAAGTACGAGACGGTCACTCCGCCGGCGTTGCATAGAATGTCCGGAATCACGAACACCCCCTTGCTTTCCAGGATTCTGTCTGCCGCCGGTGTGAGGGGTCCGTTTGCCGCTTCAGCCACGATCAAGGCACGCACCGCGGCTGCATTCTCCGCGTTGACCGTGTTCTCAAGCGCGGCGGGCACCAGGATGTCGCACTTCAAAGCCAGCAACTCGGCCGGAGTGATGGCCTCGCTCTCCGGGAATTTTTCTACCCGGCCAGTGAGGGCCTTCATGTGGATCAGTTCGGGAATGTTCAGGCCGCTCTTGTTGTAGACGCAGCCGGTGGAATCGCTGACCGCGATGACTTTGGCTCCGGCCTCATGCAGCAGTTGCGCCGCAATCGAGCCGGCGTTGCCAAAGCCCTGTACCACGACGGTGGCGCTTTTCAACGGCGTATGCAAATGCTCGCAGGCGCTCAGGATGGTGTAAAAGACACCGCGCCCGGTTGCTTCATTGCGGCCCAGCGATCCGCCCAGGCTGATCGGCTTTCCGGTGACGACTCCGGGAATCGGATAGCCCTTGGTCATGCTGTAGGTGTCCATGATCCACGCCATGGTTTGCGAATTCGTGTATACGTCCGGCGCGGGAATGTCCTGGTCGGGACCGATCAAGGGAAGAATGGCGCTGGTGTAGCGCCGCGTCATCCGCTCCAGTTCGCCCTGGGACATGTGTTTCGGATCGCATGTTACTCCACCCTTGCCGCCGCCAAACGGGATGTTGACGACCGCACATTTCCAGGTCATCCAGGTGGCCAGCGCCTTCACCTCGTCGAGCGTAACCTGCGGATGGTAGCGAATGCCGCCCTTCGCAGGGCCGCGCACTGAGCTGTGCTGCACGCGGTAGGCTTCAAAGCGGTGAATGTGCCCGTCGTCCATGCGCACCGGCACAGTCACCGTAAGTATGCGCTCGGGATACTTGATCATCTCCCGCGTATCGTTGTTGAGCCCCAGGGCGTCCGCTGCCGCATCGAAATTCTCCAGCGCAACGTCATAGGCGTTATCTGCAAGTCTTGTCGTGAGCATCGTTTTTCCTCCTTAGAGCGGTTCCACAATTCAAGTACCCTTTCCAGCGTCGCGCGAGGTGGCATTTTCTTGAGGAAAATGCCACTGGAGTGCATGACCTTCGAGGTATACCAAGTGTGGAACCGCTGTAGCCGAGCCAGCTCACCACGCGCATTGCACAGGATCAATCGCTCAATCTGCAGTCACCCCAACCAGCGAATCATGGTCCTGTTCCCGGGCTGCACGGGAATGGTAAACCGGTGTCAGCCAGTTCCAGTAGTTCCTCATCCGTCCGCGCGTCGCGTCGACGTACGACTGCCGTATCTCGCGCGAGATTGCGCCTATCGCTCCATCCTTCACTGGCCGGTGGTCGACGCGCACGATGGGAGCAACGCCCACCGCCGTTCCGGTGAAGAACAGTTCGTCACACACATACAGCTCGCTGCGGTCGATGGGCCGCTCCACAACCTGCAGGCCGAGTTCCCGCCGCGCCAGTTCCATCACTGTGTCGCGAGTGATGCCTTCGAGCACGTTCTCCGTCACCGGCGGCGTGATCAACCTTCCCTTGCGTACCATGAAAATGTTGCAGGTTGCGCCCTCCGCAACATGACCGCTTTCGTTGAGGAAGATCGCTTCGTCAAATCCGCATTGGTGCGCCTCGTCGCTGGCCAGGGCGCTGTTCACATAGGCTCCGCAGATCTTGGCTCGCGCCGGAATTGCATTGTCTTCAATGCGCCGCCAACTGCTGACGCCCGCGTGCAATCCCTTTTCCGCGTGCAGATAATCGCCAAACGGAAGCGCAATCACGGCAAAGGCATCCTGATCGTCGGTGCTGACGCCCACACGTTCGGCGCACTTGTACGCCAGCGGCCGGACATAGACATTGGTGCGAAACGCATTTCTCCGCATCAGCTCGACGGTGATCTCGCACAACTGCTCCGCTGAACGCGGAACGGCAATGCGCAGAATGCCGCAGTTCTGTATCCAGCGCTCAAAGTGCTCCTGGGCGCGCAACACGAACAGCTCCTGCTGTGCTTCGTCCCAGTGCGCGCGAATCCCCTCAAACACGCCCGTTCCGTAATGCAGGGCGTGGGTCAGGATTCCTACACGCGCTTCGCCGAGCGGCACATACTGCCCACCGAAATACACAATCAGGTTCGGATCTCCATCAGCCTTCATGGCACACCTCTTCGATCGATTCGCGGTAGAGTTCCCGTCCACGCTGAAGTGCGCGCTCGTCCAGAGCCACCCATTTCGGATTCTTGACCATGCGGCGCAACGCAGCATCGACGCTGGCCTGGGGCAGCGCATCGGCAATCTCAAGCAGCGCGCCCAGCATGACCATGTTGCACGCCCGCGGGTCGCCCAACTCCTGGGCCAGGCGGGTGAAGGGCAGCGCCAGCACATGCACGTCCTCGCGCATGCAATCTTCAGGGAATGCGTCGCCGTTGTAGATCACCCATCCGCCCGGACGAACACTGGTGTCGAATTTTCTGAGCGACGGCTCGTTCATAGCCACCAGCACATCAGGCAGCGTGACCAGCGGCGAATCGATGGTGTGGCTGGACAGGCGCACATGACAGTTCGAGGTGCCCGAACGCATCTCCGGCCCATAGGACGGCAGCCACGATACCTCCAGGCCCGCGTCCAACCCTGCTTCGGCCAGGAGCTCGCCCAGCAGCAGCACTCCCTGGCCACCAAAGCCCGCGACGCGCACGTGAACGTCTACTTCCTTTGCAAGCGTGTCGCTCGCGGAATGACCTTCGGGCAAGCCTTCATCGGCGATGCCGAGAATCGTCGGAATCTCTTCGAGCGCGGGTGCAGGCCCGGGCAGCGGCCGCGGCTCAACTTCCCTGGTGCGATCCTTGAACACGCCCAGCGGAAAGGTCTTTTCCATCACATCGCGAACCCAATGCTGTGCATCCACCGGAGTCATTTTCCAAATAGTGGGGCAGGGCGAGAGAACCTCGATCAGCGAGAAGCCCAGCCCGCGAACCTGGTTCTCCACCGCCTTGCGAATGGCTTTCGCGGCATGGGCAATCTGCTTGTTGTCTCCCAGGCCAACGCGCTCAATATAGACCGGAGCCTCCAGCGTCGCCAGCAACTCGCTCACACGCATCGGATAGCCTTCATTGGCCGCGCTGCGTCCGTTGGGAGTGGTCGTGCTCTTCTGACCGATCAGGGTGGTCGGCGCGGCCTGTCCACCGGTCATGCTGTAGATGGCGTTGTTCACGAAAATCACGGCGATGTGTTCGCCGCGATTGGCCGCGTGCAGGATTTCCGCCGCACCGATGGCCGAGAGATCGCCGTCGCCCTGGTAGCTGATGACGACGCTTCCCGGCCTGCTGCGCTTGACCGCGGTGGCTACGGCGGGCGCGCGTCCGTGCGCTGCCTGCACGTTGCCCACGTCGAAGTAGTAATAGGCAAACACCGAGCAGCCCACCGGGCTGATGAGGACCGTGCGGTCCTGAATGCCCAGTTCGTCGATGGCCAGGGCCAGCATCTTGTGCACATTTCCATGCCCGCATCCCGGGCAATAGTGCGTCTGATGCTGCAGTTCATCCTTGCGCTCAAAGCGATCGTAGAACGACCTGGGCTTGGCGTGAGAAATTGCGTATTCAGAGATCAATTCGCTAGACATTTGCCATCTGCTCCTCTTTGAGCGCCATTCCCAGTTGATAACGCTGCGCCAGCTTGCGCACCAGGGCGAGCACTTCGTCGTGCGACGGGACATTGCCGCCCATGCGGTTCAGGAACTCCACCGGCCGTGCGCCGTTCAAGGCCAGCCGCACATCTTCAATCAACTGGCCGTTGCTCATCTCGACCACCACAAAAACGCGCGCGCGTTTTGCCAGCCGCTGGAAGTGCAGCGTGGGGAAAGGATAGAGCGTGATCGGCCGCAGCACTCCGACGTTGATGCCGTCGGCGCGGGCTTCGGCAGTGACGGCCTTTAAGATCCGGCCTACGATGCCGTAGCCGACCAGCACAATTTCCGCGTCTTCGGCATACCACTCTTCGGCGCGGGTTTCACGCTGCTCGGCCAGGTGGTACTTGGCTTCCAGCATGCGTGCGTGGGCCTCAAGATCGTCGATGTCGATGTGCAGGGATGTGATCATGTTGCCGCGAGTTTCCGCGGTGCCCGCCACGGCCCATTTCGGCAAGTGCGTCGCAATTGCCGTTTGCGGAAATGACACCGGCTCCATCATCTGGCCGACAAATCCATCCGCGAGCAGGACCACCGGATTGCGATAGCGGTCCGCGAGTTCGAAGGCCAGCGCTGTCAGGTCCGCCATCTCCTGCACGGAATGCGGGGCCAGCACGATGGTGCGGTAGTTGCCGTTGCCGCCGCCCTTGACTACCTGGTGATAATCGCTCTGCTCGGAGGCGATGTTTCCCAGGCCCGGACCGCCGCGCGTGATGTCGGCGATGACGCAGGGCAACTCGGCGCCGGCCATGTAGCTGACGCCTTCCTGCATCAGGCTGATTCCCGGTCCGCTCGATGCCGTCATGGAGCGAACGCCCGCTGACGACGCACCGTAGAGCATGTTGATGGCCGCGACCTCGCTCTCCGCCTGCAGGAAGACTCCGCCCGCCTGCGGCATATAAAGCGCAGCGGCCTCGGTGATTTCGCTGGCCGGCGTGATGGGATACCCGTAGAACGCGCGACACCCGGAGAGGATGGCGCTCCTCACAATCGCTTCATTGCCCTTCATCAGTTGCTTGCGCATTCGCCTGCTCCCATCGTGCCTGTTACAACCCCGCGTGCTTCCGTTGTTTTGCGCGGCACGGCGCGCAGCACGGTAATGGCGCCCGGCTCCGGGCAGACCATGAAGCAGATTCCGCACCCCGTGCAGCCTGCACCCGCATACGTCGCCGTACGATAGCCGTAGTGGTTGAGCCGTTCGCTCAAGGCGATCACTTTGGGCGGACACGCCTCCACGCACAGGCCGCAGCCCTTGCACTCTTCCACGCTCACCCGCAGCTTGCCACGGTCCTGTTTCTGTTCTGTCATCCCGTACTCCTCTCGACCCAAACGCAAATCGTCACACCAATGCCGCCTTGCGCTCCAGGTAATGGGCGCGCACGGCGAAGTCTTCCAGTTCCCCTTGAAACCGCGGATCGGCAATGGCGATCAACGCCTCGGCCCGCTCGCGCAGCGTCTTTCCGTGCAGATAAGCGATGCCGTGCTCGGTCACTACATAGTGCACATCCGCGCGCGAAGTGACCACGCCCGCGCCCGGTTCCAGCACCGGCACAATGCGCGAAACAGTGCCATGCCGCGCCGTCGAGGGCAGGGCGATAATTGGAACGCCGCCTTTGGAACGCGCCGCTCCGCGAATGAAATCGATTTGTCCGCCAAACCCGCTGTAGGGCGTGGTTCCCAACGAGTCCGCGCAAACCTGCCCGGTCAAATCCACCTGCAGCGCCGAGTTGATGGCCACCATCCGGTCGTTCTGCGCCACCACAAACGGATCGTTGGTGTAGCAAATCGGCCGGAACTCGAAGCTGGCGTTCTCACGAACGAAGTCGAACAGACGCCGCGAGCCGAGCACGAAAGACAGCACCACCTTGCCGCGGTGCAGCGACTTGCGTTCTCCGGTCAGTACGCCCGTTTCGATCAGGTCGATCACGCCATCCGAGCACATCTCGGTGTGGATCGCGAGGTCGCGCTTGTCGCCAAGACACTTGAGCACCGCGTCGGGAATGCCGCCAATTCCGGTCTGGAGCGTGGCGCCGTCGGGAATGAGCGAGGCCACGTTTTCCGCCACGCGCCGATGCATTTCATTGAATGGCTCGGCGTGAAATTCCAGCAGCGGCCGCGCCGTTTCCACTAACGCCGAAATGCGGCTCACATGGATTGAAGTCTCGCCATGCGTGCGCGGCATCTGCTCATTCACTTCGGCAATCACCACTTTGGCGCAGCGAGCCGCATTCAGGGTACAGTCCACCGTGGTTCCCAGGCTCACGAATCCGTGCTCATCGGGCGGTGACACCTGCATCAGGACCACATCGAGCGGCATTTCGCCGCTTTCAAACAAGCCTTCAATTTCGCTCAGGAAGATGGGCGTGTAGTCGGCGCGTCCCGCTGCCACGGCTTCGCGCACGTTGGACCCCAGGAACAATCCGCGATGACGAAAATGGCCTTCGTACTCGGGCTTGGTATAGTCCGCGTTGCCCAGCGTCTTCATGTGAACGATTTCGACATTGCGCAGCTCGGGAGCGCGCGCCACCAGCGCATCCACCAGGGGCGACGGCGTGCCGCAACCCGACTGGATCCAGACGCGATCGCCGGAGCGAACCGCCTCCAGCGCCTGCGAGGCCTCCATGCATTTGCTTCGATATAGTTCACGCCAACTTATCACCGGTTGCCTCCGTTCAGCACACCGCTATCTCTACACATCGGGTCCCTCAGGCTTGCGTCGTTCATCACCCGGGAACACCCCAAAACCAGGCTTCGAAGCTCATAAACAGCGTGGTCAACCACGGTGCATTTCCCGCCTCAAGGCCCGAATTATTCTCAACTTCGCCACCGGGCGCCGCTGTGATGCGTGTCACCTTCAGAAGCCCGCATTCCGGGTGGAAAAACCGTCTTGTTTCGTTTTCATCGGCTGTCGATCTCTCCCGATCCGGGCGGGTTCAAACCTCGCGAACGCGTCCATCCGGACATGGGTGAACGCATCCTCCGTCGAGGAGGAGATTGAGCGCAATCCCGCTGGTAAGCTGCCTGGATTCAAGGCTATGCAGGGAAGGCGAACCGCGCCGGGCAGTCAAGTGGCCGGTCCAGGCTTCCGTTCCAGGCCCGTCAGGGCTTGTGTTCGCCGAAAACGATTGCTGTGAAGCTGAAAATATCGGTATCCTCATCCTTCCAGCAGCCGAAAGGCAATCCCGCTTTGGCGCAGGTTTGCTCAAGGAAGGTCGCCCGATCCCACTTTTGTTCCACTGGCACCTGGGGAAGCAGCAGGCCTTCATTCTCGCCGTTCTTCATCAGCAGCCCATGCTCGCCAATCCTGATCTGCTCGATGTCCAGAACCCGGTGCAGGGGCGACAGCACGGAGATCTCATAGTCGAGCCGCGGCAATTCCGCCGCGTCTACGGGCTGGAAGCGGGGATCGCGAATGGCGGCTAGCGTAGCCGTGTCCCGCACCGTCATGTAGAGGGGCTTGAGGGCCGAGGTGTAGCCGATGCAGCCGCGCAGCGCGCCCGCTTCGCGCAGAGTCACGAAAGCGCCGCGCTCCTGGTTCAGCGCTTCCGTTGTGCCGGTCGGCGGCTCATACGCGTGCTGCTCCTGAATTGCGTGCTCCACCGACTTGCGGGCCAGGGCCAGCAACTCGCTCTTCTCCTGCTCGTTCAGCGAGAACGGAGTTTCCTTGTTTTTCCCGCCCGGCGCCTTCACAAACACGTCTGCGCTGTAACCCACTACGCGCGAACGATCGCCGGTCACGTCGCCAGAATTCGCATACTTCAGCACGCGGGCCTGGTTGGCTCCCATGCGTTCGGCGTAGATCATCGCGGCCACAATGGGTGCGCCGCCGCAGGCTTCCCATGTCCGCGTCCGGAAGTTCTGCGACATGCTGAAGTAGTCCCACTCCTGAAGCGCGTTAAGCGTCTTGTGGTCGATCTTCACCGCGTCGTCATAGGGGTGATAGTGGGACAGATCGGAACTGGCGAGAACCAGCGTATCGCCTTCCTGCCCGTCCTTCTTGATCAGCTTGGCCAGCGCCACTGCCAGCGCACGGCTCGTCTCGTAACTTTGGTCTCCCATCACGATGGGCACAATTTCAAAGTCGCCGAGCACGCGCTGCAGCCACGGCAACTCCACCTCGATCGCGTGTTCGCCGCCAGCCTTTGTGGGTTCGTGGCCGCGATCTGAAAGCTGCATGGTCGAGTTCAATTTGACCAACTCGTGCGCGAATGCAGTGTCCACGCGAACGGTTCCGAGCGGCGTCTCATAGCCGTCGCCGTCATAGACGGACGTGAAGTTGAAACCCTCATAGTGCGACGGCGCAAGGATGACAACACGCGCGTACTTGCGGCCCTTCAAGGCGGCAAAGGTGTAGGCGGCAACGGGTCCGGAGTAAAGATAACCGGCGTGTGGCGCAACCGCGGCAAGAATCGGATCGGTTACCGGGACTCCGGAAACTTGGGCCAGCATTTCGTCGATCATTCCGGTCAGCGCTTTCGGGTCGGCCGGATAAAAGCTGCCTGCCACAGCGGCCTGCCGCACCTTCTCAAGCCCGGCCGCATAGGCGCGCTCCAGCGGAGTCATCACCAGCAGTGCGGACAATGGCGCCAGCCAGCAAGCGGTTTGTGCAATCGCCACATGCATATACGAAACCTCCACAGATAACTCACGCGTGCCAGACGCCGGGAATCGGGTGCAGGCAGAAGGGACAACTGTTGTTGCGAATCAGCATCCGGCTGGCGGTAAAGCCCACACGCTCCACCAGCAGACGGGCGCACTTGGGGCAGCAGGTGTTTTGCGCCGGATGTCCCGGTACGTTGCCGATGTACACGTAGTGCAGTCCTTCGGCGTCGGCGATCGCCTTCGCGCGTTCCAGCGTGGACACCGGCGTGATGGACAGGTTTTTCAATAAGTGCGCAGGATGATACTGCGTGAAATGGAGCGGCACATCCGCGCCCAGGTTGGTTTTGATCCAGCTTGCCAGCCCGCGGAATTCTGCATCGCTGTCGTTCAGCGTGGGCACGACGAGATAGACAATCTCCATCCACTTGCCGATCTCGCGGAGGGTGACCAGCGAATCCAGCACTGGCTTCAATTGCCCTTTGACCACCTTGCGGTAATAGGGCTCGGAGAAGGACTTGAGATCGATCTTGACCGCGTCCATCCGGCCGTACGCCGCCTTCAAGGCGGCTGGTTGCATATAGCCGTTCGACACCACGATGCTGCGAATACCGGCCTCATGACCGGCGTCGGCGGTATCCATCAGGAATTCGCTGAAGACCACCGGCTCGCTGTAGGTGAAGGCAATGGTTGGGCAGCCATATTGCCGGGCGAGTTCGGCGACGCGCGACGGAGGAACGTATTGTGCGGGGACCTGCTCGGGACGCGACTGCGAAATCTCCCAGTTCTGGCAGAACTGGCAATTGACGTTGCAGCCGGCCGTGGCCAGCGAAAACGCATTCGTCCCCGGCAGATAGTGAAACAGAGGCTTCTTTTCCACCGGATCCACGTGCGCCGCGCACACTCGCGAGTGCACCAGGGAATAGAGGGTGCCGCCGCGATTTTCGCGCACGCCGCAGTGGCCGCGTTCCTGGTCTGTCACGGTGCATGCGCGAGGGCAAAGGGTGCACTTGATCTTGAGCTTCGGAAGCTTCTGGTAGAACTTTGCTTCCACAACGAATTGCGCATCCTTCTGCGCCTCGGCAACCGCGCCGGATGAAATCCTCGCAGCGGCTATCGCGGCTTCGCGCTCATCCAAATCACAGGGCATTTTGAACCTCCCCGTCCCGCATCCGCGCACCGAAACGCAGCGCCGTGGAGAGACGCGCGCCAGACCGATCGCCGGATGCGCCCCTCAATCAATACTTACGGCGAATCGCGGGAGGTTGCAGTGACGAATGGCACTGGAGCGGGGCGGGCGCGATTGAAGTTGGGCGCCAAGGGAGGGTGCGGCCTTTGCAAACTGCAAAAAAACAGGGGCGCGGCTCAAGCCGCGCCCCTTCGCAGAGCAGAAAAAGGCCGCCCTATTTTGCCGGCGCCCATTCCGCCGGTCCGAAGACACTCATCGGCGGAAGTTCCTTGCCGTTTTGGAAGTTTCCGGTCGCTTCCTGGAAGAGATTGCCGCGCCGCTGCCATTCCTGGATCGCCAGGTCGTAGCGGACGGTGACGTTACCCAGCCAATAGGGCCGGTTCTCTCCCAGCCACACCTGGCTGTATTCGTCCTTCAACGCGGAGTAGGTGTCCCGCAAGTCCTGGCAGCGCCCGTTGCCGCCGCTGATCTCCTCCAGGATATTGTTTGCTTCTCCGGCGTGCGTCTTATCGTGCTGGTGGGCCAGAACCTGCGCATATCCGTCGGCAATCTCCTGGCTCAACTCGAACTTCATGCCGATCAGGTCCAGCCGCCGTGCGCCCAGGTCCATGGCGGTCAGCGCTTCCTGCTCCTTCAATCCGGGATTCGCGCTTCGCGCCTGGGCCAGCAGCACGATGGCCTGCTCAGCGTGTTTGCGCAGTTCCGGCGCCACGGGAAGCACCTTCGCCGACACGGCCTGGCCGAGCGGGCTCCATGGATCGATCCAGAAAACATCGTCGCTATTCATATCGAGCTTGGCTTTGCCCAGGGCGGCGTGCGCGGCCATGATTTCCTTTTCAGCTTCGTCCACTTTGCCGCTGGCATCGCCGTGGAAGAGCTGGCCAAACGCCTCTTGATACGCGCCGATCGAACTCTCACCCGGCTGCCACGCCGCCACCGGGCCAAAGAGCACGGTGTACCAATCCTGGTTGAACAGACCTTCGCCGTCGTCGTTCCAGACGGTGTTGATGGTGCCGATCGAGCCTAGCCGCTGGCCGTCGCGCACAAAGCCCTGGATGTTCGGGAAGGCGATCGAGGCCACCGGATAAACCTCGCTCCAGTTGGCGTCCCCGGGGGCGACCCAGGTCTCGATCCCGGCCTTTGCGAAAGGCTCGATCATCTTGTCGAAGTCCTTGGAGTCCCAGTAGTTCCAGGGGACGGCGATCATGTCCTTGGGCAGGCCGGCGACAGCCTTGGGATCGGCGCCGCCAATGTCACCCCAGAAGAGCAGGCGGCGATGGAGGGGCGCCAGTTCATCGTGAATCTGCTTCAGGAAGTCCACGTACACCGGGCCGTAGCCCTTGGCCTGCACCTGTTCGCGCGTGCGCCCCAGGCCCAGGTCGGCGGTCTCGTCGGCCCCAATGTGCATGAAGGGCGACGGGAACTCCTCGGCAATCTGCGTAAACCAGTCTTTGATCAATGGCAGGGAGCCGGCCTGGACGGGAGCCAGCACGTGCCCGTGGGGCGTCTCGGCGACGTCCGCGTAAAGGTCATATTTCAGCACATGGTGCAGATGGCCGAAGGCCTCCTGCTCGGGGAGCACGGTGATGTGATATTGGCGCGCGTAGCGGACCAGTTCCGCCACGTCGGCCGGGCTCATGGCGCTGCCGGGAGGCGCAGCCAGGGGCTGGTTGGGATAGAGCAGCGTGTGCTCGAAGTAAGGCGAGTAGATGTTCGCCTTGTAGGAAGCAAAGACGCGAATCTGGTGCTTCTGAAACTCGAGCGTCGGGAACGGACCGCGCGAAAGGTCGTCCTGGATGCCGCGATATTTCATGGCCGGCCAGTCGCACACCGTGCCCGTGGGCAGCGATGGCTTGGCTCCGGCCAGCGGCAGCAACTGCTTGAGGGTCTGGACGCCATAAAATACGCCTGAACTGGTGGCTCCAACGACAGTGGCCTCGTGCTGCCCGATGGTCAGCACGTAGCCTTCTTCCGTCATCGGCGCATCGAAGGTCAGCTTGTTCTTTGCGAGTTCCGCCTTGCCTTCTGCTGAATCAGCCCGCAGCAGAACCACCCGGAACGCCGTGCCGCCGTTGGCGTGGGCTGCCTCCTTTGCCGCAGACTCCAGGTCGCGCGCGGCAAACTCGTCCTCCGCGTCGTGGCCGGGAACGGTAACCGTCACCGTTTCGGGCAGCGCGGTCTCGCCGGCAAAGTGCGCCTCTCGCGGCGCAGGCAGCAAATGAATCTGGCCTGCCACGAGAGCAGGGAAGGCAAGCAGCAGGGTAACTGCGCTGCCCATTGCGGCGTGCAGCAGGGAGAATCTCTTGGTCGTCAAGCTCGGCATTTGCATCCCCTTTGGTTCAAAAGATTGAGCGTTTTAATCCGATTCGGTCATTGTAGACTAAAAATGCGCGCTGCTCTTCAAGTCGTTGGCGGCAATTTGTCCGGAACCCGGGTTTTTCCGGCCAAGATGCGCCGTGCAACCAAGGCGGGAGCATAAACTGCGCAAGGGGCCACTCCCGTGACAACAGACGCAGTCAGTTCCGCCGGCCTGCCCGCCAACCTCTCTTCCAGGCGCGGCTACAACCTCTTTGTGCGCTGCCTTATCTGGAAGCGACCTCGCACCTGAGCGCCGCGGAATTGTCGGCCATTGTCGCGGCGGTGCTGCTGGGCAGCGTGTTTTCTACCCTGTTCGCCGGGCTGCTGGCCGACTGGATGGGCCGCAAGCCGCTGATGGTCCTTTCCGGCGTGACCTTTGTCCTCAGCATTCCGGTCATCGCCCTTTCGCAAGGATATAGTTATCTGTTATTTGGCCGGCTGCTGCAAGGCATCAGCGCAGGGCTCATCGGGGTGGTCGTTCCGCTGTACCTGGCCGAATGCCTTTCGGCCGCCCATCGAGGCAAGGGAACCGGGATTTTTCAGTGGCTGCTCACGCTGGGCATCGTCACGGCCGCGCTGGTGGGCATGTATTACAGCTACCGCGTTGCAGCCGTCGCCGCCTCTTCTGACGCAGCCACCCTGTTCGCTTTCAAGGACCAGGTGTGGCGGCGGATCTTCTGGGTTTCGCTTCCGCCGGGCTTGCTTTTTGTGGTGGGCAGCCTGCTGGTGAGCGAATCGCCACGCTGGCTTTTCCGTCGCGGCAAAACGGCCAGCGCCTATGCTGCGCTGCTGCGTTCACGGAGCGACGAGCAGGCGGCTCTCGAAATGCGCGAAATGGAAGAGACGGCCCACTCCGCCGTGGCCGCCCGCTCCACAGGGCAGAAGGTGAGCGACTCGCTGCTGCGCCGCAAATACGTCATTCCCTTCCTGCTGGCGCTCGTGATTCTGGCCTGCAACACGGCCACGGGCATCAACTCCATCATCGGCTTCAACACCGGCATTCTGCTGCAAAGCGGACTGTCGGACCTGCAATCGCACTGGGGCTATGTCGTGTTCACGGCGGTCAACTTTCTGATGACCATGGTGGGCATGACGCTGGTCGACCGCAAGGGGCGCAAGTTCCTGCTGGTTCTGGGCACCTCGGGAATCATCGTTTCCGTCATTGGTGTGGGTATTCTGTTTCTCAGGACTGAGAAATTCAGCGTCGACAGCCGTAATACGGTGCAAGCCATGGTGAGTCCCGGCCAGGATCTGACCCTGCGCTTCAACCCGGCCGAGGCTGCCCGGCTGCTGGCCGCGCAGGGCGGCGCGGCAGGGCCCATCGACAGCGGACGCGCCTCGCTGGCCATCATCTATTCGTACGGGGACTTCACCGCGGCCACGAGCTTTGTCCGTTCTGACGATCCAGCGGCCGCGCCCATCCAGATCACCCGCGCCAGTTGCATTCCGGACAACAAGATTGAAGCTCTGTTCAAGAATCCCTTCGCCAACCTCGACGCTGCGCAGACTGCTCCGCTGCGCATTCAAAAGGCGCTGATCGGCCAAGTGCCCGCTCCCGGCCATGGCTGGCTGGTGGCTCTGGGGCTCTATCTGTTCATGGCGTCCTACGCGATCGGCCCCGGCGTGTGCGTGTGGCTGGCGCTTTCGGAACTGATGCCCACGCGCATCCGCTCCAACGGCATGAGCATCGCGCTGGTGATTAACCAGCTGGTTTCCACCACGCTGGCCGGCATCTTTCTGCCCTTTGTCAGCAAGCATGGATACTCGTCGATGTTCTTCCTGTTCGCGGGCTTCACGGTGGTTTACTTCATCGTCGCGGCGTTCTTCCTGCCGGAGACGAAGGGGAAAACGCTGGAAGAAATCGAGGCTCATTTCGAGGGGAAATGACCTATTTTCGCGGGTTTGAGGCTTGTACGCGTTTCTTGGGAATGAATGCGTAAGTTATTTGGCTTGTGCAGCTTATTCAGGTGTTCGCGGCCGCGTGCAAAATGATATGCAAGTTCAAAGGCGAACAGACAGTGAACCAACCCCCCGGGGGGGGTGGGTACATTCGTTTCCAGAGGCGGGGTACGGACCGGAGAGATAGCTGACGAACGCTGCGTTTCCCAGATCTGAAAGACCGGCTCCTTCGACAGGCTCAGGGCAGGCTCTAGAGCGACCACACGCGTGGCAGTCATCGCCAGGGATAGACCCGGTGTGCTGGACAGGACTTCTCCGGTGGATGGTGGATTTCGCACACTCATCTCCTATTTGCCAGTGTGCGCCGATTGGGAGTTATATTCTGCAAGCCGCCTGCGGCGGGGCAAGGCGGACAATGGGCTGCGTAGACTCAGGAGATCGCGACCGGCCAGTCCTTGTTTGATGGCGCTGATTCCGGCGCGCCGGTGCGGTAAGCGCCCAGACCTTTCGCCATGCTCTCCAACTCTTCCGCGTGCGCAGACAGCCCGCAAGGGTGTCCTTCCGTTTCCAGCAGGTGCGCATTTTCACGGATCATGGAGAACAGCGGGCTGGCCAGGGCTTCGCGCAGGTTCGAGGTCCTGACGTTGTGGGTGGCCAGCGCGGAAACGGGACAGGCGGTGACGTCGCCGCTGGGATTCACATGCGCGAATCCTCGTCCGGCGGAGACGCAGCCCCCGAGCGTCTCTTCATCGCCCGGCGAATGGATGATGTATGCGCCTCCGGTGGCGCGATCCCGATATTGGAGGACGGTTTGGCGGAAGTGGATGCGCTGCTCCGCGGTCAGCACCGAGCCGTTTTCGCAGCCGCTGGTGGGAATCTGCTCGATGAACATGGCCAGCGGCCCGCTGTGGGCGATGAGCGCGTCGATGTTCGCGGGCTGGGACCAGTACTCGATATTCGCCGAACTCACGGTGACGGCGATGCCGGTCAAAACCCCTGCTTCGCGCAACCGGTCGAGAGAGCCGAGCGCTTTTTCGTAGACGCCGCGACCCCGGCGCAGATCGGTCAATTCCTGGTCGCCCTCAAGACTCACCACAATCACCGTGTTGGAGCAGTTCTTCAAGATCTGGTAATCGGCGGGCGAGAGGGCGGTACCGTTGGTGAAAACCAGAAAAAGCCGGTCGGGATAGTCGCGAAACAGGTTGGCAATGCCGGGAAGCATGAATGGTTCGCCTCCGGCGATCATGAACGCCATCACGCCCAGTCGTACCGCTTCGCCCACGATCTTGTACCAGTCGCGGAGATCGAGTCCCGGCCGGGCGGGCGCCCTGGTCACCGTTCCGACGGCCCCGGCGTAGCAGCCGACGCAGCGCAGATTGCATTTAGACGTAACGCTGAGAACAAGAAAAGGCGGCACTTTCACCCCGTCGGCCAGGGCGCGGGCGCGCACCCGCTTCGACTGCCCGATGGTTCGCGCCAGGCGGAGGAAGCCCGGGAGGTAGCGCGGATGCCGCACCACCCAGGGAACCAGAACCCGCGATAACTGGGGGTCAATCTCCTCGATCCGGCGCGTGAGAGCAAAAAGACGGTTGGAGAGGAAGTCGGTAGATGCTGAGGCGAGTTCAAATGCTGCGCTCATAGTGCGGTATACGAGTCTACGCGCTCCCTTGTTCCTTTAAAAGCGGCGCCGACACTCCTCTGAGAACCAGGAACCCCGCAACGCCCGGTTCCGGCAACGACGGATGAGCCGGGCCCGATCTCTGAGCCGAGAACAATTGTACGAACCATAAAGAGCTGTAGGGATGGATATCCCACCTTAGGCACAAAAACAAAGACGTGCCAAAGGTGGGGCACCCGCACCCGGTTCTCCGCGGGGGTCGCCGGACGTTGGGAATGCTCTAGAATGAAAACGCAACGATCTTTGACATAGGATTCCCCTCTTATGACCGCAGCTCTGAAGTCCTCTCTCGTCTCTCCCGTTGAAAAGGCCGCCAAGCAGGCGAACCTGGTGCTGGTCTCCGCCACCCAAGGGAACGATTTTCATGGGCATCCTACCGCCGTGTTTCAACTGGGCCTGGCCGGCGCGCAGGCTGGCTTGCCCGGAAGCGCGGCCGGCGGGCGCACGCTCAAGCTCGAACTGAGCGAAGCCTTCAACTTCGGCAAGCCGGACCTGCTGCCGACGATAACCGACCATTTGGCTGCCGAGGCCAGGCGGCTGCGCAATCCGCGGCCCGAGTGCTACGTGACGCTGGGCGGGCTGCCGGTGGCCTTCGGGCAGTTCCAATGGCCGTTCCACCGCTCCACCTCCGGGGCGGACACCTACATTGTTCACGGCGAAATCCAACTGGCCGACGGCGGGTCGCAGCCCCTGCACGCGAAGGTCGCCGCGTCGGTGACGCTCACCTTTGCCGAGATTGTTCCGGCCATGGAGCAGCCCTTCGCGGAAACCTTTGTATACAACGCGGTGCGGAAGACGGTGGACCTGGGACAACTGGAATTTCTGAAGTCGGGCAACCGTCAGCCGGTTCCGGTGACGACGCGCTACTACAGCCGCTGGCAAAGGAAGTTCCTGTTCACCGAGACCAACGACCAGGAGCGGCTGGAATACCTGCTGCGCAAGGTTTATTGGCTGAGCGGCGTGCTGGGCGCGGGAGAACCGGTGTGGATTGCCGACCCCAGGGACGCTCAATACCTGAACACGACTGAGACCGACCTGTTGCGCATGGCCGGGGACGAAGCCGGCGAGGGGCTGATGGTGCTGGATGGCGAGTTTGCCGCCGCGACGCCTCAACTGATGGCCCGTGCGCCGGAGTACCAGGCAAAGCTCGAAGCCGCGCTCAACTTTACCAAGCCGCAGTTCAACGAGTCGATGCGCGCAGGGCACGCGAATATGTAGGCTGCGAGCGGAAAATCTGCCTGTCTTGCTTCGTTCTTTCCCACCCTTCCGCGATAAAACTGCGGAAGGATGGGGCACGGGGCTTTTGTGCGGCAGTTGGCGCGGGTCGTTCCGGCCGTAACTCGATGGCGTGGGGCTCGTTGATGGAGCGGTATTCCAAGTTCCGCAACCGCGCGGCCCTGCCTGCATCCAAAATTGCATGGAATATCGACTTCTTGGAGGCTCAGGCCTCAAAGTTCCCGTTCTGAGTTTTGGCACCGGCACGTTTGGCGGGGCCAACGAGTTTTTCAAAGCATGGGGCTCGACCGAGGTGGACGAGGCCCGGCGGCTGGTGGACATCTGCTTCGAGGCCGGCGTCAACCTGTTCGATACGGCCGATGTGTACTCCGACGGACGGTCGGAAGAGGTGCTGGGCAAGGCGCTCGAGGGCAAGCGCGACCAGGCTCTGATCTCCACCAAGGCCACGTTCCGGTTGGGCGACGGGCCAAATGATGTGGGGTCTTCGCGCTACCACCTGCGGCGGTCGCTCGAAGGCAGCTTGCGCAGGCTGGGGACCGATTACGTGGATATTTACCACCTGCACGGATTCGACGCCCTGACGCCGATCGAGGAGGTGCAGGACACGCTGAACAAGTTTGTCCGCGAGGGCAAGGTGCGCTACATTGCCTGCTCGAACTTCTCCGGTTGGCACCTAATGAAGTCGCTGGCCGTGGCCGAGCGGTACGGGTGGACGCCGTTTGTGGCGCACCAGGTGTACTACTCTCTGATCGGGCGCGAATACGAGTGGGAGTTGATGCCGCTGGGGCTGGACCAGAAAGTCGGCGCCCTGGTGTGGAGTCCGCTCGGTTGGGGCCGGCTGACGGGCAAGATTCGCCGCGGCCAGCCGCTGCCGGAAGTGAGCCGGCTGCACAAGACCGCCCAGGCGGGACCGCAGGTGGAGGACGAGTACCTCTATCGGGTGGTGGACGCGCTGGACGCGGTGGCGGCCGAAACGGGCAAGTCGGTTCCCCAGATTGCTCTGAACTGGCTGCTGCAGCGGCCGACGGTTTCTTCGATCATTATCGGCGCACGCAATGAGGAGCAGTTGCGGCATAACCTGGCCGCAGTCGGCTGGAACCTGAGCGCGGAGCAAGTGGCCAGGCTCGACAAGGCCAGCGAGCGAGCGCCGATCTATCCCTACTGGCACCAGCGCCAGTTCCCGGAGCGCAATCCGTCGCCGGTGTGAGAAGAGCAGGGAACAGGGATCAGCGGCCGGAACTGGTGGCCGTCGCCGGCGCGCTGAGCCGGGGAAATCCGGTGATGTGATTGGCCGGGGAGGCGAGGAGTTCGCCGATGGTCATGCAGCGCTCTTTCAGGGCCAGGGTCAGGATCTCTCCGGCGACCCTGGCGTCCTCAAGCGCGTCGTGGGCTTTGTAAGCGATGCGGAAGGTGCGGGCCAGCGTGGGAAGTTTGTGATTGGGCAAATGGGGCCACGCCTGGCGAGCCAGCCAGCAGGTATCGAGCCATTTGCGGTAGGGGACCGCCGGGATTCCCGCCTGGCCGCATGCACCGGAAAGCGCTGAGCGATCGAACTCGGTGTGGCTGGCGACTGCGGCCCCTGACAGCATGGAGTTTACTGTCGCAAACACTTCGGACCAACAGGGGGCGTGCGCGACCGTTCGCGGGCCGATTCCGTGCAGGTCGATGTTGAACTGCAGGAACTCGTCGCGCGGGTTGACCAGGGTTTGCCAGCCGTCCACCATTTTTCCGCCGGCGAAAGAGGCAATTCCGATCTGGCAAATGCTATGCCGGTATTGATTCGCGGTTTCCACGTCCACGACAAAATAATCCACGATCATCTCAGCGGCCGCTTTCGGTCAGGACTTCGCCGTTGAGGTAGATTTCGGTGTAGTCCAGGTAGTTCTGGGCGTATTCGAGGATGAGGGCGTGATCGGCGTCGCTGAGCTGGCGACGAAGCTTGGCGGGGACGCCGGCCCAAAGGGTTTTGGGCGGGACGACCGTGCCCTCGGGGACCACGGCGCCCGCGGCGACGATAGAGCCGGAGCCGATGCGGCAGCCGTTGAGGATGGTCGAGCCCATGCCAACGAGCACCGCATCCTCAACTACGCAGCCGTGCACGGTGGCGTTATGGCCGATGGTGACCCAATCGCCCACGATGACCGGGTAAAGGTTGCGCTGACCGTGGAGAACGGCGCAGTCCTGGACATTGGAGTTGGCGCCGACGCGAATGGAGTGGACGTCGCCGCGCAGGACGGCATTCATCCAGACGGAAGAGTGTTCGCCGAGCGTGACGTCGCCCAGGAGTTGGGCGGACAGGTCGACGTAACAACTGGCAGGAACCTGGGGCACGCGGCCCTGGTAGGTTCGGATCATGATTTCAAGGCCTCCTGGGCCAAGTTTAGTGCATGGCGCGGCGAGGAGCGGGGCGCGGCGGGCCAAGGAACGGCAAGACCCGGCCGGCAGGCGGAGGCGCTGGGTTTGAACGCAGGCGGTCAAAGCGGACCGAAGGCTCGGAAACGAATGGATCGCCGGGAGGAGTGCCTTCCGGAAGATTCGGCGAAAATGCCGCTTTTGACACGATCGGGAGCGCCGGCCGGCGGCCAAGGCCGGGGGAACGTTCCACATTGGTACTCGCAGGTACCCGAGTGACTGATTCCAAGGAGATTCCCTGGGTCTTGAAACGATTACGAAAGATCAGGTACCGGCGGCCAAACGGGAAAGCCGGATTTCCGGTATCATGGAAGAGCCCCTTAGGCAGGTTTGGAGGTGGGACTCTTTTGGCAGAGGTTCGCGTACAGGAAGGCGAGCCGCTCGAAAATGCGCTGCGCCGGTTCAAGCGGAAGGTACAGCAGGAGGACATTATCAAGGAAGTCAAGCGTCACTCCTACTACCTGAAACCCGGTGAGAAGCGTCGCGTCAAGGCAGCTTTGGCGCGCAAGCGGAATCGCAAGAAGGCTCGTAAAGAGCAGGACTAGTTTTTTAAACAAATCGTGACATGGCCGCCCCGGTAACTCCCGCTGAAAGTAAGTTGGAGTTACCAAAGTCTCTATAAATGAGTGGGCGGCGTGTTACGATTTTGCCGTTTTCAGGCACGGTTTCCGATGAATAATCTGTGTTAGTGTTATGCGAGTATTCCCGCCCGGGGGAGGCGAGTTAGTCGCCTCCAGGTGTCGCGCGGGGTGGGCCCTCGATGTCGAGCGCAGCGCGAAGACAGGGAAACGGGACCGGCAAGCTCCATTGGTCGTGGCCGACCTCTCAGTATTTCCCTTCTTTGGGAAAGCCGGCCATGGAATTTGCGGACAGAGTCTTGAAGTGCATCGATTGCGGCGCTGAATTTGTGTTCACCGCCGGCGAGCAAGTCTTCTTCCACGACAAACAGTTCCGGAACGACCCCAAGCACTGCAAGCAGTGCAAGGCGAAACGCGCCAACGGGAACTCCAGAGTGCGCCCGGAGACTCGAACCAATTGTTCGGAGTGCGGAGAGGCGACCACGGTTCCGTTCAAGCCGACTCAGGGCAGGCCTGTTCTCTGCCGATCGTGTTTTCAGAGACTACAGGTGAAGCCCAAGCCGGAACCCGAAGCTACACCAGCGCCGAGCTGAATAAAAGATCGCCTTTGAACCCCGACGGAAAGCCGGCGGCGCGAACCAACGTAGCCAGTTGTGCCCAATGACGCTGGCTGTGGAACAACGCGTGGGCTACCATCTTGCGCCAGGTAGCTGTCCGCGCTTGCGGCGGCAGCCAAGCATAATCCAACGCCATTGTTTCACCCCAGTCCTGGTCCGGATTGTCCAGAATTTTGCGGAAAACCTGAACGGCCCTCACGTGCAGGTCAAACAGGGCATCCAGCGGGCCGGCAGGAACATCTTCCCTGGCCAGCTGCGGAAGGCCGGCGATGCGCTGGCCCCAGCGCAGTTCCACCCCCCAGATATGCCCCACGAACTGCTGAACATTGACGGTTCCGCCAATACCGCAGGGCAACTCCAGCAGCGCAGGATTTGCGTCGAGGTGTGCTTTCCAAAAGTTGGAGGACTCCTCGTTCCAGGCCAGGAGTTCTTCAAGCGTGATGGCAGGTGTCATTTGGTCCTCCTCAGGGCGCGGTGTCCAATGTCGCGGCGATAGTACATTCCGTCAAAGTGAATCAGCTCCAGCGCCTGGTAGGCGCTGGCCAGGGCCTCTTCAAGGGAGGACGCGGCTGCAGTGACGCCGAGGACGCGGCCTCCGCCGGTCAGAAGTTGGCCTCCCAGCCGCGAAGAGCCGGAGTGGAAAATCTGGACTCCCGGGACCAGGGCTGCGGCTTCGAGGCCGGTGATGGGGAATCCGGTCTTGTAGCTGCCGGGATAGCCGCCCGAACTGGCCACCACGCAGGCTGAGGCGCCGGGGCTCCAGCGCAGTTCAGTCTCCGCCAGTCGGCCATCGATGCAAGCCTCCAGTGCGTCCACCAGGTCGCTTTCCAGGCGCATTAGGATTGCCTGGGTCTCGGGATCACCGAAGCGGGCATTGAACTCCAGCACCTGGGGACCACGCGCGGTCATCATGAGGCCGCAATAGAGGACGCCTGCGAAGGGCGTATCCTCGTCGGCCATGCCGCGGACGGTCGGTTCGGCAATGTGGCGCAGAATCCACTGGGTCATGCCGGGATCGAGCATGCGATCTGTCGAGTAGACGCCCATGCCGCCGGTGTTGGGACCGGTGTCGCCTTCGCCGATGCGCTTGTGATCCTGGGCGGGAGCCAGCGGCGCCACGTACTTGCCGTCGGTGAGGCAGAGGAAGCTGATCTCGTCGCCTTCGAGGAACTCCTCCAGAATGACCTGCTGCTCCTTCTCGCCCAGCAGTACCCCCGTGAAGATGCCGCGCCCGGCCTCGAGCGCAGTTTGCCGTGACTGGCAGATGACCACACCTTTTCCGGCGTGCAGACCGTCGGCTTTGACCACAATCGGCGGATGGAAGAACTCGATGGCCTTCTCCAACTCGGCGGTGGTGGTGCAGACTGCGTAGTTGGCGGTAGGAATCTTGTGCCGCTGCAGGAAGCGCTTGGCGAAGCTCTTGCTGGTTTCCAGCATGGCCGCGGCCCGTGTGGGTCCAAAAACCCGCATGCCCCGCTCCTGCAAGGCGTCAACGATGCCCAGCGACAGAGGCACCTCCGGCCCCACGATGGTCAAATCCGGCTGCTCTTCTTCAGCCACGCGGATCATCGCGTCCAGGCTCTTCAGGTCCGTCGGCACGCAGCGCGCAATCTGCTCGATGCCGCCGTTGCCCGGCGCGCACACCACTTCCGTGACCCGTTCGCTGCGCTTGACCGCCCAGGCCAGGGCGTGTTCCCGGCCTCCCGAACCCAGAATCAAAACCTTCATGTCTGTTTCCTGCTCTTCCTGATGCCCGAGGAACCCGAATGATTATCTGAGCAAACCGGGGTTGGGAAGTCAAACCGGCACCGCGGAATATGCCGGTCGCCGTTCCCCTATACTGATGCGTGGTGCGCCAGAAGATCGGGGCGCACGAGCCGGCAGGAGAGACGCGCCATGGTACAAAGTCGGATCAAACCGTATCTGGAGCAAGTGGCCGAGAAAGACCGGCGGGAGGCCCAACTGCGGGTGTACCGGCGCAACCAGGCTTTGGGATTGATGCTGGTGGCGGCGGCGATCTTCGTGTGGTGGCTCTTCCACACAAATCCGGCCTGGTTCTTTCCGCAGGGGTGGTGGCGGCCGTGATGAGCGCATCTCCCGGCGGGCCTAAGGCCGCTTTCGTTTCAACATCACAGACCACCCCATCCTCCGATAATCGAGCGTCCGGTTCGGAGCCTGAACCGCTGGCCGTGCTGCTGTTGGGGCCTACGGGAAGCGGCAAGACGGCGCTTTCGCTGGCGCTGGGCGAGCAATTTGGCGGCGAGATTATCAGTTGCGACTCGGTGGCCGTCTATCGCGGCATGGACCTGGGCACAGCCAAGCCAACCAAAGAGGAGCGGGCGCGGGTGCCACATCACCTCATTGATGTGGCGGACCCGGACCAGCCTTTTACTGCGGGCGAATATAGCCGGCAGGCGCGGGAAGCCATGCGGGAGATTGCCGACCGTGGCCGGATGCCGATTGTAACCGGCGGAACGGGGCTCTACCTGCGCGCGCTGACCGAAGGCCTTTTTGCCGGGCCGGAGCGGCAACAGGTACTGCGAACGCGTCTGCAACGAAGCCGCAAGAGGCAGGGAGAAGGCTGGCTGCACCGGCTGCTGGGGCGTCTTGACCCGGCATCTGCGGAGCGCATCCACGCCAACGACACTCCCAAACTGATTCGCGCCATTGAAGTCTGCCTGGCGGCCCGCAAGCCGCTCTCAGAAGTGCTGGGCGACAACGCGCTGGCCCGCGATCCTCTGACTGGCTTCCGGCTGCTGCGGATCGGCCTGAATCCGCCGCGACAGGCGCTCCCGCCCCGCGAAGGCCTTTATGAACGGCTCAATCAGCGGGCGGCGGCGATGTTCGACGCCGGCTTAATCGAGGAGACGCGTGGCCTGCTTGACCGCTACGGGCCCGTGAAAGCGCTGGACTCGCTCGGCTACCGGCAGGCGTTGGCCGTGCTGGAGGGGACTTTGAGTGGAGAGGCTGCAGTGGCCGCCGCACAGCAGGGCCACCGCAACTACGCCAAGCGGCAATTGACCTGGTTCCGGCGGGAACCGGGGGTGCATTGGATTGAAAGCTTCGGCGATGAGCAGGAAACCCTGCGCAGAGTCGCGGAGTTGGTGCAGACCAACTTGCCTGCGAATTTTGCGGCTATTGATCCTGCCCGAAAATAGTGGGTCGTCTCCCACCCTTTCCGCACAGAACGCGGAAAAGATGGGGCACCCGGCCATCTCAGGCAGATTTGATTCCCAATCTCACGAATTGAAGCCGCAATCCGCTGCTCAATGTGCCGCAGGCGCGCCGGCCGGTGGGGTCATGTCCACGATCTTGTAACCCTCCGGAACCTCAAAGAAGGACGGCGGCGGCTCTTCGCGTTTGATGTCGGAGAGCGCGACGGTCTCCACGCCGGTGCGGGGATCGGAATGGCGCAGCAACACGTTCATGTGCAGATCTTCTGAGTACCAGTACTCATCCACCACCGTCAGCGCAGCGCCGGTCCCGTTGGCCTGGGCCGGAATTGTGAGTGTGCGGCGAGTGCCTTTGACGTCGAAGTTCTCGATGGTATTTGAGCCCAGATCCTCGATCGTCACATGGGGATTATTGGAGAAGCTGGGAGCTCTGAGCGGCTCAGGCAACACCTGCTGGCGCGCAATGCGGGTGGCAAGATCGTAGAAGGTGTTCAGGCGGGTTTGTGGATCGAAGATGTGCACCTCGCGGAGCGGTGGAGTGCCGTGGAACGACTCCAGCATCATGCCGCGATTCTCGCCGTGGATACGCCCCAGAGAGTCGCGGCCGAT
>JBEKTB010000014.1:0-39592 GCA_049516495.1 Occallatibacter sp.
GGTGGCTGCTTGCTGCCGCGCCAATTAGTGAAGTGCTCGCGCGCCACGGCGCCATCCGCGATCTCAGGGATCGTGTGACGTTTCGGGAAGAGCTGTTTTCGCTTGGCGAGACGGTGCGGCTGGGCGTGCAGCCGGAGACGCTGGCCGCCTGGGGTGAGCGCCAGCCGTTTTTCGCTGGTCGCGCAACCCGCATCGTCACGACGGTTCTGGCCATTCTGTGGCTCGGGAGCCTGGTGTGCTGGGGCGTATGGGGCCTGGGCACCATTGCTGCGGCGATGACCGTTCTCAATCTTGCCTGGGCTCACAGGCTGTATGCGCGGCTGGATGAAGCGTCCGATGCGGTGGAGAAAGCAACCGAAGATTTGGAGCTGCTGTCTGGCGTTCTGTCGTTGCTGGAGCGGGAAAGTTTTTCTTCCGCTAAGTTGACAGAGATACAAGCTTCGCTCCAGCGCGATGGGATCGCGCCCTCTGCGGCAATTCATCGGCTTGCTGGCATCGTCGAATATCTCAAGTCGCGGCGGAATCCGTTTGCCCGGCTGCTGGACGTGCTCACGTTCTGGAGCGCGCAATTGGTTTTCGCGGCCGAGCGCTGGCAGCGGGAATTCGGCCCGCAGATTCGCAACTGGCTGGCAGAGGTGGGCGAGTTCGAGGCGCTTGCCGCTCTGTCTGGCTATGCGTATGAGCACCCCGCGGATGTGTTTCCCGAATTCGTCGCAGATGCAGCCGCCGGGAAAGCTCCGCTGTTTGACGCCGAAGCCCTGGCGCATCCGCTGTTGCCTGCGGCGAAGGCCGTGCGTAACGACGTGAAACTGGGCGATGGGCTGCAACTGATCATTTTGAGCGGCCCGAATATGGCGGGGAAGAGCACGTTCATCCGCAGCGTGGGCGTGAATGCCGTGCTGGCGCAGTGTGGCGCGCCGGTGCGGGCCGCGCGGCTGCGGCTTTCTCCTCTGACGGTCGCGGCTTCAATCTGTGTTCTGGATTCGCTGTCGGGGGGCGTATCGAGGTTCTATGCGGAGATTCACCGCATCAAGCTCGTCTCGGACCTCACCGACGGGCCGGTTCCAGTCTTGTTTCTGCTGGACGAGTTGCTGTCGGGCACAAACTCCCACGACCGTCTGGCGGGGACAGAGTTCATTGTGCGCAACCTGGTGGATCGGAATGCGATCGGCATGGTGAGCACGCACGACCTGGCCCTGGCGCGGATTCCGGAAGCGATGGGCGAACGAGCCGCCAATTGCCACTTCGAGGATAGGTTCGAAGACGGCCAGTTGATCTTCGACTACAAACTGAAGCCGGGAATCGTGAAGACCAGCAATGCGCTGCAACTGATGCGCTCGATAGGATTGGGCGTCGGCAGCACTTCTCTATAACTCCCACCAGTCCAGCAGCATCATGCGCGGATAATAGAGCCCGGCGCGGATCTTCGCTTCTTTGCCGTGCAGGTTACGCAGGAATGTGGCGTAGGTATTGAGCTGCGGGGAAAAGAGTGCGCGCAACCCAGGAAGCGCCTGCATCGGGTCAACGTTGTCGGCGTGTGAAGTTTTGTAATCGACAATCCACCAGCAATCGTCTCCATCTTCTTGAGGTGTGCGGCCGCCTTTGAAGACGCGGTCCACACGCACTGTGCGGACCGTCCCGGAGGCAACTCCTGCCCAACGGGCTTCGCTGGCTGCGCCGGCGTGCGGCGAGAGAATCCACGAACCGATCGAATCTTGAGATGCGTTGAGCGCCATCTGGAGCGCCCGTGTGGCGACGTGTGTGGCTTGCGCCTGGTCCAGTCCCGTGGACCGCACCTGGGCGGCGATGCGCGGCTGGAAGCGCTGAAGGGCCTCGCGCGCTGGGCCCCAATCAAGGCTCATGCGCAGCCGGGCCAGTTCCTCCAAGAACGAATGGACGGCTGTGCCCAGAGCGCGTGACAGCAGGCCGCCTTCGTGGCGGGAGTAGAACCCGCTGGGACCGGTTCCGGAGACGACTGGCTCCGCGGCGGCTCGCGACAAAACATCAGCTTGGGCGGGCTTGTAGTCCGGCGGCAGACGACGCAGCAGCGTTGGCCGGGGCGGGGAGGGCATCAGCAGCAGGTTGCTTTCGCCCGCGGAGGCGGCGATGGATTCGATTTCCTGCCCATCGTCGGTTTTCACATCCGCTCGCTCGGTTTTCCATTCCTCAAAGCGCGCGCGCACTTCCTTTTCCAGAGCCGGCCAGGCTGTGGCCAATAGGCTATTAGCGGGTTCCACCAGCGTCAAGCTGCCGTCTTCCTCCTTGCAGGCGGGGCGGGCGAACAGGTGCAACTCCTCGCGGGCTCGGGTGGCGGCGACGTAGAGAATGCGCCGGGTCTCCTGCGATTCCCGCTCGCGATACACGCGGTCGACCCAGGCCTTCGCCTTTCCCCGGTCGGCGCCCTTGGGCTGAAGGGGAGCAATCAGAAATTCGGTAACTTCTCCGGAATCGTTTGTTTCGGCAAGTCCGCGCTCAAGCCAGGAAAGCATCCTGCGCCCGCCGCTGCCGCCCGCGGCCTGCAACTCTGGCACGATCACCACCTCGAACTCCAGACCCTTCGACTTGTGGATAGTCATCAGCTGCACGCCGCAGTCCGTGCTGGCCTCCGGATCGGGAAGTGCGGTGAGCTTGTCGAGGGCGGCGTCGAGGGCGGGACCAAGCAGGTCTTCCGCGCCGCCAGGCAGGCGATCCAGACAACTCCACAGAAGGTTGAGGTTGGCGCGAGCCGTCGAGTCCACGCAGTCCTGGCCGCCGAGCAGTAGCCAGGTCTGTTCGAGCCAGGTCCCAAGCGACAAGGCGGGCTGGGCGGCGCGCAGCCCGGACGCGGAGGCCAGCGCCCGCAGAACGCGGTCGGCCGCCGTCCGGCCGGCTTCGCTGAGCATCGGAAGCCGCTCAGCCAGCAACTCGGGAACTGGGCGGATGAGCATTTCCGGTTCGCCGGCCAGCGTGGACAGGTCGTCGAGTGAGAGGCCGGACCATGGCGCGCGCAAAACGCCGAGCCAGGCCACGCGGTCCTGGGGATTGAGCAGGGCGCGGGCCAGGACGAGCGCGTCCAGCACCTCGGGACGGACGGAGAGCTTTTCAAGCTCGACGGCGCGAAAGGGAATTCCGGCCACGCGCAGGGCCTGGGCGATGGGGGCAAGGGCGCTGCGGGCGCGGGCCAGGACGGCTAGGCGGAATTTCCTGTCTTCGCCGCACTCGCGGGCGTGACGGGCCTCGTCGATGGAGCCTTGATGACTCCGGATGAGGGCGACAATTTCTTCGATCTGCTCTGCGCGGGCGACCTCTTTTTTGCGCATGTCCTCAAGATCGGCAGACCGGCCGCGGCCGGCCCGGGGCACGAAGCGGAGATGCAAGGAAAAGGAGGGCGCGGCATCGAGCGCGGGTTCCCGAGCCGGTTTGGCGGAAGAGAAACTCACTCCGCTGCCGTCGTTTGCGGCAAATACTTCAATAAAAATCTCATTGAGCCGATCGACCAGTGCAGGCGCCGTGCGGAAGTTGGCCTTGAGCGGAACAAAGTCGAAGAGAAGCGGCTCGACGCTGAATGGGTCGGGGCCAGCCGGGTCGGAGCCGGGGATTTCGAGGCCGACCGTTTTGACACGCGGGAAGAGCTCGGCGTCGGCGTCGCGAAAAAAGTAGATGGACTGCATGGGGTCGCCCACGACGAAACACGTGCGCTCCGCCCGCTCTGGCCAGGCGGCGATGAGGCTGGCCAGCAACTGGTGCTGGCGGCGGCTGGTGTCCTGGAATTCGTCGACCAGCAGGTGGCGAATGCCGTCGGAGACAGCCATGGCGGCATCGGTGGGGAAATTGTCTTCGTCCTTGAGCACGCGCTGGGCGATCTGGGCCACTTCGATGAAGTCCACCGCGCCCGCCTCGGCGAAGGCGATCTGCAACTCGCCCGCGGCCTGGCGCAGCAGGGTGAAGCAGGAGCGCACGATCTGCCAGTCTTCCTCGGTGTAGCGGGCGGGGGGCAAGGTGCAAACGGCTGCCAGAGCGGGTTCGAGGCCGGGGACGGCGGCGAGCGCGGCGATCAGGTCGAGGACACGTCCCTTTTCGCGCTTGCGGTCGGCAGGGAAGCCGAGACGCTTATCGACCTGCCTGCGGAAGGAGCCTTCCAAGGTGAGCAGGAGCGCGGCAAGGCAGACGTAGGCCTGGCGCGCCTCCTCAATGCCGGCAGTGCCGGAAAACGGAGCCGAGGGAATCTCCGCCAGTTCGGCGAGTTCCTGATGAAGCAGGCCGCCACTCAGTTCGCAGGCAAAGCGCGCCAGTTCCAACACTTCTTTGCGTGCGCCGGGGGCCTGGTCGAGAAGCCGGCTGAGCCGCGTGAGCGCGTCGCGAACCGCGTGTGCAAAGGGCCGCTCGAGCCGCTCGCGGAGCGCTTCCCAATCGGGCTCGCGCGCGAGGACGAAGCCGTGCATCCAGCGGTCGCGGCTTTTCAGCATTTCTACCAGCAGGTCTTCCATCTCCTGCCAGCCGTTATCGCGCCACAGCAGCAGTTCTTCGATGGCCGCGGCGAGGGCTGAGCCGGTCTGGTCAATTTTCTCAAGAGTTCTCCGGGCGGCGCGGCGGTAGAGTTCGGCGGGCTGCTCGGCGATGTCGATGCCGCCGCCCAAGCCGGAGAGCAGCGGCTGCTGCAGGGCCAGGTCGCGGCAAAAGGAATCAATCGTGCAGATGCGCAGTTGGGCGGGCAGATCGAGGAGTTTCCAGCCAAGCCTGCGGGAATGATCCAGAGCGCGATGGGCCAAGGCGTCCATTGAGAACTCGTCGGACTCGGCGGAGGGGCTGGCCGCGGCTTTCTCCAGTTCGGCCAGGATGCGGTGGCGCATTTCAGCGGCGGCGGCGTTGGTAAAGGTAATGGCCACAACCTGGCCGGGCTCATCGACTTCGGCGAGCAGGCGAAGAAAGCGGCGGGTCAGCAGGTCGGTCTTGCCGGAGCCGGCCGGGGCCTGCACCAGGATCGAGCGGCCGGGGTCGAGGGCGCGCTCACGCTCAAGCTGATCGGGCGGCGGGGCTTTCGACGTAGGCTTACTCATCGGCGGCCTCCGCGCTGTCGGAGTCGTCTTCGGTTTCGAGTTGGGCTTGATGCTCCTGAATGCGGCAAAGCGCTTGCAGACCGCAGTACTCGCAGGTTTTGGGGTACTCGCGCGGATCAACCTCGGCGTGGCCTGCGATGAAGTCTCTGGCAAGCTGCTCGATGCAGTCGCGCCAGTCGAGAAGTTGTTCGGCGGAGAGCGGGTTCCTGACGAGGGGGCTGCCACCTTTGAGCCCAGGAAAGAGGGTGGCCGCGGCGTCGCCCACACGGCCGGCAAAGGCCAGCCCGCCGGTGCGCACCTTGGCGAAGACCAGTCCGCCGAGCATTTCCTCTGCGTCTAGGGCGAATCCGGCATAGAGCGGTAACTGTACGTCCTCGGGGCGCGGCAGGTCCCAGCACGAGGGCGAGACGTTACCGGTTTTGTAGTCGATGACCAGTTCAGAGCCGTCTTTCAACCGGTCAATGCGGTCCAGGCGCAGGTCCAGCGTGAGCCCTGCGACGGGCACGGTGCGCTTGACCTCTGTGGCGGCGACTTCGAAATCGACGCGGGTGGCTTCGTATTCGAGCCATTCGGAGACCAGGCGGGTGAGGCGCTGCTCTTCCAGTTCCAGGTAGCGGCGCGGCATGCGCTCGCGTAGGTGGGGCCGCAATTCCTGCTGCAGAGCGCGCTGGACGTGGCCCGCCACAAACCCAGGACGGTCGTTGAGCTTTTGCAAGTCGGCGAGCGTCCGGATGCCGTCCGGCGGGCCGGCCCAGACGGCGTGCAGCACTGCGTGAAGCAGGTTGCCGCGCTGGGATGCGGTGAGTCCGGCCTCGGCGTGGTCCCAGTGTTGTGCCGCCAGGCGCGCTGTGGCGAACGCCCTGAACGGGCATTGCGATTGCGCAGTCAGGACGCTGGAACCACCCGCAACCTTGCCGGGAGAGAAGGGAATCCGGCTGAAATCCTCAAAAGAAACCGTGAGCGGGACAACCGCGGGTGGGGCTGCTAACTCAGGCGGCAGAGGCTGCGGAGATCCGGCAATCTGGATAATCAGGCGCGATGGGCGGGCTTCGGCCGCCGCGCTTTGCTCTGCGAAGCTAAAGTGCACCTCGGGCGCAGAGGCTAGAAGGCGATAGGTGATTGCTCCGGCCAGTTCCCAATCGAACTGGGGGACGGCGTGGGGCATTGCAGCCTCCCGTTGCACCTCGATGGGCAGCAACGGATGAGTGCTGCCACCGGCGGGCCAGGCGTCCTCATCGGCACCCAGGAACCAGACAGCGTCGGCGGTGAGGCCGGCCGATTCGGCGGGACCGGCAATCAGAATTGGCGCGTCGTGAGATTCGGGCGCAAACAGAGTTTCGTCCAGGGTGCGGCCCAGTTGGGAGAGGAATTCTCTCCAGCGAATGCGGCGTCCGTCGAAACCCAGCGAGCCCGAGGTTTCGACCGCCTGCTGCCAGCGATTCACGGCCTGGTACTCGGCGCTCGAGAGCGGGCGAGCAGCGGCAAAGTGAAGGCCTTCCAGCAGCCGCGGAACCATTTCCGCCCAATCAAGCGGGCTTTGCGCGCGATGCGCCAATTCGGCCATGTGCCGTTGGGCTTCAATCATGCGCTCGACCCACGGCGCAGGCAGAGGATTGGAGGCGGAGCGCTGACTGACGAAAGCCGCAAGGCTCCATTGGGTGCGTTCCAGACCGCGGCGGCGCAGGACGCGCATGAACGCTTCAAGCGCAGCGTTTTCCGAGGCATCGCCCGCGATGTGGCCCGTGGAAAGCAGCCAGTCGAGTTCCTGCTCCTGAAGCGAAGTGGAAAGCCAGCGCAGCAGCAGATGCGCAGCCCGCGCCAGAGCGACCTGGCTCAGCGGGATTCCCAGCGAGAATTCGAACAGCGGAGCCACGGCGGGCCCGGTGTGCTCAAGGAAAGCGCGTTCGATTTCGCCGCGTCGCGCGCTGGCCGCCTGGGCAATCACCAGAAGGCGTGCGTTCGGATTGGCTGCAAGCCTGCGGCCGCACCAGAGAGCGCAGGCGGCAAGTTCGGTCTGGGCGTCGGCGACGGCGTAGAAGCGAACGGCCGTGGCCGGTTCCCCTTGAGAAACCTCGCGCCACGCGCCCCAGGCATTGAAAAGGTCGCGCTGGACGGGAAGAATGCGGTCAAAACCGGCCAGGAGCAACGGCGGGCGCTCTCGCTGGTCCGCGCTCAGCAGCGGCGCAAGTTCCAGCGGCAGGCGGCTGGGGCTGAGCAGGTTGCCTGCGCGACAGGTCTCGTCAAAGGCGGTCAACCAGGCGCTGAAGGCTGCCGCGTCCTGATGCCAACCGGCGCGGGCTTGAGGCCGGAGAAACCGGGGAGCATGGGTGCAGAGGAGTTCGTGGGCTTCCATGGCCAGGGCTGCCACACGAAAGCGCGGGCCTTCGAGCAGGGTCGCCAAAGAATGGTCGGCCCCGGCGATGTTCACCCACAGCGCCTGTTCCTGGGCTGGACTAAGCAGAAGGCGTGCGTCGGGGGCGTCGGCCTCCCGGGCTGTTTGCGCCAGCCAGGCCGCGCGGGCAAAGCAGCGCCAGTCCTGGATGTTGGGCGCGGGCCAAGCGGTCAGGCCTTCGGTTTGGCGGGCGCGGTGGAAAGCGGCAACGAGAGAGCGCGCGGCGCGGTCGCTGGCTGTAACCACCAAGCCGCCCTCGCGGAGCCATGCATCGATCTCAATGGCTGCCAAGGCCCCCATTCCAGCGTTATACTCCGCCCGGCCGGGACGGTGCCACCCGTGGTCGAATTGCCGGACGCGGCCGGTTGTACACTGAGGCTGTGAATCGTCGATTGTTTGCTTTCTCACTGGCCATTTTTCTCCTGCTGGCCGGGTGCCATTCCGGCCCCAAAGCGACCACCCAGCAAGGCACAAGCCAGAAATTCAAGGTGTACAAGCTGCGCGGCAAGGTGGTTTCAACCAATGCCGCCAAGGGCGAGGTGACGCTGAACCATGAGGCCATCGTCGGCTTCATGGAGGCCATGACCATGCCCTACAAACTCAAGGACGCAAGCATCCTGGGCGAACTGCATCCGGGCGACCTGATTACCGCCGACGTGCTGGTGTCGCAGGATCCGGACGCGGATATTCTGCTGGATCATATTGTGGTGGTGGCGCAGGCCAGGCCGGATTATCGGCCGACGGTTTCCTACCATGTGCCCGCGCCGGGCGACGCGGTTCCGGACTTCAAGCTGCGCAACCAGGATGGGCGGGCCATTCACCTGGGCCAGTTTCAGGGCCAGGCGCTGCTGGTCACCTTCATCTACACCCGTTGTCCATCGCCCGATTTTTGCCCGCGGGTGACGCGCAACTTTGCCTCGATCGAGAAGCAACTGGCCGTCGATCCGGCGCTTTACCGCAAGACGCACCTGATGTGTATCAGCTTCGACCCGGAGCACGACACGCCGGAGCGGCTCAGGGCCTACGGCGCCACGTATATCGGCAGTGACGCGAAGAACGCTTTCGCGCACTGGGACTTTGCCGTTGCAGAGAAGCCGGTGCTTGCCGAGATGGCGAGATTTTTCGACCTGGGAATGACCACTGATGCGGATTCGACGATTACCCACACCCTTTCAACTACCCTGATCGGACCGGACCGCAGGGTGGTGCGCTTTTACCCGGGCAATGAGTGGACAGCGGAACAGCTTGCGGCGGACGTTCGCCAGAGAATGGGGGGCGCGTGATCGTCGTCGTGATGGGCGTGAGCGGATCGGGCAAGTCAACCTTGGCTGAGCGCCTGGTGGAGCAGACGGGCTGGGCGTATGCCGAGGGGGACGATTATCACCCTGTGGCCAATAAGAACAAAATGGCTGCGGGAATTGCACTTACCGATGAGGACAGGCTGCCCTGGCTGGACGAGCTTCATGCCGTTCTGGCCGGTTGGCAGCGCGAGGGCCGCAGCGGCATTCTCACCTGCTCGGCGCTCAAAGAGAGCTATCGCAAACGGCTCGCCGCGGGCATTGAACACTTGCGCTTTGTGTGGCTGGATCCGCCTCGGGCGATGCTCCAAGACTGGCTGACTCAGCGCACAGGGCATTACATGAATCCCAATCTTCTGGGAAGCCAGTTGGCAACGCTCGAACCGCCGAGCGGTGCAGACGTGCTGCATCTCGCCGGAGGGGAGAGCCCAGAGCAGGCGGCTGCTGCTGTGCTTGGCTGGCTCGGGTCCTGAATCGCCGCACGCTGCCGCGCATCTCTTCAAGTAGACTCAGAGAGAATTCGTTCAAAAGAGGTCTTGCATGGCGAAAGTGACACTGTTTTTTGCGGCTCTTTTAGCCGCGCTTGGCCTGGTAGGTTATCTGGGCACCGGCAGCGCGCACCCCACGGCGCTGATTCCCACCTGGATCGGCCTTGCTTTGGGAATCTTCGGATTTCTGGCCATCAGCCCCAATGAGGGCCGACGGAAGCTGTTCATGCACGTCAACGTGACCATCGGCCTGCTGGGTTTCCTGGGCGGCGCGGCCGAAGCTGTGCGCGGCTATTTTCATGCCACCTCGGCCGGACTTGAGCCGAACATGACGGCGCTCGCCTCCAAGGCCACGCTGGCCGGTCTGATGTTGATTTACGTCATTCTCTGCGTGCGGTCGTTCATCGCCGCGCGGCGCACGGGGAAGGTTTAATTTATGGGCACCATGCGGGGCCCCGCAATGGGCATGAGCGGTTCGCGCACTGAGCGGTCTCCGCGCGGCGCTGGAGCGCGTGCCGCGCAGGCCGACCTGCCCAAACGCAAACCCAACCTGAAAAAGTTGTGGCCGCAGATCAAGGCGCTGGTGGCTCCGCGCCTGGGATTGCTGCTCGCGGGCATGGGCCTGATGGTCATCAACCGTGTCGCCGGGCTGGTGCTCCCCTACACCTCCAAGCCACTGATGGATACGGTGCTTTCTCCCCAGCATGCGCATCCTGAACTGTTGCCGCGGATCATCGTGGTGGTGTTTACGGCCATGGTGGTGCAGGCCATCACTTCGTTTTCGCTGACGCAACTGCTCTCGAAAGCGGGCCAGCGGCTTATTGCCGAGATGCGCCGCCAGGTCCAGAGGCACGTGGGCCTGCTTTCCGTCTCCTACTACGACGAAAACCGCACCGGCACGCTGGTGGCTCGCATCATGAGCGACGTCGAGGGCGTGCGCAACCTGGTCGGCACCGGCCTGGTGGAGTTTGTGGGCGGCCTGTTGACCGCTGTTCTGGCTTTTCTCTACCTGTTGCATCGCAGCGTCACGGTCACGCTGACGGTCTTCACCGTGATGGGCGCATTTGTCTTCGTCTTGCAGTACGGGTTCAAGGTGATCCGGCCCATCTTCCGCGAGCGGGCCAAAATCAACGCTGAAGTCACCGGACGCCTGACCGAATCTCTCGGCGGCGTGCGCGTCATCAAGGGCTATCACGCCGAGGAGCGCGAGGCCAGCGTGTTCGGAGCGGGTGTCGACCGCCTGCTGGCCAACGTCATGAAGTCGCTCACCATGACCAGTTCGCTGTCTGCCGCTTCCACCACCGTGCTCGGCCTCGTCTCGGCGCTGGTCATGTGGCTGGGTGGCCATCAAGTGCTTGCCGGGTCGTGGACCGTCGGCGACTACTTCAGTTACAACATGTTTCTGGCCTTCATGATCGCCCCGGTCTTCCAGATCGTGAACATCGGCACGCAATTGACCGAGGCCTTTGCCGGTCTTGACCGCACCGGCGAAATCATGTCGGAGCTGGAAGAGAACAAGAGCCCCGGCCGCACCGTGAAGATGCCGCTGATCCAGGGCACGGTGCGCTTTGAGGATGTGGAGTTCGCCTACGATCCTGACAAGCCGGTGCTGCACGGCGTCAGCTTTCTGGCTGAGCCGGGAACGGTGACCGCCCTCGTGGGCTCCTCGGGTTCGGGCAAGTCCACCATGATCAGCCTGCTCTGCGCTTTTCACACGCCCTCCAAGGGCCGCGTGCTGGTGGACGATGTGGACCTGGCGCACGTTGACCTCAACACATTTCGTTCGCAGTTGGGCGTCGTCCTGCAGGACTCGTTCCTCTTCGACGGAACCGTTCGCGAGAACATCCTGTTTTCGCGGCCGGACGCGACCGAGGAGCAGTTTCTGTTTGCCTGCCGCACGGCCCGCGTGGACGAGTTTGCCGAGCGCTTTCCCGATGCCTACGAAACCATTGTGGGCGAGCGCGGCGTCAAGCTCTCGGGCGGGCAGCGCCAGCGGCTCTCGATTGCGCGCGCGCTTTTGGCCGAGCCGCGCATACTCATCCTCGACGAGGCCACCAGTTCGCTCGATTCCGAATCGGAAGCCATGATCCAGGCCGGGCTGAACCAACTGATGCAGGGGCGCACCACCTTCGTCATCGCCCACCGTCTGTCCACCATTCGCCGCGCCGATCAGATCCTGGTGGTCGAGCAGGGGCGTATCGTTGAGCGCGGCGACCACGCGGAGCTGTTTGCTCTGGGCGGGCGCTACTACGACCTCTACACCCGCCAGCATGGGTTGGAGGCGAACCTGTTTCTGGCGCCGGGCGAGGGGGATGTGGTGGAAGCGTAAGTCAAAATTTGGCGAAGTTGACCGTCACGTCTCTGCGATCTTCGATGGGCTTTCCGTTTTTCAACGCGGGCAGGAACTTATAATGCCAGACGGCCGCCTCGGCCTTTTGGTCCAATCCAAATCCCAGTCCGCGTCTCACGCGAACCTCTTTGGGTAGACCTTCTTCGTTTACCAGCACGGTGACAATGGCGACCTGCACATACGGGTGCCTGGCGAACGGGTCAGCGAAATCTGCGTCTACAGTGTGGATCGGGATGGGAGGAGTGTAGGACAGGGGCCTGTGATGCTTGTCCTCGAACACCGACTCATCTGGGAACGGCAGGTCTTTCTCCGTGATAAGGACCTCAGGAACGGCCTGACTGCGGTCCGCGTGGAAGACAACCCGGACGTCGATCCAGACGGGCACCGGCTTATCCCCTAGCTTGCCGGGTTCAAACGTGGAGTGCTGCACGGCAGCTATAGAGGCCTGGTCAAATGAACTGCCGTGCGTGTGCAGAACCTGAATGTGCGCCGGGGCCCCGTCGGCGCCAATCACCATGGCCAGCACCGTCATCCCCTGCGCGTCTTTCCCGGATACGTTGTCAGGATAGGGCGCGAGCATGGTGCGAATCAGCCTGGGTGAGGTGACCTGAGGGCCGACGTAGTACACGCCGTCGTTGTCGGGAGTCTGGCGATATTCCCGGTCCAGGGCAGCCATTCTCTCCGTCGAAAGGCCGAGGGTGACGAATCCAAGAAGCGCAAATGCATATTTTGCCTGACTCATCCCAAGTCTCCGATCTGGTGCGCTTTACGGGAAGAACACCTCCATTGTTGAGCGACATGCACTTTGGGTCAAGCCGGGCCGCACAAGTACCACAGGAAGAAACAGCGTATCAAAAATTGACACGCTGTACCATTTCTTGCAAACTTAATATGAAACCGCGAGACGAAATAGAGGACCATAATGCGAGACATTGCCCCGCAAGGAACCTATAAAGTTCAAGCCCTGGACCGGGCCTTTGCCGTACTGGATCTGCTTTCGGAAAGCGAAACGCCGCTCGGATTGGCGCAGGTCGCCTCATCGCTGCAGTTGCACAAGAGCACCGCACACCGCTTCCTGATGGTGCTGGAGCGGCACCGCATGGTGGAACGGACCACCACCGGGAAGTTTCGTCTCGGCCTCAGGCTGTTCGATTTCGGCAACCGCGCCATCGAGCAATATGACCTTCGCGACCGCGCGCAGCCGCATCTTCGCCGGCTTGTGACAGAGACTGAAGAGACGGCGCACCTGTGCATTCTTGAGGGCGCGCACGTCATTTACATTGACAAAATCGAGCCGGCCAGGTCGGTGCGCATGATTACCCGCATCGGGGCCACCAACCCGGTGCATTGCACTTCG
This sequence comes from Occallatibacter sp., assembly GCA_049516495.1. Lineage (GTDB taxonomy): Bacteria > Acidobacteriota > Terriglobia > Terriglobales > Acidobacteriaceae > Telmatobacter. The sequence continues at coordinate 12,922 of JBEKTB010000014.1, forward strand.
GTGGGCAAGGCGATTCTGGCGTTCCTTCCCGAGGAGCGAATTGCCGATGTGCTGCACCGCACCCGCTTCGAGCGTTTCACGCATCGCACGGTCGCCACTCCCGAGGCCTTCCGCGTGGAACTGGAGAAGACCCGCCGGCGTGGCTACGCCGTGGACGATGAAGAACTGGAAGAAGGCCTGCGCTGCATTGCCGTGCCGGTTCTGGATGCGCAGCGCCTGCCGGTGGCGGCGGTCAGTGTCTCCGGTCCGTCGTTCCGCGTCACGGCACAGAAGCTGCCTTCCATCGCCAACCATCTGCTCCAGTGCGTGCGCGGAATTTCGCTGGATATGGGTTTCGTTTCCAACGGCCGAAGCAATCGGGCGGCCTGGTCAGCCTAGGAATTGGTCAGTGAATCTTTCAAGCTGGCCTCAAGGGTTCCATGAGCGCCGGAGGGAAATGACACCCGATCGGGCGTCATTTCCCTCCGGCGCTCATCGCTTGACGCCCAAGCGTGCGCCCTTCGATCACGCCGATTCAAGAATCATGTTCGCGTATTGAGTCGTATCGCCGGTCCGAATGAGGCCGATGGCCGTGGGCACACGCTTCTTGAACTCGACGTGCGGCTCAAAGCTGGTCGGGACACCCTGCAACGCCTGCTCCAGCCGTATGCGCGCTTCACTTCCATTCGCGGAATTGAATTCCTCCGCCATGAAGACCCTGCCGATATTGAAGTTGGCGCGTATGGCTTTCAGAACATCCAGAACCTGCGGCAAATCGTCTACCAGCGAAATATCGATGGTTTCCACCTGCGGCCAGAAGGGGAATCCCCGATCGGCAATGACGAGTGTGTTGGTGTGACGCACTCGGCTCAATAAAGAGTTAAGGTGTGGGTTCAATATGCCGGACTTCAGCATGCAGGCATTTTCCTTTCACGCACAAAAATAGTTACTAACGGGGATCGACAAGAGTCGACCCGCGGTCGCGATTCAGACGCGACGCTACAGCTAACGATTGTATAAGCCCTGGTCCACGCTAACGAGCCGGGTGGATAAAACGTCCCCGATGGACTACCCGCAACCTCGAAATCTTCATCAATCGATGGATGGATGTGGGACTCGTCCGTATTGCCGACGACAGGGGCATCGCGATCATCGAAGATGATGCCGCAAGCATTTCCGGGTTTCACGCAGGGGCCTGAAGAAAGGCCGCTTCAGCTTTGCACAAGATAACTCGTCTTCCCAAAACCCGCGCTCGAGGCCGTTAGCGTTGCTGACGCCTGGCGTGCAGGAGAGCACTGTACCAAAACTTGGAGGCTTCATGAAGGTTCGTCTTCAATCTCTCGCACTATGTCTTCTGACGATTGCGGGAGGATTGCTCTGGTCAGTCCAAATCTACTCGCAAGCGACCACGGCGTCGATTCACGGCACCGTCACCGACCCGATGGGCGCAGTTCTTTCCAATGCCACGGTGACTGCCGTGAATACAAGTACCGGCATCGCAAGTACGCAACGATCCGACAGCAAGGGCTACTATGTTTTCCCCAACCTTCATATCGGTGGTCCTTACACGATCACCGTGGGCGAGCAGGGGTTTCAGAAGTTCATTGCGACAGGCATTATGCTCGACCTGAGTTCCGCCCGCGAAATAGATGCAAGGCTGCAGATTGGCACATCGTCGCAAACCATTCAGGTCAATTCAGCGGCAGTCCAAGTCGAGACCTCCGATGTGCAGCTCAAGAATGTGGTCGGAGCCGCGGAACTGGAGGAGTTGCCGACCCTGGGCCGTGATGCGGTGCAGTTGCAAAAGACCGCGCCCGGCGTGGTCGAATCCAACGACCGCGAAGGTACTTTCTCAACCAATGGAAGCCAGACGCAGGAGAATTCCTTTCTGCTCGACGGTACCGACATTAACGACATTCTGCTCAACCAGCCCGGCATCATCGTGAACCCCGATGCGTTGGCGGAAGTCAATATCATCTCCAGCACGCTCGATCCCGAATTCAGCCGCAACTCCGGCGCCATCGTCGACGAGGCCTTGAAAAGCGGAACGAATCAGTTCCACGGGAACGGCTTCGAATTCTATCGCGACACGTTTCTCAACAATGGCGGCTACTTCTCAACCAGCAGGCCCGTCTTTCATCAGAACGTCTTTGGAGCTACTCTGGGCGGACCCATCCTTCAACACCATGCATTCTTCTTTGTCGCCTATCAGGGACTGAGGAGCCGCACGGCCTTCACGCAGAACACGCCCGTATTCAGCGACGATCAACGGGGTGGGGACTTTTCCGCCGATGGCAGTTTATCGGGTAACCCGATTCCGTTTCCTGCCGGAATTCAGGGAACGACTGATTTTTGTCCCGCGGGAACGCCGTGGAACAAGTGCTTTCCGAACGGACAAGTCCCGGCATCGGACTTCAATCCGATCGCCAGCAGTTTGCTCAACAAGTATGTCCCCAAAGCCAACTACACCAGCAGCGGCATCAACTACTACAACTTCAACGCCCCCAATACGGATGGAGACGATCAAGGCATCATTCGCATCGACGATCAGTTGACCTCGAAGGACGCTCTCTGGGCCTCAACGGTCTTCGATTCGAACCCCGCCATGAATACCTTGCCGCTGCCTTCGACCGAATCGACTGGCACGGGAGCCACGCTGCCGGGCTTTGCAGCCGATAACTCGGCGCATACCAAGATATTCAACGTGTCGTGGACGCACGTCTTCAATAACACGACGCTGAACGAACTGCGCGCCGGTTACTTCCGGTATAACTATGGCGAACTGGAGCCGGCGGCTTCCACACTCGCCGCGCCGTCATCGTTCGGGTTCGATATTGTCCCTCAGGATGCTGCGGCCGGTGCGCTTCCATTCATTTATCCGAATGGATATTTCGCGCTGGGCTTCAGCACCAACGGGCCGCAACCGCGCAAGGATGAGAACTATAACTACTTCGACAACTTCAGCAAAGTTGCTGGTAACCACAGTTTTAAGTTTGGGGCGAACCTGGAGAGATTTGTTCTCAGCAATCCGTTCTACTCCGACAACAGCGGGGCATACTACTTCAACTCGTCCGGCACGTATAGCTCAGGCGATTCAGCCGTGGACTTCATGCTTGGAGTTCCTGCGACCTACAATCAGGGGTCTGGCTTCTTCGTCGATGTTAGAGCATGGCAATACTATGCGTATGCGCAGGATCACTGGAAAATATCAAGCGCCCTGTCGTTGGCCTATGGCATCGGTTACGACGCTGAGACGCCCTACGAAAACCTCCAGTACCAGGGCGTTGGAGTTACGTGCTGGTTGCCCACCGACGCGCAATCCAAGGTATTTTCCGGCGCTCCTCCGGGATTGCTCTACCCCGGTGACCCGGGGTGCAACAAGAATGGCAGCCCGACGACTCATTGGAATCACTTCTCTCCGCGCGTTGGTTTTGCATGGTCCCCGGATCGCGGATTCGGCGCCCTGTCGGGCGCACCGGGCCAGCATGCGCTTGTGATTCGCGGGGGCTTCGGACTCTATTGGAATCGCGTGCAAGGAGAAGGGTCGCAGGTGAACTCGAACGATGCTCCGTTTTCCTTAAACAGCGTTGGCGCTGCCGGATTGGGCGGCAATCCCAGCTTTGCCAATCCGTTCGCGGATATCGCCGGAACTCCAGGCGCATCGTATCCGGCGAATCCGTTTCCCTATGCAGTTCCAAAGCCGGGGCAGAACGTAAACTTCGTTCCTCTTTACCCGCTGGAAATGGACAATCTCACGTCCGATTTCGATGTGCCGTATACCTATAACTTCAACCTGAATGTGCAGCGCGCATTGCCCAGCAACATGGTGCTGACAGTAGGCTATGTCGGGTCGATCGGCAAGAAACTGGTGCGCGCCAGGGATGGCGACCCGATTACTCAGGCCGGGCATGACGACTGCTTGAACGGAACAGGAACGGGCGCGCCGATCATGCTGGGCGGCGGCATGCGCTCCTGCCTGGAACTGGCGGGCGAGCAATCTCTCTTCTTCCCCGGCGACAAACTGCAGCCGGCGACTGTCCCCGGAACGCAGATTCCCGGTGTATTTCCCAACGGCATGCCGTATTACTTGTCGATCGGAGGAATGCACACAAGCGGCTCCTCGAATTACAACTCGCTGCAGGTTTTTTTGGCCAAATCTGTCTCGCATGGTTTGTACTTCGGCCTGGCGTACACCTATAGTCATGCCTTGGACAATGCTTCCAGTCTGGAGGATTCCGTGGCCAATAACTACGGCACCAATTATGTTCCCGGCTTTGAATATCTGAGCTATGGAAATTCCGCGTACGACGCCCGCCAGCGATTCGCAGCGCGGTATAATTACGGAATTCCATTGCCGCGCGGCATCGGCGAAAATGCGCTTGCCCGTTTTGCTCTGGGCGGCTGGCATCTCTCCGGCGTTACAACGCTTCAGACCGGTTTCCCGGTGACGATTTACGATGCGGGAATTTACAACTCGCTCTATTGCGACGAATTCAGTTTCGTGAATTGCCCCGACGTTCCCAACACTTCCACATTCAGCATCAAAACAATGAATCCGAGGCGTCCCGGCAACTACTGGTTCGATACGTCCGCCTTCTCTCAGGAGCCTGTTGGCACCTTCGGCAATGTGAGGCGCAACTTCTTCCATGGGCCGGGATTCAACTACTCCAACTTTGAGATCTACAAGAATGTTCCGATTGGTGGAGAGGCGAGTTCGCGTTATGTCCAGTTGAGGCTGGAAGCATATAACGCTTTCAATCACGCAAATTTCGCTAATCCCAACGGCAACTACAACGCAGCACCGGGCTCATTTGGCTCCATCTCCGCAGTGGATCAACCTGTGAATACAGGAGGCGATCCGCAGCCGGGACGGGCGATTCAGATTGCTGGAAAGTTTTATTTCTAGTACCGTATCTGCAAGATTTGGAAGTTGTGATAAGAACAGAAACAGGTGGCCCAGGTCTCGATGCTGAGACCTGGGGCATGCGAATTTTCCTGATCGTCGGCATGGAGGGCTACGAATCCACCGGACTGGCGCCATCCAACGACGCTCGGTCGTCTGTTCGAAGATTGGTCGCTGGGCAGGTGACGACGGTCACTGTTTCCGACAATATTTACGCAGTAGACTCGCTAAGTGGTTATCGATATAAGTTTATCGAATAAATCGTCTGCCGGACGGGCAGCGCCACTCCCTATTCCCCAGGCGAGTCTTAGGCGGCTGCCCCAGTACCACCATTATCTGGTTGAACTTGAGGCTCGGGGGATAAGCCAGATTTCCTGCAGCCTCATCGGTCGCGATCTGGGCTGTGTCCCGGTGCAAGTTCGCAAGGATCTGCAGTATACGGGAATCGTTGGCAAGCCGAAGACCGGCTACTCGGTGCCTGAACTCGTCCAGGCCATCGAAACGTTTCTCGGCTGGAACAACGTAAACGAGGCCTTTCTTGTGGGCGCAGGGAATCTGGGTACGGCGCTCCTCGGGCATGAGCGATTTTCGAAGTTTGGCTTGCGGATCGTCGCTGCGTTCGACACCGATCCTGAAAAGATCGGCCAGAGCATTCACGACAAGGCGGTATTGCCTCTCGAAAAACTCGCCGAGCTCGCTCAGCGGATGAGCATCCATCTGGGAATCATCACAGCCCCTGCCGAAGTGGCGCAGGCGGTGGCGGATGAAATGGTGAAGGCGGGCATGCAGGCCATCTGGAACTTCGCTCCAGTCAGGCTGAAAGTTCCCGCACACATCTTTGTGCATAACGAAGATCTTTACTCTTCACTCGCCTCCCTTTCCTGGAAATTGGCGATGCGGTTCCGTGTTCCAATTCCGGGAAGTTAAACGCGGGCGCGGCTGGTTTCACCCGTTCGACTGTTCATTTGAGGATGAAGAGCGGCGTAAAAGGCGCAGCGTACGGCCCCGCGAGTGTGATGTCAATTTTAGTTTTCGTAGTGAGTACAGCTGCAAGTGTAAAGAGTCCGATCTATGCCTACTGAAAACGATCCTGTTGAAATTGTCGTCTGCTATGGTACAGCCTGTTTTGCGCGCGGGAACTCGGAGAATCTCGCCATTCTGAAGAACTATGTGCAGAGTCCCGGAGCGAACGCCTCCCTGCGGATGACAGGACGGCTTTGCCAGGGCGAATGCATGCAAGGTCCCAATCTGATGATTCGCGGAAAGCTGCACCACGGCGTGACTGCGGCAAGATTGCGCGAACTGCTGCAGCAGCCGGGCATGGCCCTTGGGGTCGACCATGGAGCAGCTTGATCCCATCTACACGAAGAAGCACGAATGCCAGGACTGCCACAAGTGCATCCGCGAGTGCCCGGTAAAAGCGATTCGTGTACAAGACAGTTATTCGCAGGTCATGCCGGGATTTTGCATCATGTGCGGCAGTTGCGTGCTCGCCTGCCCCAGCAGCGCAATTCAAGTCCGCAACGATTTGCCCAGCGCACAGGCGCTCATGACGAGCGGGCGCAAGGTCATCGCCTCGCTTGATCCTTCGTTTGTGGCACAGTTTCCCGGCGTGCGGCCGGCGCAGATGATTCATGGCCTGAAGGAGTTGGGATTCTTTGCTGTATCGGAAACCGCGTTGGGCGCGCAGCAAGTCTCGGCCGGTATATCGGCGCTGATGCGCAGTGAGCCGAAGCGGATATGGATCTCGCCCGCATGTCCCTCCGTCGTCGATTTCATCGGCATGTATCACCCGGAATGCCAGCCCCAGGTAACGGACCTGCTGTCACCTCTTCTGGCGCACTGCAAATTGCTGCGCTCGCATTATGGGGACGACATTGCAATTGTCTTTATCGGGCCTTGCCTTGCGAAAAAGAAGGAGGCCGAACTGCATCCCGAGCTTCTGGATGTGGTGCTTGGCTTTGACGACCTGGAACGTTGGCTGAATTTGAACAGCATTCGCCTCGCGCAGGTCGTCGAAACGCCCACGGATCGCTTTGAGCCGGAAGAGGCGCAGGAAGGTGTGCTCTATGCCGTTGAGGGCGGCATGGCTCAAGGCATTGCCTGCGACCTGGGGATCGAAAATTTCGAGTTCATGTCCTTCTCGGGAATCCCAAACGTTGAGCGGGCGCTCAAGGATATTCCCGGATGGAAGCCTGACCGGAGCATCTTTCTGGAGATGACCGCGTGCGCGGGCTCCTGCATCAACGGGCCCAAGGCCACGTCGGATACTTCGATTGCGCGGCGCCGCTACGACATCGTCCAATACGCAAAGCCTTCAGTCGGCTTGTCGCGCAAAGTCACGCTCGATATCGCCGAGCGCCATGCAGTCTCGCCAATTGCGCCCAAGAAATATGGTGAACTGCCGTTGCGTGAAGCGTTGCGCTGGGTGGGGCAGTATTCCGCCGAGGACGAGCTGAACTGCGGCGGCTGCGGATATCAATCCTGCCGCGACTTTGCTCACGCTTTGCTGGCGGGCAACGCGGAGCGCATGATGTGCGCGACCTACACCCGCAAGCTGGCGCAGAAAAAGGCCAACGCGCTTCTCCGCAGAATGCCGGCCGCAGTTGTGATCGTGGACGAGGACCTGAAGATCATCGAGTGCAATCCAAATTTCTCGCAGCTCTTCCCAGCCGACGAGGAGCAGCCGGAAAAACTTGAGGGCGCCGTTCCGCGCGGGGTATTGCCGTTCTCCAATCTGTTCCGTCGCGTGCTCGATTCGGGCGAAGACATTGTGAGCCACGACATCCGCCATGGACGAAGTATTTTGAACACAAGTATTTTTACGATCGAGCCGTATGCCGTGGTTGGAGGTATCTTTCAGGACATTACTGAACCCACCTTTCAAAAAGAGCAGATCATCGGGCGCGCCCAGCAAGTCATCGAGAAGAACCTGAAGACCGTGCAGCAGATCGCTTATCTTCTGGGCGAAAACGCCGCCGATTCGGAAGTCATTCTCAATTCCATCGTGAGTTCGTTTCGCCCGGAAGAGGCTGACGACGGCGACGCCGGAGAAAACAGTGCCCGGGGCCGTTGAGAGCTATATCGAGGTTGATTTCTGTCAACGGGCCAAGAACGGCCAGTTGATCTGCGGCGACGTCTTTCTTTCTGAGAAGGTGAAACACGAAGGCCGCATTGTCTCCGTTCTTTCGGATGGCCTGGGCAGCGGAGTGAAAGCCAGCGTGTTGGCCACGATGACGGCCACGATGGCATTGAAGTTCACTGCCAGCGCGATGGACACGCTCAAATCCGCCGAAATCATCATGGATACGCTGCCCATCTGCAGCGTGCGAAAAATCAGCTACTCGACGTTCACCATCGTCGACATGGCCAGCACGGGGGAGACGCGCATCATCGAGCACGGGAACCCGCCTTTTCTGCTGGTTCGGCCCAAGGGCGAGTTGAGCATTTCGAAAACCGAAATGCGTCCCAAGCGCTGGCAGGACCGCGTGATTAGCTTCTCCGTTTTTGATGTGCAGCGCGAGGATCGCATTGTCTTCTTTTCCGATGGCATCACGCAGGCGGGCATGGGCGAGTTTCGCACGCCAAGCGGTTGGGGACTGGAGAACGCCGACAAATTTGTGCGCGAGCAGATTCGCTGGAATCCTTACATCTCGGCCCGCGAGTTATCGCGGTTGCTAGTTGCGAAAGCTGAAGAGATCGATGGTCTCACGGCGAAAGACGACATTACCTGCGGGGTGGTGTACTTCAGAAGTCCTCGTCAACTGCTAGTATTGACCGGGCCGCCGTTCAGTTTTTCTCACGATCGCGATCTCGCCAAAATGGCGGAACAGACACCGGGGCGCAAGGTGATTTGCGGCGGAACGACGGCCAATATTATTGCGCGGTTGCTGAACCGCACCATCAAGATGGACGCCGGGCAACCGCTCCATCCAAAGATCCCGCCCGCTTCAAGAATGGAGGGCTTTGACCTGGTGACGGAGGGAATGTTGACTCTGAGCGAAGTGCTTCGTCTGCTTGAAGAGGGATTCGCTCCCGAAGACATGAAGTCCAATCCAGCCGTGCGCCTGGCGAACCTGCTGCTCGATAGCGACATTGTGAAGTTTGCCGTCGGCACAAGGATCAACGAAGCGCATCAGGATCCCAACATTCCAGTTGAGCTTGGCCTGCGGCGCACCATCGTGAAACGCATCGCGCAATTGCTGGAGAACAAATATATGAAGCGGGCTATCATTCAATATCTGTGACTTCAAACACCTTCACATGTTATGGAATCTCTGAACAAGTTCCTGCGGCAGGCCCGCTCGTCCCTCAGGGGCTAAAGCCCGGTTGATTTTGCAGATCTTATGTACGGGCTGAAGCCCGTGCCCTTCAAATCTCCAACTTATTCAGAGGTTCCGTAGCCGAACCTTTCCGAGGAGGCAGGGAAGTGTGGCGTGTGCCGCATTGTCCACCTGTGGTGCCAGACACAGGTAGACAGCGCGGCTCCGCACCGTAACCTCATTCAGAATGAGGAACGCTTGTAAGAACACTCCGGAGTTTCCGGAAAACCCTTCAACGGTCGGTGCATGAGTAGCACGGATCGCACGAGGCCTGGATCAACGGCGAGTCGGCAAGTTCCTGCCCGAGAACCGCGAAACGGACCGTTGCCATATTCATGAACGTAGGCGTGCGCACGCGGACGCGCTCGGGGATATCCGTTCCATTGGAAGTGATTTGATAGAGCACTTCGCCGCGGGGCGCTTCGACGCGGCTGATCGCCGTACCCGCAGGCACCTTGAAGCGCGCGGCGGTTGGCGGTGTGGTTTGAAATGGACCCTCGGGCAGAGTGGTGAGCGCCTGGCGCAGGATGTTGCAGCTCTCGATCATTTCCAGAGCATGAACAACAAGGCGAGCCTGCACATCGCCGGCGGTTTCAACGGGCACAATGAATTGGAAACGGTCGTAAGCGGCGTAGGGCGCCGCGCGGCGGATGTCCTGGCCAATGCCCGATGCGCGCGCCAGTGGGCCGACAGCCCCCATAGCCTTGGCGTGTTCCGTGGTAAGAATGCCGACGCCCTTGCAGCGCGATGCGACTGTCTTGTCGTTTAGAAAGATGGGGATGATGGTGCGGGTGATTCCGTGCTCCATCTCCTCGAGAATGTTGAGGACCGCGTGCGGATCGGCAATATCGCGATTGACGCCGCCGATGCGGTTCATTCCATAGTTCACGCGGTTGCCGGAGATGGCCGAGAGCGCATCCATGACCTTTTCGCGGAGTGTGAAGCAGGTCATGAAAATGGTCTTGAACCCGATGAGCTTGGCGGCAATGCCGGACCAGAGAAGATGCGAATGCAGGCGTTCCAATTCAGAAAGGATGACGCGAATATAGAGGGCGCGCTCCGGTGGCTCGGCTCCGGTGAGCTGTTCCACGGCCTGGCAGAAAGAGAGGGAATGCACATTGGAGCAGATGCCGCAAACGCGCTCTACCAGCGTAATTCCCTGCAGATAGTTGCGGCGTTCGGCAAGATACTCGATGCCGCGAAAGTTGAAGCCGACGTTCATCACGGCGTCCTGCACCGTTTCGCCGTCGCAGATCAGTTCGAGTTTGTATGGCTCTTCGAGCGCGGGGTGGTAGGGGCCGATGGGGATGCGGAAGCTCATTGCGCGACCTCCTTGTGCAGGTTGATGCCGAGCGGATCGCCGGCGCGAGTCATCAATGGCTTGGTCGTTTCGCGGCCGGTGAACTCGACGAAGAAGTACTCATGCGTTTCGCGTTCGACCCAGTCGGCTGCGGGGCACAGATCGGCAATGGTGGGGATCTGCTGCGCCGATGTGGCACTGACAAAGCTGAGCAGTTTGCCGTCCAGGTCCCACTGGTAATCGAGGCGAATTTCCTTGTCGGGACGCTCGATGGCGGTGATGGCGACGAACCGGGCTTCAAGTTGAATCATGCGCTGAGCGATTGCGCGCACATTCGCTGCATCCAGCGGCGTGAGCCACCAGGAGCCCTTGTCCCATTTCCAGCTTTCGCCAAGCCCCAGTTCCTGGAGCGTTTTTTCAAAGCCAACTGTTTCGGTCATAGGATCCTCTTTCTTGCTGTCTGGGTCTCTGACAGCATGAAGTGGCACCTTGAGTCTCTGCTTTCCCAGGTCCCAAATGCGGGACCAGGGGCACCCAGATTTGGCGCGACATCAAGCGGTCAGAGGCCTATACAGCCGGTTCCGGGTTTGCCGGGGGCGCGGGCTTGGCTGGAGCGGCTGCTGGCGCTGCGGGACGCACCGGCTTTTTCCTCACCATGTCAAGAACCTGCTTCAGATCACCTTCGGCGCTATAGAGCGGGGGGAGCAACGACTCCTGGGTGAGTGTCTTTGGCCTGCAACGGTCGATGCAGCGTGCACAGAAGGTGCATTTGCCGGGATCGTAGGTCCAGCGGTACGCGTCGCCGCTGCGAGTCACTTCGATGGCCGCCGTGGGGCAGACGTAGGCGCAGCTTCCGCAACCGATGCAGCGTTCCGCATCGTTCTGAATCAGGCCGCGATATTCGCTGCTGGTGCACTCGTGCTTGTGTGGCAAAGGGAAAGACACCGTGCCATGGCGAAGATTCTCGAAAATGAGGCGGAAGATGTTCATGAACGGAACCCCATGTAAATGGCGGAGGAGACGGCGAGGACGGCGAGAATGGCCGCCCACTGCCAATAGAAACGGATAGATCTGTCCAGCGTGAAACGCGCAGTGCCGGCCGCGACGGCCGAAAGCAGCAACACCTGGACAAACGAGACTGCCACGAACAGGAGGACGTGTAGAATCCACGGTTCGCCGACGGGAAGAACCAATGTTGAAACAAGGCCGGTGAGCGCGACCCACTCCAAACCGTGGGCCAGCTTCCACATGCCGAGCGCGGCGCCTGCATACTCCGTGAGCGGGCCTGAATAAATCTCCTGCTCGGCGCTCGAGGTGGAGAAGGGGTTGAGCCGCAACTTTGCGGGGATGCAGAGCAGGATGCCCAAAACGCCCAGCCAGTGGCCGGGATTGGTCGACGGACCAGCCAGATCGGCAAGCTGGAAGGTCTGCCTGGTGACCGCAACCGTGACGATGGCGAGGAGGAAGACGAGGTTGTTGGCGACGCTCAGCACGGCTTCGCGGATGGCGCCGATTTCGCCGTAGATGGAGCCGGAGGTGAAGCCGGCGAGGATGAAGCAGATGGATGGCAGCTCAAGCAGCGCCACCAGCAGGATGCCGTCGCCCGAGAAGCTGAGGCCGGCAGGGAAGACGGGCAAGAGAGCCAGAGCGCCGAGCAGCGAAAGCACCGAAAGCGCCGGGTAAAGACGGAGCAGATCAGCCTCGATGCCGTGCCGCGAGGGCGTGCGTTTTCCCAGCAGTTTCACGAAGTCATAGAAGGGTTGCAGCAGGGGAGGCCCGATGCGCCGCTGCATGCGGGCCGCGGCCTTGTGCTCGCCCCAGACGAAAAACCATGCGGCTGGAACGGCGAAGAGAAGCCCCGGAAACACGAACAGATGAATCAGTCCGGACAGGTTCATTTCTGGGGTTCTCCTTTGCTCTCTTCGCGCACGCCGCGTTGGGCAAGTATTTCAGCGGCACGGGCGATGCCGTTGATGATGGCGTCCGGATGGGGCGGGCAGCCGGGCACGTAGACATCAACGGGAATGTGCTTGCTGAGCGGCCCTTCGATGACCGGGCTGCCGGCAAAGACGTTGCAGGATGCGGGGCAGGAGCCGAGCGCGACCACCGCCTTGGGCTCGCAGACCTGCGCGTAGACGGTCTTGACGGCTTCGAGCGTGGCGCGGGTCACCGGGCCGGTGACGCAGAGAATGTCGGCGTGGCGCGGACTGCCTTCAAGGTGAATGCCGAGCTGTTCGACGTCATAGCGCGGAGACAGGCAGGTGACCAGTTCGATGTCGCAGCCGTTGCAACTGCCGGTGTTCAGGTGGAAGAGCGACGGACTCTTGCAACGGCTTTTATGCATCAGCTTCTCAAGAATGTTCATTGAACTCCTCCCGTCAGGGCGAGCAGCAGATTGGGCCAGAGACCGCCGGCCAGTAGAGCGATGATCAGGGCCACGATTGCGAGGCGCAGGGGCCAGGGTTCAGCGGTGGAAGACGAGGCTTCGCATGGATTGGCGGCTGAATTGGGCTGCGGGCCAGGTCCCCACCAGCAGCGCGTCAAACAAAGCACGTAGGCCACCAGCGCAAACATCGAAGAGAGAATGAAGCCGGCGAGGAGCCAGTGATTCATCTCCGCCGCGGTTTGATAGAGCCGCCAGCGTCCGGCAAAGCCCAGCAGCGGAGGCACGCCGAGCATGGCCAACATGCCCGCCAGGAATCCAGCGGCACTGAAGGGATAGCGTGTGGCCAGGCCGTGCACGTCGTCGGTCAGGGCGCCGTCTGCTTCCGGAGCGCTGAGCGAGATGAATAGGAGCGCCTTGGCCACGGCGTGGACTGTGGCGGCCAAGAGTGCTCCGCTCAGACCGATTTGCGTGGCCGAGACAACGCCGAGAAGCAGGAAGCCGGTGTCTTCAATGGTTGAGAGCGCCAGCAGCCGCTTCATATTGCGCTGGGTCAACATCAGCAGCGAGGCCAGAAGCGAGGAGGCAAGCGCGGCGGCAATCCAGAACGCATGGGGGGCGAGAAACTCGGGATGCGCCTGAGCGATGAGGTACAGCTCCCCGAAGGCCGCGATGTCGACCACGGCGATGATGAGGCCGACGACTAGCGCCGGGGCTGCGGCGGCAACGGGCGGCAGCCAGAGCAGCAGCGGAACAATGGCCAGCTTGAGTACGAATCCGGCGAGCAACAGCGGACGTGCCCAGTCGGCGGCGCCGGCCCCGAGACTGAGTTGTCCAGCGACCAGGCTCAAGGCCGAGAGCGCCACGACCACGGTGTAGATCCACGCGGCGCGTCGCGTGGCTGTGCGCCACAGCAGCGCAAGAGCGAGCAGGGAAGCGAACTCCAGCAGAGCCAGCCGCGCCAAGGGCTGCGACACCAACGTAGCGGCCACGGCGGAGGTTCCGCTCAGAGTCAGAAGGGGCAGAAGCGAATGCCAAGTCTTCTGCGCGCTTGCGGCTACCAACAGTGCGGCCAGAGCCAGTGCACAGCCGAGGCCCAGAAGCGGCGGCAGGGTTTCGGCGCCTGGATAAACACTTCCGGCAACGACGGATGGAAGGCCGCGCGCGGCAGAGAAGACGGCAGCAGACAGCAGAACGGTCCAGGCGATAGTGGACTTTTCTGCCCAGGCCATGACGCCGCCGAGGGCGGATGAGAGGGATTTCAATACGTTCCAAATGCCCAGATAGACGCGGTCCACATCGGTGTTGCGATAAAACGGCGCCCAATGCTTCTTGAGAATCACCGAAAACTCGCTCGCCGGGAGGCGGCTGGGTCCGGAAATCGATTCGCCGCCGGTGAAGACGCCCACGCCTCCACCGCCGGTTGCCCCGGCCAGGACGAGCTTCGGCTCGGCGGCGAGAACGCGCGCGCGAGAGGAACCGGCCACGAAGTAGAAGAGAACGCCGGCGCCGGCCGAAACCAACCCCAGCATCAGGCCGCCAGTGGTCCACCAGGAACCGGCGGCCGGGGTCAGGCCGAACCAGGAGACTTGCACCGTTGCCATGCCCAGCACCGGCAGGATGGGATTGATGATGTAATTTACGGCCAACTGCGGAGCCAGACCAAGAACTACGCTGCCCAAGGCGAACAGCCCGAGCGCCCAGACCATGGTGGGAGGCGACTCATGCGCACCCTCGGACTGCGGCGTGGTGGGGCCGAGGAAGACGCTACTGGTGGCCTTGACGCAGGAGAAGACCGTGCCCACGCTGACCACCCAGGCGACCAGCGCCGGTACCACCTGCCCGGCCTGAAGAGCCGCGGTGTAGAGCAGCCATTTGCTGGCAAATCCGCTCATGAAGGGAACGCCCATCATGCTGCCGACGCTGATGAGCCAGACCACGGAGGTGCGCGGCATGCGGCGCGCCAGACCACCAAGCTGGTTCATGTCGCGGGTGCCCGTGGCGTGCTGCACGGATCCTGCCGAGAGAAACAGGCCGCCCTTGAAGAGGCTGTGGTTCAGGCAATGCAGCAGGCCGGCGGCGATTCCCAGCGGCGTGCCCAGGCCGAAGCCGGTAATGATGTAGCCGATCTGGCTGACCGTGTGGAAGGCCAACATGCGCTTCAGATCGTGCTGCACCATGGCGTAGACCACGCCCACCACCATGGTGACTGTTCCGAGACCCATCATGACCATGCCCCAGGAAGCGGGCCACGGACCGAAGGAGTGCATGCGGGCCGCCAGATAGACGCCGGCCTTGACGTAGCAGGCGGCGTGAAGCAGCGCGCTGACCGGCGTGGGGGCGTTCATGGCTTCGGGAATCCAGGTGTGCAGCGGGAACTGAACGCTCTTGGCCAGCAGGGCCACAAGCATCAGCGTGTAGACGCCCGCGGTGAAGGAGTGGGCCACGGCAGGGTCGGTCCACAGCGCGCTGCCGGTGCGCGAATAGATCAGCAGAATGGCGGCCAGCAGCCCGTAACCGGCCAGGTGAGTCATCAGCAGTACCTTGCGCGCACCGGCAACTGCCTCTTTTTTCTCGTACCAGAAGCCGACCAGGCTGAAGGAGCACAGGCCCATCGCTTCCCAGCAGAGATAAAGGAAGAACAGATTGGCGCTATAGACCAGGCCCACCATGCCGCAGATGAAGATGAGCATGAAGGCATAAAAGCGTGTTGCCGCGCGGTCGTGGGCCATATAACCAATCGAATAGAGCAGAACGATTGCACCCAATCCCGTGCCCATGGCCGCAAACATCAGGCTCAGCGCGTCCACATGGAAGACCAGCGCCAGCGGGCCGTCCCACGGCATGGCGTTGAAATCGATGGGGCCACCCAGACGGACGCGAACGAACGTGGCTGCAACAGCCGCCAGGCTGGGCAGGCACCAGACGAGCGCCAGAACGCCTTTGGCACGCGCGGAGAGGAATCGGGCGGCAAGCAGTTGAAGAACGACACCGGCTAGAAGAGGCAGCAGGGCCCACAATACCAAGGTTTCAGAAGAGATGGTCATTGTTCTCCTCCTGTCGCCAGCTGTGCATTCTCGTTGAGGCGCTGCATTCTAGATTCCTTTCTGTCATGCTCGTTCCTGGTGATCTAAATCACAGTGACATGCGTCACCTTACGGTATATCGTCCCATATTGAAAGACACGGAGTTCAGCCCCTGGCGAACCTCTCTCCTACTACTGCGATTGCACTTACCTCCGGCGATCGAGAAGTGGAGAAAGCCCGGGTCTGAACAACGCCGCGGACAGAGGCGGCTCGGGGAAGAAATGACCGAAGAGCATACCTCAGGGGCTAAAGCCCGGGTGGATTTTGACTGGTGGGTTGCCGGGACTAAAGTCCCGGCCTACCACTCCAGGCCTACCTGTCCCGGTCTACCGATTCCGACCTACCGATTCCCCACCTACAAGCTGCGGCCGGTGTTTAGTTTGAGAGATTCTTCCGGAGAGGAAGACAAGCCGAACTAACTGGCTTGTCTTCCTCTCCAGCGAGAGATTTACTTGGTAAGAGTGGGTTCCTGCACCTTCACATGCACCGTGGCCTCGACCTTGGCTTTGGAAGCCGGCTTGGCCGTCGGGGCAGCGGTCTCGGTCTCCTGCCTCTCGGTCAGTTCAACGAACGGACGGCCGTAGAAGCTGTCCAGCAGAATCGCCTGTAACTCGCTGATGAGCGGGTAGCGGGGATTGGCGCCCGTGCACTGGTCGTCAAAGGCATCGACGGACACGGCCTTCAGCCTGGCCAGGAAGTCGCTCTCGCTGACTCCGGCTGCCTGAATGGATGTGGGAATGTCCAACTGCGCCTTCAGTTCGTCCACCCACTGAATCAGGTTTGCGACTTTCTCGTCCTTGGTTGTTCCGCCCAATCCCAGATGGTCCGCAACCTCGGCATAACGGCACCGGGCCTTGGGCCTGTCGTACTGCGAGAAGGCCGCCTGCTTGGTGGGATTATCGTTGGCGTTGTAGCGGATCACATTGCTGATCAGCAGGGCGTTCGCCAGTCCGTGAGGCAGGTGGAACGCAGCGCCGATCTTGTGCGCCATGGAGTGGCAGGCGCCCAGGAAGGCATTCGCAAAAGCGATGCCGGCCAAAGTCGCGGCGTTGTGCACCTTTTCGCGCGCCACCGGGTCCTTGGCGCCATTCTTGTATGCGGATGGCAGGTACTGCTTGAGCAGCTTGAGCGCCTGCAGGGCCTGGCCGTCTGTATACTCGTTCGCCATGATGGACACATAGGCTTCCAGAGCATGAACCACCGCGTCGATGCCGCCTGCCGCGGTGAGCGCCTTGGGCAGATTCATTACCAGGTTGGCGTCGATGATGGCGATGTTCGGCGTCAGTTCGTAATCGGCGATGGGATACTTCTTTCCGGTCGCGTCGTCGGTCACCACTGCGAACGGCGTCACTTCTGAGCCGGTGCCGGAGGTGGTCGGGATGGCGATCAGCTTGGCCTTGATGCCCATCTTGGGGAACTTGTAAATGCGCTTGCGGATATCCATGAAGCGCAGGGCCAGGTCCTCGAAATCGACTTCGGGGTGCTCGTACATCACCCAGGCGATCTTGGCCGCGTCCATGGGCGAGCCGCCGCCGAGAGCGACGATCACATCGGGCTGGAAGCCGTTCATGACCTCAACGCACTTGCGCACCGTGGACAGGTTCGGATCGGCCTTCACCTGCGAGAAGACGTCCACCTCCAATCCCAGCTTCTTGAGTGCGTCTATCAAATCGTCGGCATAGCCGTTGCGGAAAAGGTAGTCGTCGGTAACGATGAGGGCGCGCCGTTTGCCGGCAATCTCCTTCAACGCTTCCGGCACGCAACCGCGGCGGAAATAAATCGAGCTGGGCAGTTTGTGCCACAACATGTTTTCTGCGCGCTTGGCAACGATCTTCTTGTTAAGCAAGTGTTTTGGCCCCACATTCTCCGACACGGAATTACCTCCCCAGCTTCCGCAGCCCAGGGTCAGGCTGGGCGAGAGGCTGAAATTGTAAAGATCGCCGATGCCGCCGTGAGAAGACGGCGTGTTGATCAGGATGCGCGAAGTCTTCATCTGCGCGCCGAAGTAGTTCACGCGCTCCTTCTGCTGGTCCTGGTCGGTGTAGAGCACAGAAGTGTGTCCGATGCCGCCCAGCGTCACCAGTTTGCCGGCAATGACCACGGCATCCTTGAAGTCCTTGGCGCGATAGAGCGCGAGAATGGTGGAAAGCTTCTCGTGCGCGAACGGCTCGGCAACGGTTGCATCCGTCACTTCGCCTATGAGCACCTTGGTGGTGGCCGGAACGCTGATGCCCGCCAGCGCTGCAATCTTGGGCGCGGACTGGCCCACGATTTTGGCATTCACGCCGCCGTTCACCAGGATGATGGCGCGAACCGCTTCGGTTTCCTTCTTGTTGAGGATGTATCCGCCGTGACGGGAGAAGCGGTCGCGGATGGACTCATAGATCGCGTCCACGGCAATCACCGCCTGCTCTGAGGCGCAGATGACGCCGTTGTCGAAGGTCTTCGACATCAGGATGGAAGCCACGGCGCGCGTCTGGTCGGCCGTTTCGTCGATCACTACCGGCGTGTTGCCGGCGCCGACGCCAATGGCAGGCGTGCCGGAAGAATACGCGGCGTGCACCATGCCCGGACCGCCTGTGGCCAGGATCAGCTTGACCGCCGGGTGACGCATCAACTGGTTGGAAAGTTCGACTGTAGGCTCGTCGATCCACCCGATAATGTCTTCGGGAGCGCCGGCAGCTACCGCGGCCTCCAGCACCAGGCGGGCAGCGACGCAGGTGCATTTGCGCGCCCGCGGGTGAGGGCTGATGATAATGCCGTTGCGCGTCTTGAGGCTGATCAGGGTCTTGAAGATCGCTGTCGAAGTCGGGTTCGTGGTCGGAACGATGCCGCAGATCAGACCCACCGGCTCGGCAATTGTGATGGTGCCGGCTTCGTCGTCCTGACTGAGGATGCCGCAGGTCTTCTCATCCTTGTAGCTGTTGTAAATGTACTCGGACGCAAAGTGGTTCTTGATGACCTTGTCTTCCAGGACTCCCATACCGGTCTCTTCCACAGCCAGTTCGGCCAGGGGGATGCGAGCGTCGGCGGCGGCCAGGGCAGCATTGCGGAAAATGTGGTCCACCTGCTTTTGCGAGAAGCTGGCGAATTTCTGCTGAGCGGCTTTGACACGTTCCACAAGGGCGTCCAGTTCTTCCTTGGTGGCGACTGGAGGTCTCTGGTCTTGATCTGCGCTTAGAAATGTCTCGAAATTTGTCATGTTCTCCTCTTCTTGTCTTTCTTGCCTGTTTTTCTGAGGCCGCTCAAGGGCCGCTGCCGGTTGAAAGAGCGGTGCGGTCAGCCGTCTCAGGTTCGCCTGGGTCATAGACCGGCCGCGCATTCTCTGGCGGGTGGTCTATTCGATAAAGTTATATCGATAACCATTTACTGAGTTTAGGGCGAAGGCTTTCAGAAAACTGTGACGGTGGTCACGAAACTGGGCAAAGCGTCGAGTATTAAAGGTAAGTATTTGCAAATAAAAACGTTACAATCGGAGCAAAGGGTTCTCGTACCACAGCTTTTCGCAGAGCAGCGCCAGTCGCCCTTTCAAGGGACACGGGCCAATTCGCTAGATAAGGCAAATAAAATCAACGTAATAAGCCTCTGACGCTTGCTTCAGAAACATCTGTGCTAATCGAGGTTGGATTCAGACGCCGGTTCGGCTGGCTGCCGGGCCGCGGTCGTCGACTCTCGGTGTCGAGTCTTGAACGAGCAGCCCGTTGGCGGATCAAATGCGGGTCATGGTAGCATGAAAGAACTTTCTTAAAGGCACGACCCGACGAGTGACGATGATTCCAACTTCTCGAATGCCGATGGCCATGCGCAACCCAGGCGGTCGCAGGCCAGCTTCGGATGTCTGAGTTCACCCGACTCGATCTCCATACTGGCAGCCGCCTGGGATGACCTCGGCGGCTGAGTTGTTTCTAGATGCTCTTCACCAGCGTTCATGGAGATTGCGTTGAGTACACAAGACCTTCAGGATTCTACAGTTGCAATTCACGGCGGACGAACACTGGATTCTCACGCCAGTTCGATTCTGTTTCCGCTCTACCAGACCAGCACGTTTGTTCACGATGCTGTCGGTGTCGACAAGGGCTTCAGCTACTCGCGCGTTTCCAATCCAACGGTCGACGCTCTCGAAAAAGCGATCGGAGCGCTTGAAGGAACGCCGCCCGCTGTTTGCTTCCGCACCGGCATGGCCGCGGTCACCACGCTCTTTCTCTCCGTGCTGAAATCCGGCGACCACGCCGTGATTTCCGGCGTCGTGTACGGCGGCACCATGCGGTTATTTCGCGAGGTGCTCGACGGTCTCGGGATCACCGCGTCGTTTGTCGACACCTCCGACCTGGCCATTGTGGAAGCCGCAATAACTCCTGCAACCCGAATCGTCTTCATTGAGACGCCGGGCAATCCCACGCTGAAGCTGACTGATATTGAAGCGGTGGCGCAGATTACCAGGCGTCATTCGATTCTGCTTGCGGTCGACAACACCTTCCTGACCCCGATCCTGCAAAAGCCGCTCGAACTCGGCGCGGACATCTCCGTGCTTTCAACGACAAAATACATCGACGGTCATAATGCGACGGTCGGCGGATCGCTGGCCACGCGCGATGCGAGTTTGCTGGAGCGTCTTCGCTTGATCCGCAAGACCATCGGAACCACGCAGGCTCCCTTCGAGGCCTGGCTTACGCTGCAGGGGATGAAGACTTTGCCGGCTCGTCTCAGGCTTCATTGCGAAGGCGCATTGCTCATCGCTCAATGGCTTGAGATGCATCCGGCAGTCGAGCGGGTCTACTTTCCAGGGCTCGAATCGTTTCCGCAGAAGGCTCTAGCCGAGAAACAGCAGCGCGCTCCGGGTGCAATGATCGCCTTCGAATTGAAAGCCGGAGTCGACGCGGCCATTCGCGCATTGAACAGCGTGCAGCTTTGTTCGCGCGCCGAGAGCCTGGGCGGTCTGGAGACGCTGATCACCCATCCATCTTCAACGACGCACGCCGATCTCGATCCGGAACTGCGGAGAAGGCTCGGCATTTCGGATGGACTCATACGCCTTTCGGTTGGACTCGAAGCACCGCAAGACATCATCGCCGACCTGGAGCAGGCCTTTGCTGCCGCAGCATGTGTTGGCGCAACGGAAGAGGTTTCCCATGAAATTCGCTAGCCGCCTTGTGAGCTTCGATCCCGCGCCGGGAGACAGCTTCCGCCCGATTTCCACGCCCATCTACCAGACCGCGACATTTGAGCAGGAGCATGCGGACTCGTTTGGCGAGTACGACTATTCGCGCAGCGGCAATCCCACACGCGCGGTACTCGAGAAGCATCTTGCGCTGCTGGAGAATGGAACCCGGGGGTTTTGCTTCTCCAGCGGAATGGCGGCCATCAGCACCGTAACGAAGCTTCTGCGAAGCGGAGACGAGATTCTTGCCGACAGCGATCTGTATGGCGGAACGTGTCGCCTGTTTTCGAAGGTGCTTGACCGCAATGGCATTGTGGCGCGTTACGCCGATGCATGCGATCTGGAAGGCTTTGAGCGGCACATCACGCCGGGTACACGACTCATTCATGTCGAGTCGCCGACCAATCCGCTGCTCCGTGTGCTCGACCTTCGCCGCATCGCCGCCATGGCTCATGCGAACGGCGCGCTGCTGACCGTGGATAACAGCACCATGTCGCCTTACCTGCAGAATCCTCTCGATCTCGGAGCCGACATCGTTGTGCACTCGGCGACAAAATTCCTGTGCGGGCATCACGACGTGACTGCTGGAGTGGTCGTCGTGAAGGACGAGAAACTGGCCGAACAAATTTACTTCATGCAGAATGCGGAAGGCAATGCGCTTGCGCCGTTCGATTGCTTTCTGCTGCTGCGTGGTGTGAAGACTCTGAAGCTCAGGTTGGATTGCCAGCAAAAGAACGCGCTGACGATTGCGAAATTTCTCGCCAGCCATAAGGACATCAAGCGGGTTTACTTCCCAGGACTCAGTGAAGACCCGGGCTATGCGATGCAGCATTCGCAGGCGCGCGGACCGGGTGCGGTGCTGAGCTTCACAACGGGTTCGGTTGAAGTCTCGAAAGCGATCGCCGAGCATGCGGAACTCTTTCGCATCACGGTCAGCTTTGGCAGCGTCAACTCATCGATCAGCCTGCCCGGATGCATGTCTCATGCGAGCGTTCCGTCTGCAGTTCTGGCACAGCGCGAACTGCCGTTGGACCTGGTCAGAATCTCTGTGGGGATCGAGGACGAAGAGGATCTTGTGGCCGATCTCGACCGCGCGATTCATCTGGCAAATGCGCGTACGTCGATTACTGCCGGTGCGGAGACTCTCCGCTGACACGGGCGGAATCGGAAACGTACTCCCCGACTCCGGCTTCTCTCGATTAACTCGTTGCGCGAGACTTTGAGAGAGGTGTTGACGCCGCATGAATATTGGGAGTAAATTCACTTCGTACGGGGAAGGAGGCTGTCCAAAAAGATGCAGGGAAACCTCTCAAGCAGTAAAGTACGTGAGGTGACTGAAGTCTAAGTCATCGCGCCCCAGACCCCGACGGTTGCCCCAGCGGAGAGGATTATCTCGCTTGGGACGCTACCGCATTCTTCACGGTAATATGCTGTATCCCTCGACCCGATGTGCAGGGTGGCGATTCTTCCAATGGAGCGACGACACTGTCGCCCAAGGAGTCCGTCTAACGGGTAGCGCCAACTGGCAACCGCGGCTTGGGAGCATAGGTGAAAATGCCAGGGCACTCGCGGCAGCGCGGTGGCCTTAGCCCAAAATCCACAGTTCACCGCGACGGCCCAGGCAATACGCTTGGGCCGTTGTCGTCTTGAGCAGTGGTGGTGGTGATCGGTAGTGACCGCGGAACTCGTCGCGGAGCGCTCCGGCGCGGCGATTCTACCTTTATCTGCTGGGCCCCAGGTTCGACGGAAATCGTTTGTCAACGCGCACTGCAGGATGTTGCAGTTGAGTGTCAGTCGTTGCAGCCGGGTACCGCCAGTGTACAAACTCCCTTACAAATTCTCATCGAAAGCCAGCGACACCCCTGCGCGGATTCAGCTATCGGGCGGCAGGCTCACTGCAGCAGTTTGCACCATCCATCGTCGCAGTCCTCGCGAATCCAGGAACAGGCTGAAAGACAAGCGACTCAGCAAGATATTCCCTAAGCCTGTTTCTTTGTTACGGATACTCCTGGCTACGTGAACTCGCACGCCCTTGTGTCGCGTGTGGAGAAACGACAGATTCAATTGGCGGCCGAATTGCTATGCGACATATTCAGCGGTAGCACTGCTTATTTGTGTCGTTTCGCGGGAGGCTCGTACGGACATTGGGAGCCGTGTAAGATTTTCGGCGAATAGCGTCTTCCTGGCCAATCAGGAAGAGGCTGCGAGCCTTGGCTGCAGCAACGAAGAGTTCGAGGGAAGGATCATCGGATTCTCGGATTCGGGCGCGTTGGTGAAGGCTTACGCGGTGGTGGAAGTGGTTCGTAAGCTGTCGTTTGTCGTGCCGGTACAAGATCTGAAATTGGTCTCCGACTCGGAACCGAATGCCGTTGGGCTTGGCTCGTGAAGCATTGAGAAAGGATGGGCTGAATGTCAACTACAGTTAGTTATCCTGGAGTTTATATCCAGGAACTCCCCAGCGGTGTGCACACGATTACTGGCGTCGCCACGTCGATCGCCGCTTTTGTGGGATGGACCAACCAGGGTCCGACAACACCGCAGATCGTGCTGAGTTGGGCGGATTACGCGCGCACGTTCGGCGGGCTCATTGCAGGCGCGCCGCTTGGGTATGCGGTTTCACAATTCTTTGCGAATGGCGGAAACCAGGCCTACATCATTCGCTTGACCGATAGCACCGCGGCCCCGGCCACGCTGACCCTGTCCGGTGGTTCGTCGGGCGGGAGTTCGTCCGGCGGCAGCGGATCGGGCAGCAGTTCATCCGGTGGCAGCGGCGGGTCGGGGAGTGGTGCGTCTGGAGGCAGCGGGTCTGGCGGGGCGGCGTCCGGCGGCATCACCTTCCAGGCTGCGGCTCAAGGCGCTGTCAATCTTGGCGCGTGGGGTAACAACTACGGCATCGTGATCAAGGCCCAATCCGGCAGCACCACCCGGTTCAGTCTGCAGGTTGTTTATAACCCGAACCCCGGCAAGACAGCGGCGACCGTGGTTGAATCCTTTGTGAATCTGTCTGCCACCAGCCCCGATCCGCAGGGGCGCTACGTGGGCGACATCCTCAAGGCGCAATCGAATTACGTGATGGTGAAGGCGAATACGCTCACCGGGCCGCCGGCCGCCACCACTGTCGCCGCGGGCAACCTGGTCGCCAGTTCGTCGAACCTGAGCGGCGGCGTCGATGGAGCGCAGCTTGCTCCGGCCTCGCCAGGAGGAGCCTTTGAAAACGCTCTCCTGGACCCCACGAACGGAGTCGGGGGCGTCAATCAGCTGGTGCACGTCGATCTCTTCAATTTGCTCTGCGTACCCGGCGAGGTAGACCCGCCCACCATCAGTACATTAGAGAGCTTCTGCGCCGCGCACCGCGCCTTCATGATCGTCGATTGCGCTTCAACCGATACGGTCAACTCCCTGCAGTCGAACTCCGGTCCCAACAACGACATCACCGGCACGGCCGGGGCGAATGCGGCCTTCTACTTCCCCTGGATCAACGCTCCCGACCCGCTGAACCAAGGCGCCACAGGCCCCTTTCCGCCGTGCGGCTACGTGGCGGGAATCTATGCCAGCACCGACGGCAGCCGCGGCGTTTGGAAAGCTCCTGCTGGAACGGCTACCAGCCTGACCGGAATCATCGGACCTAACATCGCACTAAACGACGCCGACAATGGGCTCCTGAATCCTGTGGCCGTCAACTGCATCCGCAACTTCAGCGCGTACGGCACGGTCGTGTGGGGTGCGCGCACGCTGCAAGGGAACGACGAAGTCGGATCGCAGTGGAAATATGTTCCGGTGCGGCGACTGGCTCTCTACATCGAAGAGAGCTTGTATCGCGGCACGCAGTGGGCGGTGTTCGAGCCCAACGACGAACCTTTGTGGTCTGCTCTGCGGCTCAACATCGGATCGTTCATGCAAACGCTCTTTCGCCAAGGAGCGTTCCAGGGCCAGACACCCCAGGACGCCTACTTTGTCCAGTGCGATAACACGACCACAACCCAGAGCGATATCAACATGGGGATCGTGAATGTTCTGGTTGGGTTTGCGCCCCTGCTTCCCGCCGAATTCGTTGTCATCCAGATCCAGCAAATGGCTGGACAGACTGCAAGCTAAGGAGCACTCGAATGGCTGAATTTACCGTCAACACCACGCGCTTCGATCCATACAAGAACTTCAAGTTCCGTGTGAAGTGGGATGGACAATACGTGGCGGGCATAAGCAAGGTGAGCGGTTTGAAGCGGACCACCGAGGTGGTAAAGCATCGTGAGGGCGGCGACCCATCGAGTTCGCGCAAGTCACCGGGCCGGACAGAATACGATGCCATCACGCTGGAGCGCGGCGTCACGCACGATCCGGCATTCGAGGCGTGGGCAGGCAAGGTCTGGCAACTCGGAGCGGGCCTGGGGAGCGAAGTTTCGCTGAAGGATTTTCGCAAAGACATCATTCTCGAGGTCTATAACGAGGCAGGGCAGAAGGTCATTGCGTACAACGTATATCGCTGCTGGGTATCGGAATATCTGGCGATGCCGGATCTGGACGCCAATGCGAACGCTGTTGCAATCCAGCACATCAAGTTGGAAAACGAGGGTTGGGCGCGCGATCTGTCAGTCACGGAACCCACTGAGCCATCCTTCAATGTGCCAACGTAAAGGACCCTTTGAATGCGCTCGCTTTCGGCTGCGGAGATATTAAGAGCCTGGGAACGAGGCCTCACCCAGTCGCCGAATCGGCGCGCACTGGAGTTGTTGTCGCCGCTGTATCCACAGGCGTCATTGGACTGGTTGTCGGGTCTCAGCATCGGCCGGCGGGATGCGGAGTTGCTCGCTCTGCGAGAGTACACCTTCGGTCCCGAAATGGCAGCCGTGGCCGGTTGCCCGCAATGCGGGGGACGTTTGGATATCACTCTGAACGCGGCCGAAATGCGCGATGTGAGCGCGTTCTGGCCGGATGACAAAATTGCTCTGAGGGTGGCCGGGTACGAGTTGCAATTCCGGCTTCCGAACAGCGACGACTTGGAGGCATTGAGCCGGGACGACGATGGGGGCCGCATGCGGCTTCTCAGTTGTTGTTTGTTGTCAGCTCAGCAGGATGGTGCGAAGGTCGAGTCGGATCAGCTGCCGGATGAAGTGGTGGATGCCGTGTCGGAGCGAATGGCCAGCGCCGATCCACTGGCTGACATTCAACTGGCGCTTTGCTGCCCGTTGTGCAGCCATCATTGGCAGGCGGCCTTTGACATTGCGTCTTTCTTGTGGCGGGAAATCGAGAACCTGGCAGGGCGGTTGCTGCGCGATGTGCACGCGCTTGCTTCGGCCTATGGATGGCATGAGAAAGACATCCTGGCACTCAGTCCGGTGCGGCGACAGTTCTATCTGGCAATGATAGGGACATGAGCGACTTTCTATCGAACCTGGTAACTCGCAGCTTGGAAGCAGCGCCGGTGATCCAGCCGCGCCTGCCGTCTCTGTTTGAACCTGCGAAGCCTTATATCGGGTCGTTTGATGAAGCTTCTCCGGCAGGGGATGAAGTGGTGCGAGAAGCGGGCGTGGAATCCGCCTTCA
>JBEKTB010000015.1:0-39052 GCA_049516495.1 Occallatibacter sp.
GCAAGCACTACCGCCGCCAGATGCGTGGCCTGCAGGTGCCGCGGAACGTCTACATCGCGGTGGTCGGCTCTGACCTGCTGCGGCTGAACACCGGCGAGTTCGTGGTGCTCGAAGACAACCTGAGAGTACCCTCCGGCGTCAGCTACATGCTGACCAACCGGAGAGTCATGAAGCGCACCTTCCCGCAGCTTTTCACCACCTACGGCGTGCGGCCCATCGAGCACTACGCGCAACTGCTGTTGTCCACGCTTCGCGCGCTGGCCCCCGAAGGCCGGCCGGAGCCGAACATCGTGCTGCTTACGCCGGGCGTGTTCAACTCCGCCTATTTCGAGCACACTTATCTCGCCCGCCAGATGGGCATCGACCTGGTCGAGGGCCGCGACCTGGTCACCCACGACAACATCGTCTACATGCGCACAACCGACGGGTTGAAGCGCGTGGACGTGATCTACCGCCGCGTGGACGACGACTTCAGCGACCCGCTCATCTTCCGTTCCGACTCGGCCCTTGGCTGCGCGGGGCTCTTCAACGCTTATCGCGCCGGCAACGTCACGGTGACCAACGCCTTCGGCACCGGCTTGGCCGACGACAAGGCCGTCTACGCCTACGTTCCGCGCATGATCCGCTACTACCTTGACGAAGACCCGATTCTGCCCAACGTGGAGACCTACCTGCTGAGCGAAGAGAAGGAGCGCCGCCATGTGCTGGCCAACCTCGACAAGCTGGTGGTCAAGGCGGTGGGCGAAAGCGGCGGCTACGGCATGTTGATCGGTCCCCACTCGACGGCCACGCAACGCGAGGAATTCGCTCGCCAGATCGAGGCCAGCCCGCGCAACTACATCGCCCAGCCCACGCTGGATTTTTCCCGCGCGCCCTGCCTGATCAACAGCCATCTGGAACCGCGCCACGTGGACCTGCGGCCTTACATTCTCTTTGGCGACAAGGTCAACATCGTTCCCGGAGGCCTGACCCGCGTGGCTCTTGAAAAAGGCTCGCTGGTGGTCAACTCCTCGCAGGGCGGCGGCAGCAAGGACACATGGATTCTGGAGTAGCAGTCAGACACGGAGCTCGGGAGGGCACGACGATGCTATCGCGCGTAGCCGACAGTCTCTACTGGATGAGCCGCTACCTGGAGCGGGCGGAAAATACCGTGCGCCAGTTGGACGTGACCATGAGCCTGATGCTCGATCCAGGTGGGGCCAGCGCGGAGACTCGCTGGAAGCGTTTGACGTCCTCGCTGGGCAAGGCCACGGGCATCGAGTGGACCGGCGACCTTGAAGAGATGGCCCGCATCCTGATCTTCGACAGCCTCAATCCCGCCTCGGTCAACTTCTGCATCAGCGCAGCCCGTGAAAATGCGCGCCAGGTCCGCGAAGAAATTTCATCCGAGCAGTGGCAGCGCCTCAACCGCCTCTTTCACCAGATGCACTCGACGCAGGCGCAGGATCAATTCAAAGCCAGCATCAACGACTCGCTGGCCTCGGTCGTCGATGGCATCCACCTGTTCAAAGGGGTCAGCGACTCAACCATGATTCACGGCCAGGGCTGGCAGTTCATCCGCCTTGGGCGTTATCTCGAACGCGCTTATGCCACGGCCACCTTGCTTGAGGTTTATCAGCCCCTGCTGTTCAGCCGTGCGGAGAGCGACCACACTGGCTATCAGTACCTTGAGTTGGTGGGCCTGCTGCGTTCCTGCACCTCCTTTGAAGCCTACTGCCAGGTCTACACGGCCGACCTCACGCCCGATCGCATTCTGGAATTCCTGCTCCTCAACCGCGACTTTCCCCACGCCATCCGCTACACGGCCGACGGCATTCGCCAGGCCATGGAAGCCATCCAGCGCACCGGCGGCCGGCGCGCCCCCGATGAGTTGTTTGCGGTGATCGGCCGGCTGCACGCCATGCTGGGATTCACCAGCATCGGAGAGATTCTGACCGGCGACGCAGCCGGTTTTCTGCATACCATCCGCGAGCAGTGCATGCGCATCCACGAACTCATCTACCGCTACTACATTCATTACTCCGTCCAGTCCGCCCTGGCCGTTTAGGTTTCTGGCCGCTTGTTCTTGGACCGGGTGGGTGCCCCTGGTCCCTCGCATTTGGGGACTAAGAAAAGCACGAAATCATCAAGGCGCAGTACCAGAGGTCAACGGGAAACGAGCATGAACTTCTATTCCATTCGCCATCTCACGCGATTCCGCTACGCGCATCCCATCAGCGAGAGCATCATGGAGACGCGCATGCACCCGCGCTCCGACTCCAGCCAGCACTGCCTCACCTTTTCGCTCTCGGTCAGTCCGCGCTGCCGCGTCTTCACCTATCGCGACCACCAGGGCAACAACGTGCAGCACTTCGACATTCCCGGCGAACACAACCAACTGGTCGTCGTCGCCGAGTCGGTGGTCGAACAACAGGCGCTGCCCGACGTGCCCAACTTTCTCGCTTCCGATGCCTGGGACGCTCTCGAGGATCTGATCGAGGCCGGCGACTACTGGGAGATGCTGCTGCCCTCGACCTTTGCCGTCGAAACCCCGGCGGTTGTCCTGCTGGCCTCGCAGATGGGCGTTACGCGGCGCGACGACCCCCTCATTGTGGCGCGGGAACTCAATCAAAGGCTGTTCGACTACTTCGAATACGTACCCCGCTCCACCCGAGTCGATTCGCCCATCGACGAGGCCATCGTCAGCGGCAAGGGCGTCTGCCAGGACTTTGCGCACACCATGATCGCCCTGCTGCGCCACGTGGGCATTCCTGCGCGCTATGTCTCCGGCTATCTCTACCGCAGCCGCGAGGACCACGACCGCTCCACTCCCGACGCCACCCACGCCTGGGTCGATGTGCTGCTGCCGCAACTGGGGTGGGTAGGATTCGACCCGACCAATAACCTGATCGCTCACCATCGCCACATCCGCACCGCGGTTGGCCGCGACTATGCCGACGTGCCCCCAACCCACGGCATCTTCCGTGGACAAACCGAAAGCGAGCTCTATGTCGCCGTGCATGTCGAAGCCAGCGAACAGCCGCCAGCCCTGGATCGCAAGCTCCCCATTCCCGACGACTGGAGTGTGCTGGTGGAGCGCGCCCAGCAGCCGCCTGCCCGTCCCATGCAACTCATTGATCTGCAACAGATGCAGCAGCAACAACAGTAGTCCCGCCCGGCAAAAAGCCGACCAGGGTTGCAGCCGGCGCTCTTTGGGTGAAGACACGCCGATTTTCGTTGAATCCTGGGCCAACATCGGACAAGATAAAGGACAATCAGGCCTTGGCGCTTCCCCCGATGACGCCACGTTGATGGTCATTTGACACATCCATTCTGAAGCTCCATGAGCAGGGTTCGTGCCTGCGGATTGAACCTTTTACCAGGAATCGGTTTCCCCGGACGGGGAACAACGCAATCCTGGGCAGACCGAGTCAAGGGCCGCGACAAACAAGCGCATACAGAGCCGCATTCGCATCGCTCGCGCAAGGCAAAATCATTGCCACATCATTGGAGGACCAGCCGTGAAGAAATCCCTTTGGGGTTGTATGCTTTGTTGCATCCTCTCCACCGTCCCCTTCGCATCCGCCCAGACTGCAACCACATCTCTCCGCGGCGTCATCAAGGACCCCAGTGGCGCATTGGTTCCAGGAGCAAAAATCGCCTTGGTCGACAAGGCTAACGGCCAGATGCTCTCGGCCATCGCCAACAGTGCCGGGTTTTACTCCTTCCCGCAGATTCCGCCCGCCCGCTACACCATCACCGTCTCTGCCGAGGGCTTTGGAAGCCAGTCCAAGACCGCCGAACTGCTCGTCAACCAGCCGGCAACCATCGACTTCACCCTTACGGTGGAGGCCAGCCAGGTCACCGTAGACGTCAGCGCCAGCGCCCAAACCCTGAACACCTCCGACGCATCGCTGGGCGATTCGGTGGGCAACGCGACCATTCAAGCCCTGCCCATGGAAGGCCGCGACCCCATTGCGCTGCTTACCCTGCAGCCCGGCGTGCTTTATCTCGGCAATCCGGCGGAAAACGACACCATGGACAGCCGCAGCGGCTCGGTGAGCGGCGGGCGTTCCGACCAGGGCAACATCACGCTCGACGGCATGGACGACAACGACCAGATCAACGGGACCGCCTTCACCGGCGTGCTGCGCTCCACCCTGGACTCGACCGAAGAGTTCCGCGTGACCACCTCCAACGGCACCGCCGACTCCGGCCGCAGTTCCGGGGCGCAGGTCTCTCTCATCACCAAGAGCGGCACAAACAGATACCATGGCGCGGCCTATGAGTACTACCGCCCCACCAACACGGTGGCCAACCAGTGGTTCAACAAGTTCACAGAGCTTTATCTTGGCCGGCCGAATGTTCCGCAGAAATATGTGATGAATACATTCGGCGCCGCCGCGGGCGGCCCCATCAAGAAAGACCGGCTGTTCTTTTTCGTCAACTACGAGGGTCAGCGCCAGGCGATCAACGACGTCGCCACCCGCATCCTGCCCACGCAGCAGTTTTACAGCGGGGAACTCGGCTACCAGGACGCGGGCGGCGCAACCCACTGGCTGACTGCTCCCCAGGTGACGGCCCTCGACATCGCGCCCAACTCGAGCTCCGGCGTGGGCTGCGATCCCACCATCGGTTGCGGCCCCAGCGCCGCGGTCCAGTCTTACTTCGGTCCCGTCGCCGCGGGTGGATTCTACGGAATCCTCAATACGGTCGGCGATGGCGTCAACAATGCGGGCTATGTCTTTTCTTCACCCGCACCCAAAACCCTCAACACCAGCATCGCCAAGATCGACTACAACCTGACCGGTAACCAGCACATCTTCTTCCGCGGCAACCTGCAAAAGGACACCGGCAACCTGGGAACCGGATTCACTTCCAGCGCATGCCCAGGCCTGGTGAGCACGAACACCTGCGGCCTTGAGAACCTGCCCGGTCAACCGGCTGCAACCTGGTCGGAGGACAACACCAAGGGCCTGGCTGCCGGCCACACCTGGACACCCACGTCGAACATCGTCAACGATCTGCGTTACGGCTTCATACGCCAAGGCTACTCGACACGCGGAATCGCTTCGGGCCAGCCGGATTGGGTCGTCTTCCGCTTTCTCGACCAGCCCACCTCTCATGCGCTCACCACCGTGGTCAACGTTCCCGTCCACAACATTACCGACAGCCTGACCTGGACCAAGGGCGCTCACACGCTGAGCTTGGGCGGCAACTGGCGCGGTATCACGAACAATCGCGGCACCGACGCGAACTCCTACTCCAACGCCAGCACCAATCCCTATTGGCTAAGCGACGCGCCCAACGATCCGTCCACGCTCGGTTCCAACTTTCCGCAGGTTGGAAGCGGGTTCAGCAACTCCTACGAGATCGCCTATGACACCCTGGTGGGAGCGGTGCCGGAGACGACTCAACAGTACAACTACTCGGTGACCAGCCCCACCAGCGGCTCCCTTTACGCCGATGGCACCTTCATCAACCGCCATTTCAAAGCCAATGAGTTCGAGTACTTTCTGCAGGATTCCTGGCGCGTGACTCCCACCGTGACCGCGACCTTCGGCATGCGCCACTCCATCCTCCAGGCCCCGTACGAATCCCGGGGCCAGCAAATCGCGCCCACCGTCGACACGCATGCCTGGTTCGAACACCGAGGAACGGCGGCAGCCATGGGACAGGTCTTCGAAGACCCGCTCGAATTCATGCCCAGCGGCAAGGCCAACCATCGCCCCGGCTATTGGGCCAAGCAGAAGACCAATATCGCTCCCCGCCTCTCGGTCGCTTTTGCGCCCAACACCAAAACCAGCTTCCGCGTCGGAGCCGGCATGTACTACGACCACTTTGGCCAGGGCATCGTCAATTCCTTCGATCAGGAAGGGTCCTTCGGACTCAGCAGCAACGTTACCAGCCCGGCAGGCGCCTACAGCGTTCAAAACACCCCGCGCTTTACAGGACCGCATGTTGTTCCGCCACTCGTGGGATGTCCCAATCCTCAAACCACCATCACCTATCCATTCACGCCGTCTACGCAGGCGGGCTGCGACTTCGCCATCACCTGGGGCATCGACAACCACCTCAAGACGCCTTACGCGTACGCCTTCGACGCTTCCTTCCAGCGCGAGCTGCCCGGCGGCTTCATTTTCGAAGAGAACTACGTTGGCCGGCTCGGTCGTCATCTGCTGGAGCAACTCGACCTAGCCGAGCCCGTCGATCTCGTGGACTCGAAGGGCGGCGGAGATTACTTCCATGCCGGCGCCGCGCTTTCCAGAATCTCCGACGAGAACGGCGGCTGCAATCCCTATTCCGATAACGGCTGCACTGTGCCGAGCGTGCCTACGATCCCGTATTTTGAGGACATCTTTCCCCAGATGAAAGGCTACGACTACGCCGGGGAGAGCGCCACGCAAGCCATCTACAACAACGAATGGGCGCCCTACCGCTATGACTATGGGGAGACCACGGCGCTGGCGGATCTGGACTTCTACTGCTACTACACCTGCCCCAACGGCACACAGTTCTGGCAAAGCCAGTTCTCCTCTCTCTACGCCTGGTCTTCGATCGGAACCAGCTCGTACCACGCGCTTCAAGTCACGTTGCGTCACCCCTCCAGCCATGGCCTGACCACCGATGTTAGCTACACATGGTCCAAATCCATCGACATGGGGTCGGGAGCGGAGCGCTCCAACGAGTTCTCCTCCGATGCATTCGGCGGCGCAGGAATCCAGAACTCGTGGAACCCCAAGCTCAACAAGGGCGTGTCCGACTTCGATACCCGCCACCTGGTCACCATCGACTGGGTCTATGCGCTACCGGTGGGCCGCGGCAAAGCCGTGCTGGGAGGCGCCAACCACGTTGTCAACGCCCTGCTCGGCGACTGGCAGTTCTCGGGCCTCAGCCGCCTGGCCAGCGGTCTGCCTTTCTCCGTCTACGAGCCCGGATGGTCCACAAACTGGCAGCTCGAAGGCGCAGGCATCCTGACGGCGCCCGTCAAAATCCAACGGCACATCGTCAACGGAATTCCCCAGGTCTTTGAGGGAAATTCGGCAGCAGTCATCAACAGCGGCGTTTACACCGGCTCGCCGATCCGCCTGCCCTACCCGGGCGAAGCGGGCCAGCGCAATGTCTTCCGCGGCGACGGTTACTTTGATATCGACTCCTCGCTGGCCAAAACCTGGGATCTGCACGAAGACATGAAGCTGAGGTTTGCCGGCGAGGTCTACAACGTCGGCAACAACGTCCGCTTCGACGACAGCCCGGCCAACCTCAACGGCGGCCTGACCAGCGGCACCTTCGGCGCCTACGGCGGAATGCTCACCACCTACCGCCGCATGCAGTTTGGCCTGCGTCTGGACTTCTAGGCTCCCTTACCCGTCGCGGCCGATCCCCTCCCGCCGGTTCCCCACAAGAAGCCCTGTGCCCCATCCATGCGCCTTCTTTCCGGCGCATGGGTGGGAGACCAGGAACTCCTGAACCCCGGCCTTCGGCTCCGTTCGAGTAAACTGATAGAGCGATGCTCGACTTGGGATTTGTCCGGGGCAACCTGGAACTCGTTGAAGAGAAACTGCGTGCTCGCGGCGCCGATCCTGCCGCGCTGCTGGGGGATTTTCGCGTTCTGGACCAGAGCCGGCGCGAAGCCATCACCACCGCCGAGCGTCTGAAGGCTCGACGCAATGAGCTGAGCCAGCAAGTTGGCGCGCTCAAGAAGGCCGGCCAGGACGCGACGGCCGTGATGGACGAGACCCGCGCTCTCAAAGACAAGCTCGACGAACTGGACACAACCGCCGCGTCTCTCGACGACCAACTGCGCCAGCTTCTGGCCGGCATTCCCAACCTGACCCGCGACGAAGTGCCCACGGGACTATCAGAAGCCGACAACCCCACGGTAAAAACCTGGGGCGAAAAGCCGGCTTTCGATTTTGAGCCCAAACCGCACTGGGAACTGGGCGAAGCGCTGGGAATTCTCGACCTGGAGCGCGCGGCCAAGCTCAGCGGCGCGCGTTTTGCCGTCTACATGGGCGCGGGCGCGCGGCTGGAACGGGCGCTCATCAGCTTCATGCTCGACCTGCACACCGCCAAGCTGGGCGCCGGAGGGCACGGCTACACCGAGGTCCTGCCGCCTTTCATGGTCAACAGCAAGTCGCTGTTCGGCACCGGCCAGTTGCCCAAGTTTGCCGAGGATCTGTTCCGCTGCTCCGATGCCGACGCGGAGGCGGTTGCCCGCGGAGAGTTCAAGGACAACGACCACTGGCTGATTCCCACCGCCGAGGTCCCGGTCACCAACCTCTATCGCGACGAAATCCTGGACGAGGCGCGGCTGCCGATCCGGCTGGCCGCCTACACTCCCTGCTTTCGCGCCGAGGCGGGCGCTGCCGGCAAGGACACCCGCGGCATCATTCGCCAGCACCAGTTCCAAAAGGTCGAGCTGGTCAAGTTCGTTCGGCCAGAGGAGTCCGACGCCGAGCACGAGCGGCTCACCCGCGACGCGGAAGAGGTTCTGGAAACCCTCGGCCTGCCCTATCGCCGGGTTCTGCTCTGCACCGGCGACACCGGCTTCTCTTCGGCCAAGACCTTCGATCTCGAAGTCTGGCTTCCCGGCCAGCAACTCTACCGGGAGATTTCCTCCTGTTCCAATTTTGAGGCCTTCCAGGCGCGGCGGGCCAACATCCGCTACCGCGTGTCCGGCGCAGGCGCCAAGGGCAAAGTCGAGTTTGTCCACACCATCAACGGCAGCGGACTGGCCGTGGGCCGCACCTGGCTGGCCATCCTCGAGAACTACCAGCAGGCCGATGGCTCGGTCCTGATTCCAAAGGCTCTGCGGCCCTACATGGGCGGGTTGGAGCGCATCACCCGCTAAGAGCCGCTTGAACGGCCAAATTTCGCCGGCCGGTTAGAACGATGTGCAAGGTCGCCCTCCCAAGCGGGGGCGCCGACAGAAACGGTAAAAGCACCATGAAGAAGATTCTGAAGAGCTATTTCTACTGGACATATCCGCGCGGATGCTTCCACTACGACATCATGGTGACGCTGATCCTGGCGTTCATCTTTCTCACGCCGCACCTGTGGAACTTTGGCGACAAGCCGTCCAGCACCGCCGGCCCGCAGCATCCCATCCAGGTCATCGGCGATGGCGGACGCGGGATCATTGTCACCGTGCAAGCCGCGGACGTTGCCCTCGATCTGAACACCAGAGACTCGTATCCGGCGGTGAAAAAAGCTCTGCGCAAGGCGATTGAACCGGTCACAGGCGACGCCGTCGCCGTGGACAACTGGGATACCACCAAAGACGCCCAGGGCAATCTGGTCTGGAGAGTCTGGGCGCGCCGCTAGGTCCGGGATCGCTTTTCTCTGTACCCATCTGGACACCCCATCCATTCGGCGCATCTTTCATTGCAGCGAGGGCCGGAAGGTGCGGACCGCGCAGCCTGAGACTTGGGCCCTTTTCTCTGAACCCCTCGGCCGCCGGTTACGTCCAAAAGAAGAAGGAAAATCTATGCTTCGAGCAAGAAAACTCGTCATTTCGACGTCCATCGCGTTGCTCCTGCTGGCAGTGCGCACGGCTTCAGCCGCCCCTCCCGATGAGAAGGACAAGGTGCTGCGCAAGCTCGATGCCGCGGCGGCCAGCTTCCGCTCCACCTCCGCGGACTTCGAATTCGACTCTATCCAGACCGACCCGATCCCCGACAAGGACGTTCAAAAGGGCACGGTCTATTACGAGCGCAAGGGCTCGTCCTTCCAGATGGCGGCGCACATCCAGTTCGAGAACGGCAGGCCGGTGCCCAAGGTCTACGTTTATTCCGGCGGAACCGTCAAGCTCTATGAAAAGCTGCTCGATCAGGTCACCACCCTCAGCAAGCTGAGCCAGTACGAAAGCTGGTTCATGCTCGGCTTTGGCGCCAGCGGCAAGGATCTCGAGCAGAAGTGGGACATCAAATACCTGGGCCAGGAGACGCTCGACGGCAAAAAGACCGAGAAACTGGAACTGCTGGCCAAAGACCCCACGGTCCGGAAAAATATTCCCAAGGTGACCATCTGGGTGGATGCCGAGCGCGGCGTGAGCCTCAAGCAGGTCTTCGACGAGGGCTCAGGCCAGTACCGGGTCTCCGTCTACTTCAACGTTCAGGTCAATGAGCCCTTGCCGGCCGACGCATTCACCCTCAAAACCGACAGCAAAACCCAGTACATAAACCGGTAGAACTCTCTCCGCCATTCTTCAGCCACATGGTTTGTGTGCCCCAGGTCTCGATTTTGAGACCTGGAAAGCAAAGATTCACGCGGCCGTACCACCAGAACCGTAACCGCGTGGTTTGGAAATGTTGATCAGAACAGAGTGGGTGGGATTCAAAACCCTCAAGCCGGCCATCGCAGACTGACGATCTGTTTCCCAAACGCCGCGACCTTCCCTCCAATGAAGCAGAGCGCAATCCCTCCCAGCGCAAACAGCATGGGGAAGCATTCCAGCGTGTAGCGGGCCTCGGGCGCTTCCACGGTGGTCAGCAGGGCGCTGCGCAGCACCATGTAGGCCAGCATCGCCACCCAGAAGCGCGGTCGCAGGCACAGTCCGGCAATTCCCAGCAGCAGATAGAACGCGTTCAGCCCCGCGTAGGCCCAACTGAAACGGGTTTCGACGTGGTGGTGCGCATAGACCCACCAGTCCAGGTCGATGGGCAGGTTTTCGACCCGCGGCCGGAGCCACATGTCCGCCATCCGGCCCAGAGGCAGCCAAACATAAAAGCGCAGCGGGTGGGCGGCGATGCGTTCGTCCGCCAGTTTGCCGAAGCGCGCATCGATCCCGGGCGTCAGTTCCTGGCCGGTGTTGTAATCGGCGGCCAGTGCAGCGGTTGCCGCGTACTGGGCCGGCGAGTCAAAGGCGCGGCTGGGCAACTGGGAGAGATCGAGCGGACTGCCCGGGACGTTCCAGTAAATGTCGTAGGTGGAAACAAAATCGAGGCACCAGGTCTTGACCCAGCGCTCCCAGCCGGGGTGGGCATCCTCGCCCGGGTCAGTGGCCAGCCGCGGGGCCAGCGGCTCAAAGACATGGAAGACGTGCCAGTTGCGCCATGTCCAGGCGGCAAAGGGCATCAACGCGAGCAGCACGCAGACCGAGGCCATGCGGGCGAGCTTCCCGGGGACAGGCCGAGTCTGGCAAGCCTGAATTGCGGCAGTGTCAGGGCACGACTTGAGTCGTGCCGTTAACTCGCCAAGATAGGGACGGTCATTAGCCCCTGAAGGCCCGCGCCGCATCCCGGCCAGCAGCGCCGGCGCCAGAGCCACGGCGGCCAGTGCGCCGTCCGGCCGCAGCAGGGCGGCATAAGTCACCGCAAACGTAAACCAGAGCGCCGGCCACCACCCCGGCCGGGCGCGAAAGCGTGCCGCCGACCAGAGCGCCAGCGCCAAAACAAACAGCGTAGGAGCCTCGGTGAGAGGATTGGCTGCGTAGACGGCGGTGAAGGGGCACAGCGCGGCCAGCCAGAGCGTGCAGTGCGCAGCCCCGCGCCTGAGCGGGATCGGGGCGATTTGGCGCACAAAGTCTGCCAGCAGCAGGCAGCCGGCCAACTCCAGCGCAATCTGCACCCACGCGGCCGAGGCGTAGTTCTCCATCCCGAATACGCGGAAGCAGAGCGCCAGAAACAGCGGGTAACCGGGCAGCCGGATCAGCGTTGGATACATTTCGCCGCTGGCCACGGTGAGCGCATAGCGGCCGTGCAGCAGCAGGTTCCTGGCCAGGCCGCCATAGACCAGGGAGTCGCCATTGACCTCAAAAAACTTCTTCAGCATCCACAGGCGCAACGCCAGGCCGGCAGCCAGGGCCAGGGCGACGGAAATCGCCGGACGCACGCGGCCCAAGGCCTTTGGTCCGGCATTCAATTGACTCTCACGGGCAGCTTCCATACGATTCGTACTGTATAGCGTAGACCGTTTCCACGGTTTTCGCCCAGGTGGAAACGAGACTCCCCATGCCCGATAGACAAATATTTTTCGACCCGCAACGAAAGCGATGGAGGCGTCTGCGCCGCATTCTGGACGTGACAGCCGTGCTTTCCACCCTGATTCTGGTGGGCTTCATTTTCAACGTGATGCGCAATCAGCAGCTACCGGAACTGCTGCTGACAGCGCCCAAGCACAACTACAAGGCTTTGTCCGACCGCTCTCCAGCGCTGCGTGGGCAAAAAGGCCCGCGCCCCGCGCGACGCAAAACCGGCCGCAAACCCTCCGACATCCCCTTCAACACCGGCGAAGGTTTGCGCGCGGCCTACTATGTGCAGGACGATGCGGGCAGCTACTCCTCCTTCAAGGAACATGTGCACCAGATCGACATGCTCTTTCCCGAGTGGCTGCACTCCGACGCGCCCGACGGAACGCTGCTGGCGACCTCCGGTGACAACCGCGAGTACCCCGTGGTGGATGGCGCCACGGTGCACGATCCCGACGATCTGAACAAGATCAAGCGGGTCATCCAGGCAGCCCGGGAAGACACGGAAGTCTTTCCCCACCTGAACAACTTCAATCCCCGCAAACAGGCCTTCGATCCCGACTTCGGAGCGGTTCTCAAGGACCAGTACAAACGCGCCGCGTTGCGCCAGCAGATTGTGCGTT
Organism: Occallatibacter sp.; assembly: GCA_049516495.1. GTDB lineage: Bacteria > Acidobacteriota > Terriglobia > Terriglobales > Acidobacteriaceae > Telmatobacter. The sequence goes on from JBEKTB010000015.1 coordinate 12,574, forward strand.
TCCTCACCGCGTTCCGGGGTCCCAAGGGTGAGTGGGTCTATCCAGGTCTGTCGCTGGACATCGAGAACCTTCCGGACGATGCCGATCTGGCCTACATGAATTTCATCCAGGAACTCTATGCCGACATGCACGCGCGCAACCTGCGGCTCTATGTCAACACCGCGGTAGCCACCGAAGACAGCGATCTGAAGCAGATTGCGGCCAACTCCGACGGCATTCTGCTGATGAACTACGACGAGCACGAGGTGGAAAGCCAGCCCGGGCCGGTCGCCAGCCAGGACTGGTTTGTGGGCAATCTGCGCCGCGTCCTCAGGGTGGTGCCCAAGGAAAAGCTGATCTGCGCCTTGGGCAACTACGGCTACGACTGGACAATGTCGATTCCCAATCCCAAGGACAAGAAGCATCGCAAGCCGCAGATCATCAACACCGACGTGCTGCAGGTATCCGACGCATGGCAGCGGGCCGCGGACGCGGATGCCGACCTCGACCTCGATTACGACACCCTGAATCCGCACTATGAATACATTGACGAGGATTTGAACCAGCGCCACGTGGTCTGGTTTCTGGATGGCGTCACACTGCTGAACGAGTTGCGCGCGGCGCGCGGCCTGGGCCTGCAGACCTTTGCCCTGTGGCGCCTGGGATCGGAAGACAGCTCCCTATGGAACGTCTGGGACAAGCCCAGCAGCCCGGAATCGCTGCAGGCGCTCGGCGCCATGCAGCCCGGCCACGACGTGGACACCGAGGGCGAAGGCGACATCCTGCGCGTCACAGGCCTGCCCCAGCCCGGCAAACGGACCGTCTCGGTGGATACCGACGAGCCCGACCCGCGCAAAAAGCTCATCGTCGATGAGCACATGGATGTGTATCCGCACACCTACACCGTGGAGCAGTACGGCTACCATCCCAACGAAGTCGCGCTCTCCTTCGACGACGGTCCTGACCCCAAGTGGACGCCGAAGATTCTCGACATTCTCAAGCAAAAGGGCGTCAAGGGCACCTTCATGATGATCGGCTCCGAGGCCCAGGAGAACGTCGGCCTCATGCAGCGCGTAGCGCGCGAAGGCCATGAGATCGGCAACCACACCTACACGCATCCCGACATCAGCGAAATATCGCAGCGGCAACTGGATCTTGAAGTCAAGCTCACCGAACGCCTGTTCGCCAGCAAACTCGGGGTGCAGCCGCTCTACTTCCGGCCACCCTACGACATCGACGAAGAGCCCGACACCGACGACGAGGCCGCCCCGGTGGTCCGCATCCAGCAGGACGGGTTCACCATCATTGGCAACAAGATCGACACCAGCGACTGGGACGAGCATCCCCGCAAGACCCCGCAGGAGATTACCCAAACCATCTTCTACTGGCTCGACCTGATGAAGACCAAGCCGCAGTTTCGCGGTTCCGTCATTCTGTTCCACGACGGCGGCGGCGACCGTTCAGCCACCGTGGCGGCGCTTCCGCTGGTGATTGACGCCCTCCGCGCCCGCGGCTACACCATCGTCCCCGTCTCCGCCCTCATGGGCAAGACCACTGCCGAGGTGATGCCCAAGCTCACCTTCCGTCAATACCTGCGCGCCTTGCCCGACTCCATCGCCTTCTCCGGCCTGGCCATGATCGGCAAGTTCATCGTGCTGGTCTTCTTCCTGGGCGACATTCTGATGAGCGCCCGCCTGTTGCTGGTGGGCCTGTTCGCCGTCATCGACCGCCTGCGCCGGCCCCACCGCAAGGCTTCGCCCGGTTACAATCCCCGCGTCGCCGTCCTCATCCCCGCCTACAACGAGGAAAAGGTGATCGTCCGCACCATTCGCTCGGTGCTCAATTCCGACTACACGAACCTCCACGTCATCGTCATCGACGACGGCTCAAGCGACCGCACCGCCGAGGTGGCCTGCCGCGCGTACGCATCCGAAATTGCCGCCGCCCGCCTCCAGGTGCTCACCAAGCCCAATGGCGGAAAGGCCGCCGCGCTCAACTACGCCCTCGACCGGCTCACGGAAGAGGTCTATGTGGGCATCGACGCGGATACCGTCATCGCTCCCGACGCCATCTCCAAGCTCATTCCCCATTTCGAAGACCCGGAGATCGGCGCCGTGGCCGGAAACGCCAAGGTAGGCAACCGCGTCAATCTCTGGACGCGCTGGCAGGCTCTGGAATACATCACCAGCCAGAACTTCGAGCGCCGCGCCCTGGACCTGTTCAACGTGGTCACCGTCGTCCCCGGAGCCATCGGCGCCTGGCGCACCGGCCCGGTCAAAACCGCCGGGGGCTATCCCATCAACACCGTCGCCGAAGATGCGGACCTCACCATGGGCCTGCTTGAACTGGGCCTCAAAGTTGTCTACGAAGACCGCTCCCTGGCCTTTACCGAGGCCCCCATCGATGCCAAGGGTCTGATGCGCCAGCGTTTCCGCTGGTCCTTTGGGACCTTGCAGGCCATCTGGAAGCATCGCGCCGCCTTTGTCCGCAACAAGGCCATGGGGCTGTTCGCATTGCCCAACATTCTCATCTTTCAGATGTTGCTGCCGCTGGTCTCGCCGTTCATCGACCTCATGTTCCTGGCCGGCATTGTGCACTACTTCATCGACCGCCATTACCATCCCGAGGCGGCATCGGCGGCCAGTTTTGAAAAGCTGCTGGTCTACTTCCTCGGTTTCCTGCTGATCGACTTTGTCACCTCGTCAGTGGCTTTCAGCCTGGAGCGCCGTCATCCTGCCAACAAGGGCGACGGCTGGCTGCTCTTCCACATCTGGCTGCAGCGCTTCGCCTATCGCCAGCTTTTCTCGATCGTGCTGTTCAAGACCCTCAAGCGCGCCATCGACGGCAAGCCTTTCAACTGGGAAAAGCTGGAGCGAACCGCGAAGATGAGCAAAGCCACCGACGCGCTGACCGCTACGCGGTAATGCGGAATCAAATGGGTGCCCCGGGTCTCGATTTTGAGACCTGGGAGGCAAAACGCCGACTAGTCCAGGTCCTCCCTTGCCAGCCAAATCCGAACCCCAGCGTGTCTCGCTTCCGTCTCTTCTTGCATTTTGGTAACGCGAGCGTTACCATCTTTTGTAATCGAAGTCCGCGAGTACGTCGATGCGAAAGGCCGAAGTCCATACCGGGATTGGCTGGTCAAGCTCGATAGCGGAGCCATCGCGCGGATAATCGCCGCCGTACTGCGCATGGAAAGCGGTAACTTCTCGGCCGCAAAGGGCGTCGGAGCCGGTGTCTCTGAGCTTCGGCTGGATTTTGGGCCGGGGTATCGGGTTTATTTCGGCAGGGATGGAGAGCGGCTGGTGATCCTGCTCGCTGGCGGCACAAAAAGGCGTCAGCAGGCGGACATCGAAGCGGCGCGCGTGCTCTGGGCTGAATACAAGAGACGCAAGCGGGAGGAATAAATGCCCCTGACACGAAGCTTCAGAGAAACAATCAAGGAGCAACTTGCGAGCCTGGACTTTCGCCGCGAGTTCTTGCGCGAAGCGGTGGCCAACATGGTGGCCGGCGACTTGGACGCGGCCAAGGCAGTCCTGCGCGAATACATCAACGGCACAATCGGTTTTATCGCCCTTGGAGATGCGCTTTCGAAATCCCCCAAGAGCCTGATGCGGATGCTCAGTCAGGAGGGCAATCCGCAGGCGCGGAACCTTTTCGAGATAGTCGTCTGGCTTCAGAAAATCGACGGCACGGTTCTCGAAGTTCGTGCGGTCAAAGAGGCTGCGGCGTGATCCGCCCATGACCTCATCGCGCGTTTTGTTCGTCGGCCGAACCACGCTGGACGTTCTCTATTGGTTAGAAAAGTGGCCCGAGGAAGATACCAAGGTCTTCGCGCGGCAATTCCAGGCAGCGCCCGGCGGACCGGCGCTGAACGCCGCCATCACCCACTCTTTGCTTGGCGGGCAGGCCATGCTCGTCAGTGCCGTCGGAGGCGGGCCGTGGGCGATTCCGGTGCGCGCTGAGCTTGAACGGCGTGGAATTTTTCTTTTCGACCTCGCCGCCGAGACGACCTATGAAACGCCTCTGACCACCGTTCTCGTCAATGCCTCCAACAGTAGCCGCACCATCGTCAATCCGCCCGTTGCTCCGGTCGCTCTGAGGCAACTCGGCGCTTCATGGGATGCAGAGATGCCTGCCTCCTGGGGCGCAATTCCCCCGGTCGTCCTGTGCGACGGCTTCCATCTTGAGCAGGCTTTGCCACTGCTGGCAGCCTGTCGTGCCGCCGGCGCTGCGCTCTGCCTGGACGGCGGCAGTTGGAAGCCCGGAACCGCGGAACTGGCTCCGCTGCTCACCGCGGCCATCTGTAGCGAGCGATTTGTCCTTCCCGGTCAAAATGTCTCCGGCATCAGCGGCGATCCCGAGGCGATCTTTGCCTGGTTTGCGGCCAGCGGCGTTGCCCATATTGCAATCACGCGGGGCGGAAGACCCATTCTCGGCTGGGATCGCGGCCGGCGGTTCGAGATCGCCGTGGACAAAATCGCCGCCACCGATACCCTCGGCGCCGGAGACGTTCTCCACGGCGCGTTCTGCCACTTTTTCGCGCAAAATCCGGACTTCGAGCCGGCGCTTCGGCGCGCCTCAGCGATCGCAACCCTGTCCTGCCAAAGCCTCGGCATCCAATCCTGGGCAACGCAGACCGGGTGCCCCAGGTCTAGCTCCTGAGACCTGGGAAGCTGAGACCTGATCCCTGATCCCTAACCCCTGATCCCTAACCCCTAACCCCTGACCCCTAACCCCTGTCTTGTCACGCCGCCGCAATGCGCCCAACCAGATCCATCTGTTCATGCTTGCTGGCTGCGCCGATGGTGAAAGCGTCCAGCAGGCCCAGCGAGAGCGCGAAGTGGATGGCCTCGCTCTGCCGGTCGCGCAATTCGCCCTGGCCCAGGATCTTCATCCCGATGATGCCCTTGCCCGCGGCGCGCATCTGCTTGATCACGCCCGCCACGGTCTGCGGATCGGCGTCCATATACGCTCCCACCGGGTTCATGCGCACCAGATCGACCTCAACCCAGGGGCTTGCTGCGGCGGCGCGCAGTGCTTCAATCGAGTGGCAACTGACGCCATGGGCTCGAATCACACCCTTTTCCTTGGCTTCGGAAAGCACGTCCATCACGCCCCGGTAGCGCGTCGTCCAGTCGGCTTCCGTCACGCAGTGGACCAGGCAGATGTCGATGTAGTCGGTGCCCAGTTCGCGCCGGTAACGGTCCAGATCGGCCCTCACTCCCTTCGGGTCGCGCGTATCCGTCTTGGTCATCACCGTTACCTTGTCGCGGGGAACGTGCTTGAGCGCCGAGGCCACATAAGGGTGGCTTCCGTAGCTGTCGGCCGTATCGAAAAAGCGCAGTCCGTTTTCATAGCCGTTCAACAGCAGCGCCGTCAGCCCGTCCATACCCAGGCTGGTCTGGTCGGAGCGGTTGTCAAACCCGTGCGTGCCGGTTCCCATGGCCAGGCGGCTGGTTTTAATTCCCGTTGCCCCCAGCGCTACCGTGTCGTGGGCGTTGAACTTCTGTGTCAGCGGCGGCAGTTCCGCGGCAAATGCGGTGCCGTCCGTGTACAGTCTGGACGCAAGCCAGGCGCTGCCAAGACCGCGTGCGGCGTTCAATAGGAATTCTCTACGCTTCATGGCTCCCCCGGGGAATTGAGGATCCGTGCTTGACCAGGATTTTAACCCGGAATTCCTCTCGCTTTCCAGCCAATGAATTTTGGCGGGCAAGGGCCGGACGCCCCCCGATGGCCATCTTCATTCGTCCATCGGTCCAGCCCTGGACTACAATCGTGGGGTGATGGCAACCGCATCCCTTACCACCCAAATTCAGCCGTGCTCGCCCCAGGGCGGGTTTCGCAATGAACCCTTCGTCGATTTCAAGGCGCCTGAAAATGCGCGCTCAATGCAGGCCGCGCTTGACGCGGTGGCTTCCCAACTAGGCCGGGAATATGACCTGATCATCGGCGGTCAGCGGCTCAAGACCGAAGGGAAGATTCGCTCCCTGAACCCCGCGCGCCCCTCCCAGGTCGTTGGCGTTCACCAGAAGGCCGGCGCCGAACACGCCGAACTGGCTATGAAAGCCGCGCTCGACGCCTTTGAATCCTGGAGCCGCAGCTCGACCGAGGAAAGAGTCTCCCTGCTGCTCAGTGCGGCCCGGATCATTCGCCAGCGGACCTTTGAATTCTGCGCATGGCTCACCTTTGAGACGGGCAAGAACTGGGCTGAGGCCGACGCCGACGTAGGCGAAACGATTGATTTCCTTGAGTTTTATGCTCGCGAGGCCCTGCGGCTGGCCGAAGCGCGGACCCCCATCCAGTTTCCCGGTGAGCGCTGCGAATTGCACTACATTCCGCTTGGCGTGGGCGCGGTCATTCCCCCCTGGAACTTTCCATTCGCCATCATGGCCGGCATGACGGCGGCTTCCATCGTTACCGGCAACACGGTGATTCTGAAGCCTTCGTCCGACGCTCCCACCATCGCCGCCAAATTTGTTGAGGTGCTGGAGGAGGCTGGGATGCCCGGCGGCGTGGTCAACTTCTGCCCCGGCTCCGGCGCAAGCTTCGGCAACGCCATCGTCGAGCACCCCAAGACCCGCTTCATCGCTTTCACCGGATCCAAGGCAGTTGGATTAGAAATCCACGAACGCGCCGCCAAGCCGCAACCCGGCCAGATCTGGATCAAGCGGACGATTCTCGAGATGGGCGGCAAGGACTCGATCCTGGTCTGCGCAGACGCCGATCTCGATCTCGCCGTCGAGGGCGTCGTGGCTTCGGCCTTCGGTTTCAGCGGCCAAAAGTGCTCGGCCTGCTCGCGCGCAATCATCGAAGCGCCGATCCACGACATCTTCGTTGAACGGCTGCGCGAGCGCGTGGCAAAACTCACCGTGGGCGACCCGGCGTCCAACCCGAATCTCGGTCCGGTCATCAACAAGGCCGCCCTGGAGTCCATGCTCGGCTACATTGAGACCGGCAAGAAGGAAGGCCGCCTGATTGCCGGAGGCCATGCGCCGCAGACTGAGAACGGCGGCTATTTCCTTGAGCCGACTGTTTTTGCCGACATCGCGCCGGACGCGGTTCTGGCCCAGGAAGAAATCTTCGGCCCGGTTCTGGCCGTGATCAAGGTGGCCAGCTTTGAAGATGGCATTCGAGTGGCGAACAACACCGAGTACGGTCTCACGGGCTCGATTTATTCCACCGACCGCGAAAAGCTGAATCATGCCCGCCGCGAGTTTCACGTGGGCAACCTCTACTTCAACCGCAAGTGCACCGGCGCCATGGTCGGAGCTCATCCTTTCGGCGGCTTCAACATGAGCGGAACCGACTCAAAGGCCGGCGGCCCGGACTACCTCTACCTGTTCACCCAGGCCAAGAGCGTGGCAGAAAAGCTGTAACGCTCTTCTTGGGCCCACTGGTATCCGGGTCTCGAAGTCGGGATCTGGTGAACCCGGACTCCGGACGCACGCTTTACAAAGAAAAGGGGAATGGGGTACAACCCCATTCCCCTTTTCTTCGTGATATATCGTCCCGAAAGCAGTCTTTTACGCGACGGCTCCCGGCGCGGCGGCCGACTCCTCGGCTTCGAGTTTGCTGCCCACCTCGGCTGCGGCTTGCGCCAGCACGCGGTGATGAATGGTGAACAACGCCAGTTCCAGCCGATCGCTCACCCCGGTTTTGTCGTAGATGGAGCGCAGATAGTTCTTGATGACCTGTTCGGTCGTCTTAAGGCGGGTGGCGATCTCGCGGTTCTTGCAGCCCTGGACAATGAGCGCCACGATGCGCATCTCCTTGGGGGTGAGCCGGTCGCGAACCCGGGTGCCGACCATATCTTCTTCAGGGCAATTGACCACCATGATCTGAGGAGGCATCCAGGTGTTCCCGGCGGCGACTGCGCGAACGCACTCTACCAGCGACGGCCCCGTCACACTGCGAAAGACCACCCCGCGAAAGCCCTGTTGAATGTAACTGCCCGCAGCATCGCTGTTTTCGGCAACTACGATGCCGCGGCTGCCCACACTCTCCAGCAGAGAGCGCAGCCGGACGAGATCAGGTCGCAACGACGCCGCAAACACAACGACGGAGCCTGGAAATGTGGTGATGGCGTGTTGCAACCGGTCCAGGTCGGTGCATTGGGCGATGATGCGCAGGTCATCGTCCATGGCCAGCACTTTGGCTGTCCCTGCACGAAAAATTGCCTGCGAATCTGCCAGGATGATCTTGTTCATGGTGCGTGCCTCGTCCGCTTCATAGCCCAAAAGTCAAAGTGAAGCCAGCCCAGCCCACAGCCCCGGTTACACCGGAAACAGCGGCTCGGTTCAAGTACTGGTCTTCGCCTCTTGGGATACTATCGGCATATTGCCGCAAAGCCCTCAACGTGTGCAAATCTGCAACACAAAGGACGGGTTACGTTCCTTTGGTTACCCCTTCAGGGCGAATCCTGACTACACTTTAGTAATTTTCCTACCAATGAGATTACATCCTCCGGACCCGGCACGCTACGAAAATCTCTGTGCAAAGTCTGCCGTTTCGATTCATCTTTCCGGGTAATAGACTGAATTATATGGCGAGGCCAATCCTGTTGGCGGTCGATGACGACCTGAGCGTTTTGGAAGCGGTGGTGCAGGACCTGCGCCGCCATTATGGGGCCACGTACCGTGTGATGCGCGCGGCCAGCGGCCAGGCGGCTCTCGATATCCTGGCCCAGTTGAAGACACGCCAGGAGCCGGTGGCCCTGCTTTTGAGCGACCAGCGCATGCCCGGCCTGAGCGGCGTGGACTTTCTTGGCCGGGCGCGGGAACTGTATCCAGACGCGCGGCGCGTGCTGCTGACCGCCTATGCCGACACCGAGGCGGCCATCCGGGCCATCAACACAGCCCGCATCCACTACTACCTGAACAAGCCCTGGGACCCGCCCGAGGAAAAGCTCTACCCGGTGCTGACCGACCTGCTGGAAGACTGGAAGGCCGGCTATCAGCCGCCTTTCGAGGGGTTGCGCGTCATCGGGCACCGCTGGTCGCTCCAAGACCACAAGGTGCGCACGTTCCTCTCTCGCAACCACGTTCCCTATCGCTGGTTAGACATCGCCGCGAACGAGGACGCCCTCAAGCTCCTCACCGAGCGCCAACTCGATCCGGACCGGCTGCCGGTGGTGATTTTCTCCGATGGCAGTGCGCTGGTGGACCCCGAGCCGGAAGTTCTGGCCTTGCGGGTTGGCCTGAGCACCCAGGCCACCCAGGAGTTTTATGACCTGGTGGTGGTGGGCGGCGGACCGGCCGGCCTGGCGGCCGCTGTTTATGGCGCCAGCGAGGGGCTGCGCACCCTGGTGATTGAACCCGAGGCGCCCGGCGGCCAGGCCGGCTCCACTTCCAGGATCGAGAACTATCTCGGCTTTCCGTCGGGCGTCAGCGGGGCCGATCTGGGACGCCGCGCGCACATCCAGGCCACCCGGCTCGGAGCGGAGTTCCTTACCCAGCGCGCTACCGGAATGCGCATCGACGGACAATACCGTTTTGTGCAACTGGCCGACGGCCGCGAGGTTTCAAGTCATGTCGTACTTCTGGCGCCCGGGGTGCAGTACCGCAAGCTCGAAATTCCCGGCGCGGGACGACTGACCGGCCGCGGCATCTACTACGGCGCGGCGCTGGTGGAGGCGGTGGCCTGCAAGGATGAGGAAGTATTCGTGGTGGGAGGCGCCAACTCCGCCGGCCAGGCAGCGCTGCACTTCGCCAAGTTCGCTTCCAAGGTGACCATGCTGGTGCGCGGGCCGGGATTATCGGCCACCATGTCGAAATACTTGATCGATGAGATCGAACGCACATCCAATATAGTGTTGGAGCCGAGGACGCAGGTGCTGGAGGCGTTCGGCGAGGAAAGGCTGGAAGCTTTGCGGCTGAGCGGCGAGGCCGGCGAGTCTCGCATAGCAGCTTCGTCGCTGTTCGTCTTTATCGGGGCTGCGCCGGGAACCGCGTGGCTGCCAGCGTCGATTCTACGCGATGAGAACGGGTTTCTGCTCGCCGGGCCGGATCTTCGCGTCGACGGCAAGCTGCCAGGGGTGTGGCGCGAGCCACGCGAGCCGTTTCTGCTCGAGTCCAGCGTGCCGGGGGTGTTTGTGGCCGGCGATGTGCGCCACGGATCGGTAAAACGCGTGGCTTCGGCGGTAGGCGAGGGGTCGATTGCGGTACAGTTCGCGCACCAGTATCTCGCTGGATTCTGAAGGGGACAGGCAAGCGAAAATGAACGACGCCGGACAACAACTGGAGATCGAATCCATTCCCTTGCGGGACCTTGCCGAGGCTCTGCATCAGACCCAACCTTTTGCCGGAACCGATGTTTCCGAACTGCGCGGCGTGGAGCGGGTCGAGAAGGTGACGGCCCAAGCGGGCACAGTGCTGGCCGAAGCGGGCCAGCCCCTCGGCTACTACTGGGTGTTGCTGGATGGCGAAGTTCGCGCCGAGCGGCCGGAGCAGGACGGATCCCTCACCCTGGTGGCCATCGTCACCGCCGGCGAAGGCTTTGGCGAAGCCCCTTTGCTGACCGGCAGAGCCCATTCGACTTTTGTGGTCCATGCGGTGCGCGACTCCACATTGGTGCGCTTTACGCAGGAGAACTTCTGGGAACTGATGGCCTGCTGCCCATCCGCGCGCAAAGTGATTCTGGCAAACATGGCGCAACGGCTGCAGGCTTACCAGGTGGAAGCGCTGCATCGCGAGAAGCTGGTTTCGCTGGGCACGTTGGCAGCCGGACTGATGCATGAGTTGCACAATCCTGGTTCGGCGGCCAGGCGCTCCGCCTCGCAACTGCGCGAAAACCTGCTGCGCCTGCAGGAAGTCAGCCTCCGCTCCAGCGCCCGCCCCAAAACTCGGGAGCAGCTTGACTGCATGCATAGCCTGCTGGAATACGCGGTCCGCGGCTGCCACGCGCCGGCATTGAGCTCGCTCGAACAGTCCGATGCGGAAGAGGCGTTGTCCGAGTGGCTGGAGTCGGTGGGTGTTCAGAACGCATTCACCATCGGTCCCGCGCTGGTGGCCATCGGCTTTGACCGCGAGCAACTGGCCTGCGCCGGGGACCTATTCGACGCCGACGGCTTCTCCGATGCGCTGAATTGGCTTGAGGCGCTGGTCTCGAGCGTGTCCCTGGTCTGCTCCATCGAGGAGAGCATCGCGCGCGTCTCCGAACTGGTGCTGGCGGTGAAGAAGTTCGCCTACGACGACCGCTCCCAGGCCCGCGATCTGGACGTGCACGACAGCCTGCAAAGCACGCTCACCATCCTCGGCCACAAGCTGCGCAACAAACAAATTTCCGTGGAAAAGTGCTTTAGGGCTGCGCCCTCCATTATTCAGACCCGCGGCTCGGCGCTCAGCCAGGTGTGGACCAACCTGATCGACAACGCCGTGGATGCCTCGCCGGAGAGCGGACAGATCGAAGTCGCGACCTGGACGGAAGCGGGGACTGAAGCCAACGCCGCAGCGGGAACGACGACAGAAACCGGGGCGGAGAAGGGAACCGGCTGGCTTGCGGTCAGTATCGGGGATCACGGCGCGGGCATTCCGCCCGAAACGCTGCCGCGCATCTTCGAAGCGTTCTTCACCACCAAGCCGCAGGGCTCCGGCACCGGACTGGGCCTGGAAATCGTCCACCGCATCGTTACGCAAAAGTTCGGCGGCACCATCGAGGTCAAGTCCGAACCGGGAGACACCCGTTTCATCGTGCGCCTGCCCATGAACGGCCGGACGGGCAAGGGAAGCGACGCGCCCGCGGCGTAGTGCGCTTTCGAATCAAGTGCCAAAAAGAACGTGGGTGCCCCATCCTTGAATCGCTTTTGATTCAGGGGTGGGAGGCAGCAAAGACAATCTCACCATGACAACAGTAAGACCGAAGATCCTCTAGCGCTGTATCTGCAAAGCAACAATGTCATCGCTGAGTGGAGCCTCTCGCAGCTCCATCGCGAGAGACTTGGTTGAAGGACCTGCGGCCTGTCCATCACCCCTGGCCCGCCAGCTCGGCAGAACCGTGCAGCCTCGGCCCCTCAGCCCTTTCCGCGTTTGGGCTTCAAGGCTTTGAGGGGAGCGGAGACAGTCGACCCTGCCAGTGCGCCGGCAAAAATCTTGGCAATGTCCAGAAAACCCTGCGTTGGAGCAGCTCCGCCACTCGGTGCTCCGGAACCGGTCCGTGCAAACAAGCCAAGCCCTCCAAAAGTTACGCACAGCAGGAAGCACAGGCAGGTGAATGGGGAGAAGAGGTCGAAGAATGTCGGCTTCCGCGCCGGCGCCGCGTCGCCGCAGAGCGCTTCATCGATTGCCTGGCTGAGATCGGAGACGTCGACGGCCGGACCTTGCTGCTTCTTCGCACCGGTCTGAGACTTGGCCCGCTCCAGCGCCAGGCCGCGGGCGCGTTCCGAGATCTGGTCCTTTAGGCTGGCGATCTTCTCATCCAGCGAGCCCTGGAGATGGGGAGAGAGTCCCTGGTTTCCGGAAGTGGAATTGGGTCCGCCGGCGAGCGAAACCTCGCCCGGGCGATCGCTGCTTGACATGGAAGACACCTCTGTTCCGCGGATCGAGAAAAACACTCGGAATTGCTCCGTATATTACAGGAAGTTTCGCCCTTCTTCCCTTACCCGGTTTCCTTTTGCATGAGTTCTTTCCAACCTCTACTCCACCGCTCCAAAGGGTCAAGTTGGCGTTGGCCTGGCCGATGAAGGGGAGGGAGAGGCTCGGATGATGCATCGGACGGAACTTCTTGAAGCCGCGCTGGACAGTTTCCCGGATGGGATTGCGCTGGTTGGCGCAGAGAATGAGGTCGTCTTTTGGAACCCGGCAGCGGAATTGATCACCGGGCATACCGCTGTTGGCCTGTTGGGTCGCCCGATGCCTGGGACGTTGGAACCGCTGCTGGGGACCGCGCTGCATCCGGAAGAGCAGGACCTTGACGAAGGGCCGCCGCTGCGCTTGGGCGCCCTGGTGCATGTCCAGCACAAACTCGGCCACGATGTGCCGGCGATGACCCGGGCCCTGGTTCTGCGCGATGGTCTGAGCCGGCGCATCGGCATCGCGGCCGTCTTTCATCCGGCCGAGAGCCTGTTTGCACTGCCTCACGGGGAACGGGTTGAAGAGTCCGGCGACCAAGCCAGCCAGGCGGATTTTGAAGACCGGCTGACAACCGCGTTCCAGGACTTTCAAGAGGGCGGGGAAACGTTCGGCGTGCTCTGGATTACGGTCGATCAGGCCGGTGAGCTGCGCAGGACTCACGGCGCCTGCGTCTGCGAGGCGATGTTCGAGAAGATGGAGCACGCCCTGGCAAACGGGCTGCGGCCGGCCGAGCAGATGGGGCGCTGGGGCGACGATGAGTTGCTGGTGCTCTCGCACGAGCGAACGCCGGAGATGCTGGCGGCCCACGCGCAGACCCTGGCCGGCCTGGCCCGGACAGCGGATTTCCGCTGGTGGGGCGATCGCATCTCGCTCACCGTGAGCATCGGAGCGGCCCAGGCGGAACCATCCGAAACCCTTCCGCAACTGCTTGAGCGCGCGCAGATCGCCATGTTCAAGAGCGTCCATGCGGGCGGAAACCATATCACGGCGCCAGGGAGGCAAGGATGTTTGCCATCATAGGAATTCTCGTGGTTTTTGGGGCGGTTATTGGCGGCTTCCTCATGGAGAAAGGTCATATCGCCGTTCTGGTTCAGCCCGCCGAACTGCTGATTCTGGTGGGCGCGGCCATCGGCACGCTGCTGGTGGCCAACCCCATGCACATCATCAAGGCCGTCGCTGCCGGACTGGCGGGCGTGCTCAAAGGCTCGGCATTCGCCAAGGAGCGTTACCTCAGCACGCTCAAAATGATGTACCAGTTCCTCAACAAGGTGCGCAAAGAGGGATTGCTGAGCGTGGAGATGGATGTCGAAAAGCCCTCGGAAAGCTCGATCTTCAAGAACTATCCGGAGTTTCTGGGCGACCATCATGCCCGCGAATTCGTGTGCGACACGCTGCGCATGGCCATCACCGGGGGCGTAGAGCCGTTCGACATGGACCAGATGATGGAACTGGACATGGAGGTCCATCACCACGAGGCCACGCAGCCGGTCAACGCCCTGACCACCGTGGCGGATGCGCTGCCCGGGCTGGGCATCGTGGCCGCGGTTCTGGGTGTGGTCATTACCATGGGCTCGCTGGGCGGCCCACCGGAAGAGATCGGCGAAAAGGTGGCGGCTGCCCTGGTGGGCACATTCCTGGGCATCCTGCTGTGCTATGGCGTGGCTGGCCCGTTGAGCTCCAACATGGCCAAGACCGCCGACGAGCACAACGAATATCTGCATGTGCTTCGGGTGCTGCTGCTGTCGTTTCTCAAAGGCTCGGCGCCCATGATCGCCATCGAGATGGGACGGCGCGCGATTCCCGCGCATGTGCGGCCCAGCTTCGACGAGATGGAAAAGAACTGCAAGGGCGGCGGAGCAGCGGCTGTCGAAGCTGTTGCGGCATAAGGCGAGCGTTCGCCAGGGGGAGATACAGGCGCCATGACAGCCAAGACTCAACCGATTATCGTCATCAAGCGGAATGGCGGCCACGCCGGCCATCACGGCGGCGCGTGGAAGGTGGCCTATGCCGACTTTGTCACCGCCATGATGTCGCTGTTCATCGTGCTCTGGCTGATGGGGTCGAGCGACAAGGTCAAAAAGGCCGTGGCCGGCTACTTCAACGATCCCAAGGGAACGGCCAACCTGCTCGGCACCACCATGTCCGGCAACGGCGTAGCCACGATCGAAACCAACAGCGACATGCGCAAGCTGAAAGAGAAGCTCGAAGAGGGGATCCTGGCCAAAAAAGATCTGGAGAAGCTCTCCAAGCAGATCGAAATCACCATCTCCTCCGAGGGGCTGCGGATCGAGCTGCTGGAAGACAAGAACGGGACGTTTTACCAAAGCGGCTCGGCGAAGCTGAGCGACAGCGGACAGGAGTTGCTGGCTCTGCTGGCCGGGCAGTTGAAGACTCTGCCCAATGAACTGCTGATCGAGGGACACACCGACGCCACGCAATACTCCACGGACGCCGGCTACAGCAACTGGGAGCTGTCGGCCGACCGCGCCAACTCCGCGCGGCGCCTCTTGCAGCAATACGGCGTGCGCGCCGACCAGGTGGCCCAGGTGCGCGGCTACGCGGACCAGCTGCTGCGCATCAAGAGCAACCCCTACGATCCATCGAACCGTCGCGTCTCCATTCTGGTCAAGAACATCGACGGCAAAGCGCCCGATTTGTCCGGCGCCAAGGGAGCCAGCGGACCCGTCCCGACAGCCGCACCCGCGCCCAAGGACGCTGGTCCGGCCCATGCGGAGAACCCGTCGCCCGCGCCGAACGGCCCCGCCAAACCCTCCGCCACGGCCCCTTCAACGGCCTCTGCCCAGTCCAAGCCCGCGGCACCCTCACCGCCGGCCAAGCCGGGCCTGATGGACAGGCTCAAGAGCATGATGCCGGGAAAGAAGAGCTGACCGGTTGGGTTAGAGCCAGGAACGTGCATTGCGAAGCAATTTCCAGGCAAATTCCACACCGCGCAGCCCACCAAATTTCGCCCTGAACGGGAGGAATGGTGTAGTCTTGTTTGCGGACTAGAAAGCGTTTACTTGGGGGTATCCTCTTATGACTATCGTTGCCGGCGTTGACTTCGGCACATTGAGCGTTCGCGTAACCCTGGTGGATAGCCAAAAGGGCCCGATCGGTACCGCATCGGCCTCTTACCCGCTCAACCGCCGCCGCGAAGACCCGAATTTTGCCACCCAGTCCCACGCAGACCAGATGGCGGCGCTGGCCGCTGCCACCCGCGATGCTCTCAAGAGCACCGGCGTCCGTGGGGATGCGGTTGCGGCCATCGCGCTGGACACGACCGGATCGAGCGTGATCCCGGTGGGCGAGGGCCTTGAGCCCCTGGACGACTATTACCTGTGGTGCGACCACCGCGCCTTCGCCGAGGCCGAGGAGATCACGGCCAAGGCGCACGCGATGAATCTCGAAGCCATCGAGTGGTGCGGCGGCGTTTACTCGCACGAGTGGGGATTCGCCAAGCTGCTGCACTGGCTGCGCCACAACCCGGAGAAACGCGACCAGTTTGTTACCGCGCTTGAGCATTGCGACATGGTGGCGGCCACGCTGGCGGGCATCACCAAGGTCAGCGACCTGAAGCGCAGCGTTTGCGCCATGGGCCACAAGTGGATGTGGAACCCCAAGTGGGACGGGCTGCCGTCGGAGGAATTTCTGGTCGCCGTGGACCCGCTGTTTGCCGGCGTCCGCGCCAAGATCGGCGGCGAGTATCTGACCAGCGACCACCTGGCCGGGCATCTTTCGCCCAAGTGGGCTGAGGCGCTGGGCCTGCGCGCCGGAATTCCCATTCCCGTGGGGGCGTTTGACGCACACTGGGACGCGCTGGGCTCGAACATCCGCGAAGGCGATGCGGTCAACGTGGTCGGAACCTCGACCTGCATCATCGCCATGGCCCAAAAGGCCGAGCTGGTTCCCGGCGTCTGTGGCGTGGTGCCGGGCAGCGTTCATCCCGGCTACACCGGGATCGAGGCCGGGCTCTCGGCCGTGGGAGACATCTTTGAGGCCATCGCCAAGCGCGCGGGCACCACGGTCGGCGCGCTTTCAGAAGGTCTCGACGACTACAAGGCGGGCCAGACCGGCCTGTTGCGGCTCAGTTGGGATAACGGCGACCGCACGGTGCTGGTGAATCCCGAACTGGGCGGCGTCACGCTGGGCTGGAACCTGGTGCACACGGCGCAGGACGAGCTGTTTGCGGCCATCGAGGGCACGGCCTTCCACACCCGCATCATCCTGGAGCGGATGGCCGAGCATGGCGTCCGGATTGATCGCGTGATCAACGCCGGCGGCATTCCGCAAAAGAGTGAAGTGCTCAACCGGATCTACGCCAACGTGCTCAACAAGCCCATACTGGTGCCGGCCGGAGTTCCCACCAGCCTTGGTTCGGGAATCATCGCGCTGGTCGCTGCCGGAGCCTACAAGACCATCGAGGAGGCGCAGGCGGCGGTTTGCCTGCCCTTGCGCACCGTCGATCCGGACCCCAAGGCCGCGGCCGTGTATGAGCAGCTGTACCAGCTCTATCGCGACGTGTATTTTGCCCTGGGGCTGCGTACTGCGGAGCCGGTCGCGCTGGGCCGGGTTTTGCCGGAGCTGCGCAGGATTGCAGCCGAGGTGCAGAAGGCGGGCTGAGGGGTTGTGGTCTCCCAGGTCTAAAACGCGGGACCTGGGGGCAGGTGGCCCTGATCCGGATGACAATTTCAAATCCTGCGGAGGGTGCCCCCGGTCCCTCGCTTTTGGGGACCGGGGAAGAGCGTTCTCACCAATCAGTTCCTGAGTGGAGTATTCTCAACGTGCATGAACGGCAAGCGTATCC
Source organism: Occallatibacter sp. (assembly GCA_049516495.1). Lineage (GTDB taxonomy): Bacteria > Acidobacteriota > Terriglobia > Terriglobales > Acidobacteriaceae > Telmatobacter. The sequence goes on from JBEKTB010000015.1 coordinate 29,926, forward strand.
GTTATCAGGAAACTGGGGAGTTTCACTTCCTCACTTTCAGCTGTTATCACCGCCGAGACTACTTATCGACGGTCGCGGCCATGGATATGTTTGAGGATGCCCTTGAGCGCGTCCGACGCCGTTCTCTGTTCGTTGTCGCAGGCTACGTCGTGATGCCGGAGCACGTGCATCTGCTGGTCAACGAGCCCAAGCGCGCGCTCTTATCCAAGGCTGTTCAGGCCCTCAAACTGTCGATTTCGATGCGGGGCCCGGGGCCGGGAAAGGCCCTTTTGGCAGGCGCATTATTACGATTTCAACGTCTCGATGCATGAGAAGTTTGTGGAGAAGCTTCGCTACATTCATCGGAATCCGGTCCGTCGAGGACTGGTCGCGAAGCCGGAAGACTGGAAGTGGTCGAGCTTTCGGCACTATCAGATGGGCATACGCGGAACCGTGGAAATCGAATCGGAATGGACAGCTCGCGAGAGAGGCTGGCAACTGCCTGAGTGGATGTGCGATCGAGGGGACGGTTCTGCTACCTCCGCTACCTCCCCGGTCCCCAAAAGCGAGGGACCGGGGGCACCCTCGAATGGATGAAACTCCTCTTGAGATCAGGACCACCCGCCACCAAACGCTCAGCAATTAAAGTGGTAGCTCAACAAGGAGCACGAACATGGAACGGCGAAGTTTTTTGAAGGCGGCGGCGGCGTCCTCGGCGGCGGCGCTGGTGTTTGGGCGGCGCGCGGCGCTGGCCCTTGAAGCGAACAGCCACATCGAAGTGCTGGTGGACGAGCCCATCGGCACCATTGCACCGGAGATCTACGGACATTTTACCGAGCACCTGGGATCGGTGATCTACGACGGCATTTACGTGGGCGAAAACTCGAAGATTCCCAACCAGCAGGGACTGCGCTCGGCGCTGATTGAAAAGATGCGGGCGATCCATGCACCGGTGGTGCGCTGGCCGGGCGGTTGCTTTGCCGACAGCTACGACTGGCGCGACGGCATTGGCCCGCGCAACAAGCGCCCGCGCCGCACCAACTTCTGGACCGATGCCTTTACCGCCGCTCAGCAGAAGCAGAATATTCCGCAGATTTACGAGCCGAATGAGTTCGGCACCGACGACTTTGTGCGCTTCTGCAAGCTATGCGGCGCGGAGCCCTACATTGCGGCCAACGTGCGCAGTTTGCCGGCCCTGGAGTTTGACCATTGGGTGGAGTATTGCAACTCGCCGCGCGGGACCACTTCGCTGGCCGAGGTGAGGGAGGCGGCCGGATCCCCGGAACCATACAACGTGCGCTACTGGGGCGTGGGCAATGAAAGCTGGGGCTGCGGCGGCAACTTCGATCCGGAAGACTACGCCACGGAGTTCAATCGCTTCACCGCCTGGGTTCCGAGTTACGGCGTTCCTCTGCGTTTTGTGGCTTCGGGTCCGAACTCGGACGAGCAGGCGTGGACGCGCGGATTCTTCAACAAGCTCTACCACGGCCAGCCCAGCCGCGATGCGCACAACGTGTGGGGATTGAGCGTGCACCACTATGCCACCAACCTCTCTCGCGGCAAGACCACGGACTGGAACGCGGAGAAGGGCGATGCGCTCAAATTCGATCCCATCGACTGGTATGAACTGTGCAAGGAGTCGGACCGGATGGAGGGCATCATCCTGGACCACTGGACGGCGCTGGGCGAGTTTGACCTGGATCACAAAATCAAGCTGGTGGTGGACGAGTATGGCCCGTGGTATCGCCCCGGCACCGAGAACGCGCCGGAACAGTTGCTGGGCCAGATGATCACGGTGCGCGACGCCGTGGCCACCGGGCTCACTCTGGACACGTTCAACCGGCACGCTGACAAGGTGGGCATGGCCGCCTGCGCGCAGTTGGTGAACAACCTGAACGCGCTGTTCCTCACCCACGGAGACCAGTTCGCAACCACGCCGGTGTTCAACGTCTTCGAGATCTACGCGGCGCACCAGGGCGGAACTGCGGTGCGGGCCGAGTTTTCCGCGCCCGAAGTCCGCTATGACCGCGACGGCAAGCCAGCCAGCTTCTGGGGACTGAAAGGTTCGGCCTCGCTGAAGGGCAAGACTCTGACCTTGACAGCGGTCAACCCCGACGTAAGCCAGCCACGGGAGACGGAGATCGTGTTGCGCGGAGCGACCCCGGCGAGCGCCAGGGCGTGGGTGGTGGGCGCGAGCGACATCCATGCGCACAACACCTTTGCACAACCTGACCAGGTGAAGACGCAAACGGCTGAGGTGACGGTGCGGCCCGGCGGGTTGAGTTTCACCTTCCCTGCGGCCTCGGTGGTCAAGATCGAGGTCGCGCTAAGTTAATAACCAAGGAATAACTCGCCAGAGTGGAAGTTAATGCGAAAGGGGACAGGATTCCGCCGCAAGGCTGGAGGCTGTCCCCTTCGCCTTTTTGGACCCTTTGCCGGTCCCGCATGGGCCCCCGAACTTTGGTCTTTCCAAGGGCTTGGCGAGGGCTTGCGCATCGCAAGGGCGGGGTTTACCGTTGACTCAATCCCGAAGCGGTTAGGAGCCTCGTGTCTCTTCTCTCATTGCGCCGTTCTCTCTCCTGGATCTTCTTTCCATTTTTCCTGTTCATGGTATCCGCAAGCGCCCAGGCGCAGCAGAACGTCGAGCCGTGGAAAGCGCCGCACTTTTCCATCGAGCCCAGAACGCTGTACGACGCTGCGTCGGCTGTTTCTGCAGACAGTGCGGACGTAGCGGTGCTCGAAGACGACGAGACCTATACCTTCGACGAGGCGGGACGCAGCACACATGTTGAGTACGTGGTCTACAAGATACTGAAACAGAAGGGCGTGGAGGGGTGGGATTCGATCTCGGTGGATTGGGAGCCCTGGCACGAGGCGCGGCCCACCATCAAGGCGCGGGTCATTGCGCCCGACCTTTCGGTACACATGCTGGACCCCAAGCAGATCACTGAAGCGCCGGCCCGCGAAGGCGAGTACAAGACCTACAGCGATGGCAAGACGCTGCGCGCGCCGTTTCCGGCCATTGCGCAGGGAGTGGTGGTCGAAGAGGAGTTCATCACCACGGAAACTGCGCCGTTCTTTGCTCCGGGGCATGTCGGCCGGGTGGGTTTCGGACGGCAGTTGGTGCCGGTGGCGCACAGCCTGGCGGTGTTCGACGCGCCGGCATCGCTTCCACTGCGCACGGATACGGTTCTGCTGCCCAATTTGAAGCCGCAGCGCACTGAGGCCAATGGCCGGGTCACGTTGACCTTCGACCAGGGGCCGCTCGAGGCAATCGACCCCTCTGAGCCGAATCTGCCTCCGGATGTGCCCCACTTTCCCGCTATCGGGTTTTCGACCGGCGCATCGTGGCAGACCATGGCTACCGAATACTCAAAGATTGTGGACAGCCACGTCAGTCCGGCCGCCGTGCAGGCGATTGTGGACCAACTGATCGCCGGCAAATCGACTGTGGCGGAGAAGGAAAGCGCGGTCGTCGACTACCTCGATCGGGAGATACGTTATACGGGCATTGAATTCGACGAGGCGGCGATTGTGCCGCATGAACCGTCCGAAACGCTGAGAAACAAGTACGGCGACTGCAAGGACAAGGCCACGCTGCTGGTGGCCATGCTGCGCGCTGCCGGGATTCAATCGTATGTGGCGTTGTTGAATGCGGGCTCGCGGATGGATGTGCCCGTCGATCTGCCGGGAATGGGGCTGTTCGACCACGCCATCGTGTACATTCCGGGGCCACCCGCGATCTGGATTGACGCCACCGATCCGTACGCCCGCTTGGGACAGTTGCCGGCCGGCGACGAGGGCAGGCTGGCGCTGATTGCGCGGCCCGAAACCGTGGCGCTGGTCAAGACCCCGGAGTCCTCCTCAAAGGACAACGTGCTGCTCGAAATGCGGGAGCTGACCCTGGCCGAAAACGGCCCGGCGAACGTGACGGAAGTTACGCGGCCGACGGGAGTCTTCGAAGGGGAGTATCGCGACTTCTACGCCGACAAGCCGGACAAGGAAGCGCGCGAGGGGCTGACTAACTATGTGAAGGCGCAATATGTGGCCGAGAAACTGACCAAGGTGGAGCGGACCGATCCGGGCGACCTTTCAAAGCAGTTTGAACTGACTTTGGCCTGCGAGAAGGCCAAGCGCGGCTATACGGACCTGGACAGCGCGGTGGCGGCGATTCGCGTGGATTCCCTGTTTGCCCGTTTGCCCGACGAATTGAAGCGCAAGGACGATTCGGAGGAGAAAAAGAAGGACGATCAGGAGAAGGACAAACCCAAAAAGACGCGGACAGCCGATTGGGAGTTGGCCGAGCCGTTCATGGCGGAGTGGCGCTACCGGCTGGTCCCTCCGACGGGTTTCGTGCCCAAGCCGCTGCCCGGGAACCAGAGGATCTCTGTCGGTCCGGCGCTTTTGACCGAGGAGTTTTCCGCCGGGAAGGACGGCGTGGTCGAGGCGCACCTGGTCTTTGATTCGGTGAAGCGGCGCTACACGGTAGCCGAGGCCACGGAACTGCGCAACAAGGTGGCCGAGCTGACTGCGGGGCCGGCGATTCTGGTGAACTTTGAGCCGAAGGGCGAGGCGCTGCTGCGCGAGGGCAAGGTCGGCGAGGCGCTGGCCAGTTATCGCTCCCTGGTGGCGCTGCATCCCGGCGAGGCGGTGCATCACCTGCAGGTGGCCAAGGTGCTGCTGGAGGCGGGGATGGGCGAGGCAGCTCGGGCCGAGGCGCGCGAGGCCGTCAAGCTGGATCCCAAGTCGGCGCTGGCCGAGAAGACCCTGGCGCAGATTCTGAAGCACGACCTGGTGGGCCGCAACATGCGCGCGGGCAGCGACCTCACGGGCGCGGCAGAGGCCTATCGCGCGGCCATTCAACTGGACCCGGACGACCACGGCACGCAGGCGGATTTGGCCATTCTGCTGGAATACGACCCGGTGGGGCGGCGCTACGGCCGTTTCTCCCATATGAAAGAGGCCATCGCCGAATACCAGAAGTTGGGGCAGGACAAGCTCAACGATCTGGGTTTGGCCAACAACCTGACCTTCGCCCTGTTCTATGGCGGCGATTTTGCCGGGGCTGAAAAAGCCGCGCAGGGGTTGAGTACGGAACCCAAGGCGCTGATTGCCGCCTGCGAAGGAGTGCTCCACGGCAGCCAGGCGGGGCTGGCGGAGGCCAACAAGCGCTCGAACAGCGCCGACGCGTTCAAGGAAACAGCGCGCGTGGCGGGCGAGATGCTGATGAACGTGCGCCAGTACGGGCCGGCGGCGGACTTCCTGCAGGCGGGCGCGGCCGGCGACAACGCCGCCCAGACCATGGGCCTGGCCAATATGCTGCGCGGCGCACAGCACCACGAGGATCTGAAGTTTGGCAATACGCCCGCCGACCTGGCGAAGCGTGTGATTGCGCTGTTCATGGACCCCGAACTGACCCAGGCAAAGCTGGATGCGCTGTCGAGCCGCAATGCGCGCGAGGTGATGAAGAACGAGGACGCGGACGAGAAAAAGAAGACCCTTGAAGCGGGAAGGCAGATGAACAGCCAACTGGCCCGCCAGGACAACTCGCTGGACGTGACCATTGACGTGCTGCTGCAGGCCTTCGATCCCAAGGTGGAAGGCAGCGACGCGACCGGCTACCGCGTGAAGGTGCAGATTCCCGGAGGCAACAACTCGACCTTCTTTGTGGTGAAGGAAGACGGGCAATACAAGCTGCTGGACTCGGACGAGAAGCCCAACGCGATTGCCCTGGAGATGCTGGACCGGATCAAGGCCGGCGACCTGCCGGGCGCCAAGGTGCTGCTGGACTGGATTCGCGAGGACCAGCACCTGGAGGGCGGCGACGACCCCTTGGGCGGCCCAGTGTTTCCCCGCTTCTGGACCAAGGGCGAGGCTGCCGATGCGCGCAAGATGAAGTTGGCCGCGGCGGCTCTACTGGTGGGTACGAAGGCCACGGCGGCCGAGGGCGTCAAACTGCTCGAGGAAGCCCAGAAGGATGCCGTCAGCGAACGGGAGAAAACCAACATCCTGCTGGCTCTCGCGGTGGGCTACTCGGTTCAGGACAACTTCACTCACCTTGCCGAGGTCTCCTCGGCGCTGCTCAAGCAGGAGCCGGAGTCGAAGCTGGCTTTCATGGAAAATGTGGAAGCGTTCCTGGGGCTGGCCCGCTACGACGAAGCTCTGGCGCTGGCTGATGCGCGCCTGAAGCTGCTTGACGCGGACCCCGACGCGTTGATGATGAAGATGGAGATCGAGGCCAACCGCGGCAACTTTGCGGCCGCCCGCGGCTGGGCGCAAAAGCTGGTGGACCAGGGCAAGGAGAACGGGTCGCTGCTGAATTCCATGGCCTGGTTTGCGCTGTTTACCGGCAAGGTGGACCAGGCGGACATCACTACCGGCATCAAGGCCACGCAACTGGCGCGCGACAACCCGGCGATTCTGCACACGCTGGCCTGCCTCTACGCTGAGACGGGCCAGGCCAAGGAGGCCCGCGACCTGCTGCTGCGCGCCATGGACGATCTGAACCTGGATCAGCCGACCGACGATTACTGGTACGCTTTCGGGCGCATCGCCGAGCAGTACGGCGAGCGGGACATCGCCATTGCGAACTACCGCAAGCTCGAGAAGCCGAAAGAGGCGCTGGCGGTGCCCACCTCGAGTTACCGCCTCGCGCAGATGCGGCTGAAGGTGTTGGGGGTGGAATCAAACTAAGAGTCCTGCAGAGAATTCAAGAAGCCATTGAAAAGCTTCAAAGCCCTGGAGCTACAATAATCTCGCCTTCCAAGGAGGGATTATGCACCGTGGTGTTTCAATCGCTCTGGCAGTTGTTGCCGTTCTGGGAGCCGGCTGCGCTGTGGCCCAGCAACCTGAGTTCGCAGCCCAAACCGCCGCTCACCGGCTGACTTGGTCGTTCGATCCGGTTCGCGGCGTGATGCAGGCTACCCCGCCATCCAGTTATGTGATCCAGGGCAGACCTGAACTTTCTGAGGCGGCTGCCGCCACAACGGCTTCGACGACCTATACCGGCACAATCGACGTCAACTTCACCATCAAGCTGATTTCGGCCGTACCCAAGGGAGCCTTGCTGCGCTGCAGCGGGGACGTCGGCCTGGACTACGAGGTTGAACAAAAGGTCTCGACGCTCGAGATTGGGCTTTCGGTCGGCCTGCTGGAAAGCGCCGAAAACGTGGATGCCACCATCTCCGGGAGTACGGCGACTTGCAAGTTCACGATCCCCTATTCCTGGACTGTTCCTGCATCCTCCACGACGAGCACCGTTACGATCCAGGGCATTGTCGGCTCGGTCGGCATCGCCGAGGATGTGCTCGATTCCGTTACCGGGACGAATGTACTGCGAGTTGTCCGCAGCACGTCGGTGGAATTGAATGGTCCCACCGCGATCCCCGCGGATGGAACCACAACCACCCTGACCGCGAGCGCAGTTCTGTAGGCAATCAGGGCGACAGAGGGGCGCGGCGGCGACTTCAACGCCCCATGCGTGATTCATTCCCCGGCGGAATGCTGCTGGCTGGACGTCGGTCTCAGGAAGCCGCCGCTGGTTTCCTGCGCAGTCTTCGCGGACTCGTTCGGTCCTGCCTCCACCCGGTCCTGCCAGCCCGGCAGGCGCTGGTCGCCGGTGATGAGGCGTGCGCCGCGCGTGAAAGTGAAGTAGGTCCACATCCAGGTGGCCAGCACCGCGATGCGGTTGCGAAATCCGATCAGGAAAAAGATGTGCACGGTGAGCCAGGTGACCCAGGCGGGAAAGCCGCTCCAGTGGGCCTTGAACGGCCATTCCACCTTGGCCACGGCGGCCATTCGGCCGATGGTGGCCATGTCGCCCTTGTCAAAGTAGCGGAACGCGGGGCGCGGCCGCCCGGCCAGGTCGGCTGCCAGCATCTTCCCGATGTGATCGCCCATCTGCATGGCCGGCTGGGCCACGCCGGGGACTTGGCGGCCATCCTGTTCAATGTGGGCCAGGTCGCCCAGCACAAACACATCCGGCAGCCCTGAAGGATTGAGCCGGCCGTCCACCAGTACGCAGCCGCGGCGATCGAGCGGCGCGCCCAGCATTTTTCCCAGGGGCGAGGCCTCGACGCCCGCCGCCCATAGCGTGACGGCCGCATCGATGCGCCTGCCCGCCGCTTCCACCCAGCCCGGCCCGACTGCGGTCACTTGGGTTTGGGTGTGCACCTCCACGCCCAGCTTGCGCAGTTCCGCCTCGGCCTTGGCGGAAAGGTCCGCCGGATAGGCTCCCAGAATCTGCGGCGAACCCTCCAGCAACAGCACGCGAGACTTGGCCGGGTCGATGTGGCGAAAATCGCGGCGCATGTAGAGCTGCGCAATGTCGGAGATGGCTCCGGCCAGTTCCACGCCGGTGGGTCCCCCGCCGATGACGACAAAATTGAGTGGCGGATGCCAGCCGCGCTCCAGCATCTGGCGCTCGGCCAGTTCGAAAACCAGCAGCACCCGGCGGCGAATCTCGACGGCGTCCTCGATGGTCTTCAGTCCCGGCGCCAGCGGCGCCCAGTCGTTGTGGCCAAAGTAGGAGTGGGTGGCCCCGGTGGCAAGCACGAGGTAGTCGTACGGCAACTGCGCCCCGCTGCCCAGCGATACCAACCGCGCGTCAACATCGATGCCCGTCACCTCGTCCATCAGCACCTGGGTGTTGGGCTGGCTGCGCAGGATGGTGCGGATGGGCTGCGCAATGTCGGCCGGCGACAGCACCGCCAGCGCCACCTGGTAGAGCAGCGGCTGGAAGGTGTGATGGTTGCGACGATCTACCAGGGTGACGTCCACCGGCAGATGGGCCAGCCCCCTGGCCGCATGGAGTCCGCCAAAGCCGCCGCCCACGATCACCACGCGGGGACGATGGGGCACCGGCGGCCCTGGTTCGTTTTGGATCGGTTTCGTCAATTCAAAGCGCCTCGCTCTCTCCTCCTTAGAGATGCCCCAGGGCGGCGCTGGGAAGCATTTCCGGCGGTCGTAATTGAGAATTCGCCATGTTGACCGGAGGGCAAAGCGAGGCGGGCCGTGAGATCTCCTGAAATCGGCACAGTACCTGTTAGTCCAGGTACGAGCCGGATGCAAGACGAGTTTTCTGCCGCAGATCCTCGAATTCATCGATTTTTCTTTGCACGGGGGGAAATTCGAAGGACAGGAATACGAA
>JBEKTB010000016.1:0-38640 GCA_049516495.1 Occallatibacter sp.
CGGCAATCGCATCGACCTGATGGAGAAGCTGGCGGCGATGCACCCCAAGTTTCTGCGCCTGCCGGGCGGCAACTACCTGGAGGGCGATCACATTCCCGAGCGCTTTGAGTGGAAGAAGACCATCGGCCCAATGGTCGATCGCCCCACGCACCCCAGTCCCTGGCATTACCGCTCGTCAGACGGAATGGGCTTGCTCGAATTCATGGAATGGTGCGAGGACTTGAAAATTGAGCCGGTGCTTGCCGTTTATGCCGGCTATTCCATGATGCAGGAGCATGTCGAGCCCGGCACGGCGCTTGAGCCCTACATCCAGGACGCGCTGGACGAGATTGAATTCGTCAGCGGCGACGCCACCACCAAGTGGGGAGCCGAACGCGCCAGGAACGGGCATCCGGCGCCCTTTCCCTTGCACTATGTCGAGGTCGGCAACGAGGACTTCTTTGATCGTTCCGGATCCTATGACGGCCGCTATGCGCAGTACTACAAGGAGATCAAGCAGCGCTATCCCGACTTGCAGTTGATTGCCACTGCGCCCATCAAGAGCGTCAAGCCGGATGTGCTGGACGAGCACTTCTACCTGCCGGCCGAAAAGTCCTTTGCCGACGCAAACCACTACGACAAAACAGACCGCAATGGCCCGAAGATCTTCGTGGGCGAATGGGCGACGCGCGAGGGCGAACCCACGCCCAACCTGCAGGCCGCGCTCGCCGACTCTGCCTGGATGACAGGAATGGAGCGCAACAGCGACATCGTGATCATGGCGAGTTATGCGCCGCTTTTCGTCAATGTCAACCCGGGCGGAATGCAGTGGGAGACTGACTTGATTGGCTACGACGCGCTCACCAGCTACGGCTCGCCGAGTTACTGGGCGCAAGTGCTCTTTGCCAGTCATCTCGGAACAGAAGTTGTTGCCAGCACACTGGCCAACACTGGCCCGCGTGTATACACTTCCGTAACGCGCGACGAAAAGCAGCGCAAGCTGTTTATCAAACTGGTGAATGCGTCGTCGGACGCGGCGCCACTCAACATCGCGCTGGTGGGCGCGACCGGCGTCGGTCGGGAGGCGACGTTGATCACCATGAGCGGAAAATCGCCCAACGCCACCAACACCATCGCAAACCCCGAGGCCATTGTGCCAGTCGAGCACCGGATTCAAATCGCCGGACCAAAGTTCGAGCAAAGCTTCGCGCCCTACTCGGTCAACGTGCTGGAACTGAGCTACTAGAACATTTTGGCCTTTACTATGAGCTTCCGTGCCCCCATCCTTTCCGCCTTTTCTGCGGAAAGGGGTGGGATAACGAACACAATTTCGGTCTACGCAATTTCCAAAATGCTCTAAGAACCGCCCAGACCAGGTTGGATTCTGCTGCCGCTCTGAAGCTTTGACCGGCTTCAGGGCGGCATGTCTCCTGCAAGAACTATCTCGCTGGCGGCAATCGCTTACTTAGACTTTGCTCCGGCGTAGTTATCAAATTTGCTCGGCCCGATTTCAAGAGATGCCAGCCCCGCTACGGGTGCCGTGGCTTGGCTTCTCCCTTCAAGTAAAGCGATTTCTTCATGCGGATCTTACCTCGAAAGACCCGCAAGTCATGCAATCTCCTAAACTTATATTTTTGCCTTGACAAGCTCAGCGAACCCGCGTAATAGTTTTTTCGCTTTAGAAAGCGCTTACCCCGGTGCTCGTGAATTCCATCCCTTCGGCTTGTGGACGGGCCGCCGGAAAAGCAAACTGGACAGCTCGAGAAGACGCGAAGGTCTCGAAAATGAGATCAGGAGAAGTCGTCGCCGAAGTCCTTGAATTTGATCCGGAAACGACTTCACTTCGAATCTCAATAGAGGAACCCAGGCTGGCCCCTGAGACGTCGCCGATGGCGCCGCAATCCTCTGGGGCACAAACACGTTCGCTGACGCGCCACCGATGCACCCGATGCCGCATGGCGCTCAGTGAGACTAAGACAAGCCAGGTAACCGTTTGCTCAGGAGGCAAACCAATGAATCAGCTCACTCAACAGATTCAGCGCATTGCATGGGTTCCCGTGACGGAGAAACCGGCATGGAGATATCTGACAGTGTGCTTCGCATTTCTCGCCATTCTCCTGGTGTTAGCGCCAGGAGCGTGGGGCCAGGACAACGCAACCATCAACGGAACCGTGGTCGACGCCACCGGAGCGGTGGTTCCGAATGCCGCAATCAGCCTCAGCAACCCCGCGACCGGGCAGGTAAGACAGTCCGTATCGAACTCCTCGGGAGCCTATCGCTTCGCGAACGTGGGTATCGGCACCTACACCCTGAGCGCTTCAGTGGCCGGCTTTCAAAAATACACAAAGACCGACATCGTGGTGAACGTTGCCGCGACCGTGGAAGAGGATATTACCCTCACGGTCGGAAGCCAGGCGCAGACGGTTACAGTGGCCGCGGACGCCTTGCAGGTCCAGTCGGAAACCAGCGAAGTGAGCACGCTGATCAGCGGCGAGCAGGTTTCGCAGTTGGCCACCAATGGCCGTAACGTCACTGCGCTTGCGGCACTCGGCTTGGGAGTGTCAAACAACTTGCCGCCATTCAGCGGCGTCAACGCCCTGACATCCGCCAACGGCATCAGCTTCAACGGAACCCGCACGACCCACAACATCTACCTGTTGGACGGGGCCGAACAGAACGATCGCGGTTGCGGCGGCTGCTTCATGAACCTGCCCTCTCAGGATGCGATCGCCGAATTCCAGACTCTGGACAGCAATTACAGCCCCGATTACGGCATCGGCTCGGGCGGCACCATCCTCATGGTGCTCAAATCCGGCACCCATCAATTCCACGGAGAAGCCTATGAGTTCAACCGGAATACCGACTACGACGCGGCCGATTATTTCAGCAAGTCCGCGCCCGAGTTCAAGCTGAACGAGCCCGGCGGCAATATCGGCGGCCCGCTGTGGATACCGCATGTGTATAACGACGCACGCAACCGGACGTTCTTCTTCTGGAATGAAGAGTGGCGCAGGCTGATTCAAGGCAGTTCGCCTTCAATTCAGAACGACATCCTGGCCAGCAACTTCCCGACCGCTGGACAACCATTGAACTACACCATTCCATCAGGCGCCAAGGTCCCGATCGTTCCCAACACCTCGGACCCGGCCAAACTGGTCCTCTACACAGCTGACGGCCTGACTGCTGGAAGTCCGTTCCCGAATAACACCATCCCCGCCAACCTCATCGACCAGAACGCGGTTCTTGAGGTGAACGCGGGGACCTTCCCGAAGCCGAACTACAACAACGGCACCCAGTACATCGCGTCCATTCCGCAGCCGACCCAGGTGCGTGAAGACGCCGTGCGCATCGACCACGCTATCAGCAGCAAGTATCAGTTGATGGGCCATTACCTCCATGACACTCTGCTGCAAAAGTATTTCCCGCCGTTGTGGGGCGACAGCACGTATCCGACGGTGGGCACGACCATGACCAATCCGTCTTTTACGGCGGCGATCAAGCTGACGCAGACGTATACGCCCAACCTGCTCAATGAGACCGCGTTCCTTTACAGCGGCAACAAAATCACCCTTACTCCCATCAACGGTGCGGGCGCCGATTTTACCCAGCCCAGCGGGTGGACGGCTACCAGCTTCTTCCCGGTGGCCGATGCGGCAACCAACGACATGCCCGAGATCGATCTGCAGGGATCGCCGCTGAATGTGAACTGGAGCGAAAGCTACTATCCCTGGAAGAACGGCTACGAAGGCTTTGAGTACCGGGACGATCTGTCCTGGACCAAGGGCCGGCACCAGGCGAAGTTCGGTTTCAGCCTGCTGCACGACTACAAGAACCAGCAACTGCAGGCCAACACCCAGGGCACGGCGGCTTTCAACTCGAACAACTTCTCCGGCGACTCGTATATCAATTTCATACTCGGGGACGCCTCCAGCTTTACCCAATTGCAGTTCCTGTACGGCAAACACTGGGTCAACAACAACTACGGGGTATATTTCAACGACAACTGGCACGTCACTCCCCGATTGACCCTCAACCTTGGGCTCCGTTACGACGGATTGCCGCATGCGTTCGAGCGCTACAACAAATTCGCAAACTTCGTACCGGCGGACTATATCACCTCGCTGGGCAATCCGGTCACAGCGGCCGGCACGCTGCTTCCCTCCTCGCTCGCGACTTTCCCCGGAACCACGGGCTCGTTTTATCTCAACGGCATCGAGGAAGCCGGCGTGAATGGCTTCCCGCGCGGGAACGTCAAGAACTATTACGACACTTTCGAGCCGAGAATAGGCTTTGCCGATGACATTTTCGGAAATGGGAAAACGGTTCTCCGGGGCGGGTTCGGGATGTTCTATGAGCGCGTTCAGGGCAACGATGTCTACAACGCCGCCTTGAATCCACCGTTTGCGTACCAACCATCCGCCAATAACGTCTACTTCTCCAACCCCTTCACCAGCGCCTTGACTGGAGCCACAACGACTCAGTCCTTCCCGTCGACAATGACCAACATCAAGTTCGACTATCCTCCTCCTGGAACGGCGGATTTCAGCATTGGAGTTCAACGGGAGATTGCTCCATCGATCATTGCGGTGGTGCAGTATGTAGGTTCGATCGGCTGGGACCAGGACGACGACCGGCAGATCAATACCTTGCCTTTGGCCAACATGGACCCGGCCTGCCCCGTCAATCCCGCCAGCCCTTACTGCGACCGGCAGGGCGTAGCCGGCCAAATACCCAACCCGTCTGGGTCGGGGAACCTGCCTGCCCTGAACGCCAATATCTACCGCAACTATCCCGGCTTCAGCAACATCAACCAGGAGGAGAACGAGACCAACTTCGACTACGACTCTCTCCAGGCAGGTGTGCGCCTGGAGAACCGGCATGGGCTAACAACGCAGGTGGCCTACACCTGGTCTCACAATATCTCTGAGGTGAGCAACGATCTCAATGGGCTCTCCGATCCGTACAACGCGAAGTACGACCGCGGTTCGGATACTGGTTTCGACAGGCGTCACATCTTCAATGTGAGCTACGTCTACGCCCTTCCGTGGTTCTCGAGGAGCTCGAACGTCGCGGCGCGCGAAGTCCTTGGAGGCTGGTCAGTCTCCGGCGTAACGGTCGCGGAAAAAGGAGTGCCTCTGTACATCACCTACACCGGTCCCGACGTTGTCGGTCTGGGCTGCTGCTTTACCAACCGGCCGAATCTGGTGTCCAAGGTTACCTACCCCAAGACGACGGCCGCCTGGTTCAGCACCAGTTCGTATGCAGATCCGACCGCTCCCTGGGCCGGCGGCGCGAGCCAGGGCTTTGGCAACGCAGGAAGAGATTCAGCCGTGGGACCGGGAATCTTCAACTGGAATCTGTCCCTGTCCAAGACAATTCCCTTTACCGCCCACGAGGGACCGAGAATTGAGCTCCGATTCGAGTCCTTCAATACCTTCAACCATGTGGATTTTCAAGGCGTCGATACGAACTCCCACGACGCGAACTTCGGAGCGGTCACCAATGACTACGGACCGCGCACGATGGAACTTGGCGGCAAGATCATTTTCTGACCTCCAACCAACTTCCAACCTGGGCGCGGCAGGGCATTCCCTGCTGCGCCCTTTCTTTTTTCTGCGCTGAGTGGGATGTTGCGCACCCCCTTCCCAGCAAGCGAGAATGCGAATGGAGATGCGCGTGAAGCGGACGCCGCAAATGAGAATCGCTTTGGTCGCCCTGATGGACGTCTATGCGTATCACCTTCGACGATTGCACCTCTTCCCGCAGTAAGATTGTGGCCGGAGGATTTTGCATGAGAGCAGCCGTCTTCGATTCCAGATCGGCCACTCCCGGCCGTTGGCTTTCGGTCGAAGATGTTCCCCAGCCCAAACCGCAACCCGGAGAGGTGCTGCTCAAAGTGATTGCCTGTGGCGTTTGCCGTACCGATCTCCACATCGTCGAATGTGACCTGCCGCCCATCCAGCCGCGCCTCATCCCCGGCCATCAAATCGTCGGCGAAGTGGTGGAAAGCGCAGCCGCGGACCTCCCGCGAGGAACGCGCGTCGGCGTCTCCTGGATGGGCGGAGTCGACGGCGATTGCTGGTTCTGCCGCCACGACATGGAAAACCTCTGCGATCGTCCTGTATTTACCGGCTATTCAGTGAATGGCGGCTATGCCGAGTACGTGTCGGTTCGCGCCGATTTCACAACGCGATTACCAGCGAGCCTCGATGCTTCTCACGTCGCGCCCCTCCTGTGCGCGGGAATCATCGGCTTCCGTAGCCTGCGCGTGGCGGGGGTTCAGCGCGGCGAGCGCGTTGGCCTCTTCGGCTTTGGCAGCTCGGCTACGCTGGCCATTCGCATCCTCCAGTTCTGGGACTGCGAAGTGTATGTCGTCACCCGCGGCGAGTCCCATCGCAAGGCCGCTCAATCGCTCGGCGCCACCTGGGTCGGCGACGAAGGCGCAAAGCCGCCGGTCTCGCTCGACCGCGCCATCACCTTCGCACCCAGCGGCAAGGTTGTCGTCAGCGCCCTCACTGCCCTGCGCAAAGGGGGAGTGGTCGCCATCAACGCCATTCACCTGGACCAGATGCCCGCCTTTGACTACGACAAGCTGCTCTGGGGCGAACGCCAGATTCGCAGTGTGGCCAACATGACCAGGCAGGATGCGCGCGATTTTCTCGCCTTGGCACCCGATCTGAACTTCCGCCCCCGGGTCGCCACGTTCCCTCTGGAGGACGCGAACAGGGCCCTCGAAGCGGTAAAGCATGAGACCGCGGACGGTTCGGCCGTGATTGTTCTCCGATGAGCCACGACCCTCCTGAGCGCCGCGATGGGCGCTCTCGTCTTATAGTTATCTTTATTGGGGATAATGAATTATGTCGAAACGTGAATTTCAGACTGAAGTCAATCAACTGCTGCAACTGATCATCCACTCCCTCTATTCGCACCCTGAAATCTTTCTCCGCGAGCTCATTTCCAACGCCTCCGACGCGCTGGACCGTCTTCGCCACCTCACGCTGGTGGATGACGCGTACCGGTCGCTCCCGTTCGATCCTCGCATCGACCTGGAACTCGATGCCGAGAACAAAACTCTCACCATCGCCGACACGGGCATCGGCATGAATGACGAGGAACTGGCCTCGCACCTCGGCACCATCGCCCGCTCCGGCACCAAGAACTTCCTCTCGCAGCTCTCCGGGGACGCCAGGAAGGATTCGAATCTCATCGGACAGTTTGGCGTCGGCTTCTACAGCGCCTTCATGGTCGCCGACCGCATCGAGGTCGTCTCCCGCAAAGCAGGCGAAGACAAGGCCTGGCGCTGGGTCAGCGATGGCAAAACCGGCTTCGACATCGAGCCTGCCGAGCGCTCCGCCGCCGGCACCACCGTACTTCTTCACTTCAACGAGGAAGGCAAGCAGTACGCCGATAGCTGGCGCCTGCAACAGGTTGTCAAGAAATACTCCAACCACATCGCTTTCCCCATCTTTCTCACCTACGACAAGAGCGAGTGGAACGAGGCGGAAAAGAAATCGATCAAGACCCGCACCACCGAGCAGGTGAATGCCGCCAGCGCTCTCTGGCGCCGGCCCAAGAGCGAGCTCAAGGATGAAGACTACAAGGAGCTGTATGAATCGATCACCGGCGATTCGCAGGATCCTCTCTTCTGGGTTCACACCAAGGCCGAAGGAAGCCTTGATTACACCACGCTCTTCTATGTTCCTGCCAAGGCTCCGCTTGATCTTTACCAGGCGGAATACAAAGTCGGCGTCAAGCTCTATGTAAAACGCGTCTTCATCATGGACGATGCCCGGGAACTGCTTCCGCAGTACCTGCGCTTCGTGCGCGGCATCATCGACAGCGAGGATCTTCCGCTCAACGTCAGCCGCGAAATCCTGCAGCAGAATCGCGTACTTACCAGCATTCGCACAGCAAGCGTCAAGAAAATCCTTTCCGAGCTGAAAAACATTGCCGCCAACCAGCCCGAAAAGTATCTGGCTTTCGTCGCCGAATACAATCGTCCGCTGAAGGAAGGCCTCTACGGCGATTTCGCCAATCGCGAAACCCTGCTCGAACTGGTTCGTTTCAAATCGACCAAGGTGGAAGGAGTTACCAGCCTGGCCGATGTGAAAGCGCGCATGAAGGAAGGGCAGAAGAGCATCTATTACATCACCGGCGGAGCCGAATCTCTGCTGCGCACCTCGCCTCTTCTCGAAATCTACAAGAAGAAAGACCTTGAAGTTCTCATCCTGGATGACGACATCGATGAAATCGTCTTTTCCGGCATCGATAAGTACGGCGACATCGACTTCAAGGCCATCAACAAAACCTCGACCGGCGAAGACCTGAAGGACGCGGTCGAGCCGGACAAGGCGGAAACGCTGAAGCCCCTGCTCGCCATGCTCAAGGCCACCCTGGGAGATCGCGTGAAAGATGTGCGCGCCTCGGTGCGGCTGGCGGATAGCCCCTCATGCATCGTCAGCGACGAAGAGGAACCCTCCTTGCAAATGCAGCAGATGCTGCGCGCCATGGGCCAGAAGGATATTCCAGCGCCGTTGCCCACGCTCGAGATCAATCCCGATCACGAGATTGTCAAAAAACTGCTAGCGCGCACCGATGATGCCATCGCCCGCGACGCGGCATGGCTGCTTCTCGATCAGGCTTTGCTCATGGAAGGCGTAGCGCTCCAGGACCCGGCCGCGTTTGTTCAACGTCTCAACCGCGTTCTGAACCTTTCCATTTAGCCTTCTTCGCGAGGGGACGCGTGCATGCGCCAGGCGCCGGTACCATGCACGCAAACCCTCCTGTTCTTCCTTCGCGTTGGCGCCGGTTTGAGCCGGATAGAGCGGAAACGCGCAAACCCGGATCGGGCGACGCCGATGAGAGGGAAGTAAACTGGGGAAGCGACCGGTCCGAGTCGTGTCCACGGGCATGGCTCGAATCGAAAACAGGATGGGCGTCAGTCCATTGCGGAGCTTTGTTTTGCAACCTTCCCTCTTAGCCATTTCCGCGCCACAAGGAGACTCGATGAAGAACAAGCGTTTTTGCACCGGAATGGCTCTTATGCTGCTGGTGCTCGCAGTGGCGCCGCTCCTGGCCGGTTGTGGCGACTTCTGGCAGGCGCCAACCTCCGGGACCGCCACGACCACCACTCTGACGGCGTCGACCACGACGCCAGTCGAAAGTGCGAGCGTAACCCTGACTGCCACGATTTCGCAATCCGCCGCAACCGGGACGGTTATTTTCTATGACGGCAAGACCTCGCTCGGGTCCGGAACGGTGAGTTCGGGCGTAGCGACCCTGGCGACCTCGTTCTCGACCACCGGAACGCACTCGATCACTGCCGCCTACAGTGGCGATTCCACCTACGCCGCCAGCACTTCAACCGCGCTCACCATCACCGTCAGCGCGTCAACCGGCACCACTACCTCCACCACCACGCTCACAGCCTCGACGACTTCTCCTGTCGAAGGTGCCAATGTGACCTTGACAGCCACAGTTTCGCCCTCTGCGGCCACCGGAACGGTCACCTTTTACAACAGCTCGACCTCGCTGGGAACCGGGACGCTGAGTTCGGGCGTAGCGACCCTGGCGACCTCGTTCTCAACTACCGGATCGCAATCGATTACGGCGACCTACGGCGGTAATTCCACCTATGCCGCCAGCACCTCGACCGCGCTGACCATTACCGTGGGCGCCTCGTCCTCCGTCTCGACAGATTGCGGATTCCAGGACAGTTCCAACAGCGCCACGGCGGCCAATGTCTACACCAGCGGCGCGAACACGCTGTCGAGCCCGTCTATCTCGGTCGCGAACGCCAACGAAAGCGCAGTTTGCGTTGCGAACTCCGGAACCACGCTGGCCGTCGCCAGCCCCACAATCAACTCCACCAGCGTGGGCAGCAGCGCCAACGACGGCAGTTTCTACGGCACCAATGCCGCCGTGCTGGCATACGGGGCGAGTGCAACCACGGCGTCAGGTGGCTCCGTCAGCGTTACCGGCGGAACAATCACCACCAGCGGCCAATATGGCAATGGCGTCTTCGCTTCAGGAAATGGCGCGACCGTCACTCTGAACGGAACCACCATCACGGCCACCGGTGCCAACGCGCACGGTGTGGACGCGGCCGAGGCCGGTACGCTGAATCTGACCAATGTGACGGCTACGACTTCCGGTCAGAGCAGTTCGGTGGTGGCGACGGATCAGGGCGGCGGCACAGTGACAGTGAACGGTGGATCGTACACCTCCAGCGGATACCGTTCGGCAGGAATCTATTCGACCGGCGTCATTACCGTCACGAGTGGAACCTTTACCGCCAACGACGCCGAAGCTGTAGTGGTGGAAGGCGCAAACTCGGTGAGCCTTACCGGAACAACGCTTGTCAGTACCATGGGGGACTATCGGGGCATCTTCCTTTACCAGAGCACCTCGGGCGATGCCGCAACGGGCACCGCCAGCTTTTCCATGACCAATGGTTCCATCTCGTACACCTGCCCGGTCACGGCCTCGAGTACAACCTGTTCCAGCGGTTTGAGCACCAACGGTCAAAACAATCCGGCAACGGTGTTCGCCATCGCGAATACAACGGCCACCATCTCGTTGACCGATGTGACGGTGACCAACGATACGTCGACCACCACCAACAACTCCGGCACACTGCTGACGGCTGCCGCGCTCAACAGCGGAACATGGGGCGCTGCGGGCTCAAACGGCGGCAACGTTACCTTCACCGCCTATGGTGTGGCGCTGACCGGCGATGTGATTGTCGACTCCATCAGCACCGCTGCGTTGACTCTGAATGCAGACGGCTCTGGAACTGCCTCCTCACTGACCGGTGCCATCAACAAGGCCAACACGGGAAAGACGGTGAACCTGACGCTGGATGCGACCAGCACCTGGGTGGTCACCGGAACCTCGTACCTGACCACGCTGACCGACGCCGACACGAGCTACAGCAACATTACTTGCGCCACCGCCGGCTGCACGGTCCATATCGGAACAATGTCCATCAGCCCGGCGACGAACTAGCTCTCTAACCGCTAATCCCACATACGAATTGTGGGTGCCCCAGGTCTCGCTTCTGAGACCTGGGATACCAAGGACTCAACACACAAATTCACGCGGTCAAAGCCCCGGAAGCGCCGCACGCCAGGCCAGGTCAGCAAGCAACTGTTCCGGCTTCGGGAACTGCTCAAGGTTCACGCCGTTGCGCTGACCAGCGAGCCCGAGGAAAGATTCTTGAGAAAGCTGTCCAGCGCATCCTGGGCGGTGGTCACGTTGCCGGAACTGAGCGCCGTTCCGATCTGTGTCAACAGATCCTGGAACGAAGTTGTGCTCCCGGACGTGTCCGACGTGCTGTCCGTGCTGCTCGATGTGCCGCCTGCGGAACTGCTGGTCGTGTTCAGCAGGCTGGTCAGCGTGTCATACGCCGATTGCGCGCTTGAAAAGTTGCCCGAACTGATGGCGCTGAAGAGGCTGAGCACGTCCTGCCCCAGCGCGCTGATGCCGGAACTGCCAGTTCCGTCGCTGCTCGTGCCCGAAGTGGACGACGAACTCGAGGTCGACGTGCTCGCCGCCGTGCTTGGTGTGGCGTAGGTCTCGAGCGTGGTCAGTGCGCTTTGCGCCCCTGCCATGTTGTCGCTCGATAACGCGGTGGAGACGCTGGAGAGAAACTCGCCCAGAGGGCTGTTCGAGTCGGCATTCGAGGGGGTAAGTTTTTCCACCTCGGCCAGGTACTTCTTTGCATCCGTGGCGTCTCCCGACTTGATGGCGGACATCAGGCTGGAAAGCGCACTGTCGAATGGGTTCTGACTGCTTGAAGAACTGGAGACGGACGACGCCGAGGACGTGGAAAGTTCCGTGAAGAGAGAACTGGCGCTCTGTATAGCGGAAATTGACATGAATTGCGATTCCTTTCGCGCAGATTTCTCAGAGCTACAGCGGCTGCAAACTTAGACCACCCTGAGATATACGTGTGGACTGCAATCACAAGCGCAAACATGACACGGTCCAGTGCAATCGGAATTTGCCGATCCCGTTTTGGGGAATGAACAGCGCGTCTGTTCGAGAACGGAACCAATGCGTCAGCTCCGCCCAACGGTTCGCGCCATTCGATGAAGGTTTATAATTCTTGGTTTCCTGGTGGAGGTGTTTTCATGAGTGCCAATACTTCTCGTCGCGAGTTCTTGTCGGCCGGGTTGATGCTTCCTGTGGTCGGTGCAGGTTCCCGCATGGGGCTTTGGCCGGCCTCCGGCGACCCCGTCGCCGCGGACGCCGGTTCTGCGGTCAAGCTCGATTACAAGACCCTGGGGCATACGGGTTTGAAGGTGACCACTCTCGGGTTCGGGTGCATGATCACGTCGGACCCCAGCGTCATCGAGCGCGCCGCCGACATTGGAATCAACTACTTCGACACAGCCCGCGGCTATCAGCACGGCAACAACGAGCGCATGGTGGGCGCGGCCTTGGGAGCCAGGCGGAAACGGATCGTCCTCTCCACCAAGTCCGGCGCACAGGATAAAGACGGATTGCTGAAGGATCTCGATACCAGCCTGCATGAACTCAACACCGACTTCGTCGACATCTGGTATCTGCACGGCAAGGGCAGCCCGGCCGACATTCGCGACGACATGATCGAAGCGCAGCAGCTTGCCAAGAAGCAAGGCAAGATCCGATTCGCAGGCGTCAGCACCCACGGCGGCCAGCAGCAACTGCTGCCGTGGCTTGCGCAGAAAGGCGTCTTCGACGTCGTACTCACCTCCTACAACTTTTCCATGGATCCCGCTATCGAGCAGGCAATCGCAGCGGCTGCCAAGGCCGGCATGGGCGTCGTGGCGATGAAGGTCATGGCCGGAGGATTCCGCAGCATCAAGCCCGGCGATCCGCTCTACAAAAAGCTGCAGCAGGATGGCGCACTATTGGCGGCGCTGAAGTGGGTTATCAACAAGCCAAACGTCGCAACCACCATTCCCAGCATGACCGACATGGACCAGTTGGACGAGAACCTCAAGGCCATGGCGCATCCATTTTCCACGAGCGACGAAAAGCTGCTTGCCGCGCGCCTTGAACTGATTCGCCCGCTCTATTGCCGCATGTGCGGCCAGTGCGACGGCGCCTGCCAGAAGGGCCTGCCGGTCGCCGATGTGTTGCGCTTCCTTACCTACGCCGACGGATACGGCCAGTTCGCGCTGGGCCGGGAGAGGTTCCTGGAACTGACATCCGAGCAGGCTGCCGTCCGCTGTGGCGACTGCGCTGAATGCACGGTCAACTGCCCTCACGGTGTCCACGTATCGGACCGGATGGCGCGGGCCCAGGAACTGTTTGCATGAAGGTTGCCGGGTTGCTGCTAACGGTCCTGTTTGCGGCGGGGATGGTCCGCGCTCAAGAGCCTCTGAATTGTCACTTCGTGCCCGGTTGGGAGCAGTCCGAGCCAAAGCGTCAGTACGTCGCCGACAATCTCTACGACTACAAGGATGGCGGCGCGGAAGGCTATCTGCAGTTCGGCTTCGTGCGCATGACGGGCGTCACCTGCAAGGCGGGCGAGGACACCCTGGCCATCGACATCTCCGAGATGAACGATGCCGACTCGGCCTACGGCATGTTCGCCGCCAACCGCGACCCGAATCTGCCCATCGTCGCCATAGGGATGGGCGGGCAGATGCAGCCGCAAAGCACCAGCTTTGCCAAGGGCAAGTACTACGTGGAATTGGTTCTCACCGCCGCCAACCCGAACAGCGACCGCACCGCCGTGTTGCAAGCCTTTGCCACCGGGATAGAGGGGCGGCTCGAGGGCCGGGTCACCGCCCCGGAAGCCTTGGCGTGGTTTCCAAAAGAGGACCTGGTCTCCACCCGCATGGTTCCGGAGAGCGTGCTGGGGCTGCGGTTGCTCAAGCGCGGCTACGTGGCCAAGTACAGGCAAGGTCAGGCGTTTATCGTGATTGAGGTCTCGCCGGAATCCGCGGCCGAGGTCTTCAAAAAACTACGCGAGCATTTTGACGGTGCTTCTCCCGCAGCGATAGGCGACGAAGGCTTCGAGACCAAAGCGCCCTACCTGGATGGACTTTGCATCTTTCGCAAGGGGCGCACGCTTGCCGGATACGCCAACCTGCCCGATCCCCGGCAAGCCGCCGCCCTGGCCGCCCAGCTCGTCGCCCGCATTCCGTGATGAAATGCGGCTCAGTTTTGAATGAAGATCGTGTCCCAGTACTTCAGTTTCGGCAAGCTGAACTCGATCCAGGTGGATTTTCCATCCTTGCGAATCTCAAACGGAATCGAGTGAAACTGCCCGCCGTCGAAATCCGGAGATGCCCACCCCACCGATCGCACTGCCTCAGGCGAAGAGACCTGCACGTGCAAATCTCCCAGAGATGGTGGCTCCGGCCGCGTCATCATCACATCGCGCCAATGAGGATCGTTCGAGCCCAGCAAATTGATCAGATGAACCACGGACACGTTGCCGTGCTGGCGTGCGAGCGTCCAGACGGTATTCGGAACCGCGAGCGGATTCGTCGGCCGATCGGAAATCCTGACGTCAACGCCGCAGGGTTCCACATCGTCACGCAAGAAGTTCTCGTAAGCGGTCAGATAGTCGTAGTAGTGGCGCAGAGCCTCGCGCAGCGCGGGTGAAACAGAGAGACGCGTATCTGCTGGAAAATACTCCTTTGAGAGCATGCGATCGCCGTCGCCCAATTCAATGTGAGCCGCGCCCGCAGCGAAGATGGCCGCATCCGTAAGCAGAACGCTTGGCATGTTGAATTGCTTTGCGCTTGGCGCCGGCCCGGTCTCGGGCGCCTTGTGGACATAAGCGGCAATGACAAAACCATCCTGTGGATTGGCGTAGTGAACTTGCTCAGCCGTGACAAGTATGCCCGCGAAGGTCTCCTGATCTTCCCATAGTTCGGAGTAGACGAAGTCCGCCGCCGAATGCGCGATGCGCTCCTGGCCCAGTGTTCCAACCGCGTTGAAGACGATTCGCTTGTGAAGCGTGGCGCTGGCGTGATCGATGAAGGATCGGAAGCCGGAAATGTAATCCACAGAAGAACCGTCGAAGGCGTATCCCCCCTTGTCGCCAAAGGTGTCCACGTGCCATCCGTCGAATGGATAAACCTGAAACAAGTCATACATGCGGGCAAATAGATATTGCTGCCATCCCGGGTCATTCAGGTTCATGTAAAACAGGCGGTTGGTCGACCACCCGCCGGAAGGATGAAGCTCAAGGCTTTTCGCGTTGTCGGCAGTGCGCGGACCGTCTGGAGTATTCCAGATCGCCCATTTCAGCGGCAGCGGATCGTGCGGCCTGACGAGCGCATCGTCATAGGAGCTGTAACTCGCGTTATAGGCCATCGCCATCATGTTGTAGTGGTGCGCCTGGTCGATGAGCTCTCTCACCATCGTTCCGTCCACGGCGCGTCCGGCAATGTCTTTCCACGCCGAGGCTGGATGCGCCACGGTTCCCGCAAGCGGCCGGTCGTGCCGATACTGAAAATCGTAAAACTGCAGCCCATTGATGTGGAACCGGTTCAGGTCGGCGACCCAGGCTTGCGGGTCGGTACCCTCGCGGGCGTTATAGTGCGCAAGATAGCCGTAACGAGGAAAGCGCTTCCAGTCGGATGAAATGTCGATGGCCGTCTGGCGCTCTCCCACCACTCGGCTGCCGGCGTCGGAAAGTTGCACCGTCACCAGGTAGCCCTGGAAGTCCTCGTGCGGAAGCACACAATGAAGCGTCTGCATGCCCCCTGCGCCATTGGAAAGATGGAGCGGTTCGCACTGACCCACGGCGAGGCCGAGCCGCCAGATGGTGGCAGAAATCTGCTCGGTCCCATCGGCCTCGCCAGCCAGTTCGACAACGATTTGTACCGGATCGGAAGGAGCGAACCGTGCTTTCGCAGGATAGGCATCGACGAGTTGGAGGCCCGATGCATGAAGGCCCGTGGCTACAATCAGGGAGCCGGGCAAAAAGAGTCCAAGGAGCAAACATGGCCGCAAGCGCATGGGTTAATCATGCAGCGAAGTTCGCCGTTCCAGTCCTGAAGTATTGCCGAGGTTTCTCCGAGGGCAAAACCCAGGGAATCATTCGAATTGCTCCACCAGCGTGAGGCCGCTTGATGCGCGGGCGAGTTCCGCAAAGATGATCCGCTTGCCGTCCGGAGTCAGAGAGATCCCGGCAAAGGGTGTCGGACCATATTTCAGCGCGTAGACGAAATGAGACTGCCCGGTCTCCGGGTTGATTCGTTGCAGAGTGAATTGGCCGCCCAGGTCCGAGAGCGAATAGACGCTGTCATTGCCCACGGTCCAATAGTTCAGATTGCCGGTTGGCGGTCCGTCAAAGATCTTGCGCTCCGGTCCGCCACCGGTGGGACGACGCCAGATGCCGGGCTCGCCATAGTGGGTAAAAAAGATCCACTGGGCGTCCGGGCTCTCGATCGCCACCATGCCGCCTCCGGTGGTCACCTGCTGGGCTGGCCCCGAGGCGTCCGAGGGGATCTTCCACACCTGCCACGAGCCGGAGCGATTGGATCCAAAGTAAATCCAGTGGTTATCCGCCGACCAACTGGGAACGATGTCGTTGAAGTTTCCCCGCGTCACCGGGCGAGGCGCACCGCCGTTCGCATCGATGACGTAAATGTGCGAGAAGGACTCGGGCCGCGCGTCAAAAGCGATGCGGCGTCCGTCGCGCGACCACGACGGGCTGCCGGCCATGGCGCCCGCCGAGGTCAACTGGATGGGATTGCTTCCGTCAATTCCTGCGGTCCATATCTCTTGTGAACCCGACCGCCACGACTGGAAGGCGATCTTGTCGCCCGCTGGGGAAACGTGCGGAGAAGCGTCCTGCTCGCTGGAGGTCAAAATCTCCGCTTCAATCTCCGGTCCCTTGCTGTTGAGGTCGGCCGCCAGGATGCTCCACGTGGCGCTGCCGTGGGAGTAGACCAGCCGGTTGCCCTGTTTTGCGATCGAAGGCCAATAAGCGTTGTCGCCGCCGGCAGGCTCATGCTCGGGCATTCCCCCTTGCACCGAAACCCTCCAGAGAGAGATGCTGCCGCTCCGATTCGACGAGAAAACAATTTCCGATCCGTCCGCGGACCACGTCAGGCCCACAATGAGCCGTCCGTCGCTCGTGAGCCGCTGCGGAGTACCGTCGGGCAGCTTCATCACATAGATATCGTGTACCGAGCCTTCCGGTCCGCGGACAAAAGCCAGCCGTGTCCCATCCGGAGAAATCGCGGGAGTCCAGTCTCCATCCCAGCCCGCCGGCGGGGTGGTGAGCTGTCGAACGGCGCGCCCGTCAAGGGTGAGTTCGACCAGTACGCTCGGGGCTTGCGGGTCAGATTGCTGCGGGAAAATCAGACTCCGTCCATTCGCGGTCCAGGCCAGGCCCCCATATTCCCACACGTGGTTCGTAGGCAGGGTATAGACTTCCTGCTCGGAGCCGCCAATCGCCGGAATGATGAAAATGCTGGTGCGGGTTTCGTCGTGGCGGATAAACGCGATCCAGCGTCCGTCGGCCGACCACGCGGGGCTAAGCTCTTCCGCGGTGCCAGACGTCAGGCGCGCCGGGGCCTCGGAGCCAAGTTGCTTCATATATATATGACCGGTGCGCTCGCCATCCTTGCGCCAAACAAACGCTACCGCGCTGCCGTCGGGGGAAAAGCTGGGCTGAAGTTCGGAACCAGGGTAGGTCGTCAGCGGGCGACTTGTATAAGACTCCGTTCGGGTGGGATGCCGGAGCCCCCGGAAGGCGAGCACGGCCCACACCAACCCGGCCAGCACCAGCAGCGAAAGTACGCCCCACACAATCCATCGACCGCGCGAGTTGGCAGCAGGCTTCGAGGGAGGCGCAGACGCCGCTTGGTCTGGCGACTTTTTGTAGCCATTGGTTGCTGTCGATGCAGATGAGTCCGCGGGCCGGGCGATCACCCCCGGCGATTGAATTGGTGGTTCCGGGATCAGTTGAGTCACAGAGGCGATCAGCCGATATCCAACCTTTGGAATGGTCTGGATTGCGTGCGGCTCCCTGGGATCGTCAGAAAAAGCGCGCCGAAGTTCTGAAATAGCCCGGATCAGCACGTCTTCGCCGACAAATACATCTGGCCAGACAACGCTTCTCAGGTGCTCCCTGGTAACCACTTCTCCGGCCTCGGACGCCAGGGCCACCAGCACCTGCATCACTTTCGGCTCCAGATGCACCGTCTCTCCGCCGCACTCCATCGAGTTGACAGCAGGATGGATGAGCCAGTCGCCGACCCGGTAATCGCCTCGCACCAGTCCCCCTCGTGTCGAAATTATAGACGCTTGGTTGAGAGGATCTTCCCCGGTTGCTCAGTGCAACTCAATGCCCCACAAGGAGTTAAGAACCTCGGGAAAACCTCGGCAAAATGTCGCGGCCCGTCCCTAGGCAATTGTATTCCCGAACTCATACTGTCATCGCCGGAATTGAAATGGTTGCACCGATGGGTCGAAGTTCGGCCAGGTCGGAGGTTTTGGGATCGTCATGAGCAGGCTTAGCATGCAAGAGCCGCCCGATCCCAATCACTTGAGAAGTTATGCCAAAGTTCAAACAACCGTTGAGACCAATGAGGGAGGCAATCACGTGACCAGAATGCAGAAAGACCCTGTACCCATAGGCGACAACTCGCGATTCACAATCAATCTCACCCGGATGGCCCTGGCCTGCATTGCACTGTGCGCGGTCCTGCTGCTGTCGCTCGACAGAGCGATTGCCCAAACCCAGGCAGCGAGCGCGACGTTATCCGGCACCGTTTCTGACACCTCCGGCGCCGTGATCCCTGACGCTACGGTGACCATCGTCAGCACGGACCAGCAATTTCAGCGTCAGGACAAGACCAACGGAACGGGACTTTACAGCTTCACGCTGCTGCCTCCCGGCCAGTACTCGCTGACCGTGCAGAAGCAGGGTCTCAGCGCATACACGCAAACGAACATCATCCTTCAGGTCGGCCAGTCGTTCGAGATTCCCGTCACTCTGCCGTTGGCAAGCGTCTCGGAAAAAGTCACGGTCACCTCGCAGACACCGCAACTGAACACTGAAGACGCGAACATCTCCACCTACGTTGACGGACGGGAAGTTCTCGAACTGCCGCTCAATGAAAGGAATATCGCAAACCTCGTTTTCCTCAACGCATCTGTCACCAATCAGGCCCTGGTTCAATGGACCGGCGGCACCAGCGCCAACTCCGCCAATGCCGACCAGGACCTGACCTTCCTCAACTTCGCGGGAAGCCGGTTCGGCGACACGGAGTGGCTGCTCGACGGTCATTGGGATGCCGATGGCCAGTGGGGCGCAATCATGTACCCGCCGGGAATCGACGAGACGCAGGAGTTCCGCCTGCAGACCAACAGCTTTTCCGCCCAGTTCGGTTTCAGCTCCGGAAATGTGATCAATATGGTCACAAAATCAGGCACCCGCGACCTCCACGGCGATGCCTTCGAATTTCTGCGCAACAGCGCCGCGGACGCGCGAAACTTCTTCGATAGAACTCCCGCCACCCACTACGAACGCAGCCAGTTCGGCTTCACCCTGGGTGGGCCGGTGGTTCTGCCGCATGTCTATGCCGGACGGGAAAAGACCTTCTTCTTTGGCGCCTATGAGGGCCTGCGTGCGGCGTCTCCGGTAACCGCTGTTGACACCGTGCCCACAACGGCCAACTTCGGCGGCGATTTCTCCGCCCAGTTGGGAACCGCAACCGGGCAGTTCGACTATCTCGGCAGACCTATCTACAGCGGAGCCATCTACGATCCCTACTCGGCTCGCCAGGTGACGAAGGGGCAGGTCGATCCGGTATCCGGACTTACTTCCTCGGCTTCTGGAATTATTGTGGACCCGTTTGGCGGAGTAACCGGCGGAACGCCCACCAACGTGATTCCCTCCGCACGCTTCGACAAACTCGCTTCGGTGCTTTTGAAGTACTATCCGCAGCCCACCAACTCCCAGACCGCCAACAACTTCACAGCGAACGCATCTTCGCCCCAGCAACAGGACGCCTACACCGTCCGCATCGACCACAATTTCACCGACAAGTCGCGCATTTATGGACGCTGGTCGAACAAGGATGAATACAAAACCGGCGGCGCAGCCCTGTATGGAAACGATGCCGGCGGCCCAGGGCTCAAAAACGGCGATAACCGCTGGGACTTCGCGATGGGCTTCTCGCAGATTCTGTCCAGTTCGCTGGTCATGAGTGTGAATTTGGGGTGGAATCGATGGATCGAAACGAACCTGCCCCAGGGCAATCCATTCGATGTAACTCAACTCGGGTGGCAGTCCTCGCTGAATGTGGACGGCGGCGTTTTTCCCGGTGTCAGCCTCGGTGAATACGCCGGACTCGGGTCCGGAAGCCCGCAAGTTGCCCCGCGCGAAAACCGATCCATCGGCACAGATTTCACCGACACCTTCGGGCGTCACATGTTCACCTTCGGGTTCGATTTCACCACGCAGTACTACAACAACATCTCGCCCGGAAACGCGAACCTGAACTTCACCCAGAGTGGAACGAGTGGGTACGACCCGCTGAACGTCGATATTGCCAGCACCGGCAATCCTTTCGCCAGTTTTCTGCTCGGCGTGGGCAGCGGGTCATTCACCCTCACCGGTTCGCAGACATCGAACATGAAAAAGGTGGATTGGTACCTGCAGGACGATTGGAAAATCAACAAGAGACTTACGCTCAATCTTGGAATCCGCTATGAACTGCAGCCATCGCCAACAGACCGCTTCAACAAACTCGCATGGTTCGATACCACGGCTATCAATCCGGTGTCGGCGGTGACCGGATATTCCGCGCCGGGAGAATTGATATGGACCGGCGGTAAAAATGGTCGCGGTGTCATTACCAACAGTTACACCAATTTCGCGCCTCGATTCGGGTTCTCCTACCATCCCGCGGAGAGGCTGGTGGTGCATGGGGCGTATGGTCTCTTCTTCCCGCAGCGGGCGTCGTTGGCTTTCGATGCAAACCTGAACGGCTACTCCCAAACCACAAACTGGGCCGATGCGCCGACCAATGGATACACCATCACCAATCCCGCCAGCGATGCGTTCAGCACCGGCCTGGTGCCCATCGTGGGAAGCGCACTCGGCGGCCTGACAGACGTGGGCAACAGCGTGAACGCCATTCAGCATAACTGGAAAAGTCCCTACGTCCAGGATTACACTTTCGGGCTTCAGTATGCCCTGTCGAAAAACGACGTCGTCGAAGCGCAGTATGTCGGCAACAAGGGAACTCATCTGCCGGTAGCCGGTTCCGTCAACCTCAACCAGGTTCCGGATAGCTATATTCAGTCGGCCGCACAGGCAGTCGCCGGCGGCGCGTCCAATCCGTTATATAACCTGGTGACCAATCCGTTCTATGGCCAGGCGCCGAATAGCGGCTGCGGCCTCCAGGGTGCGACCGTGTTTCAAGAGCAATTGGACAAGCCGTTCCCCGAGTTCTGCAACGTGAGCAGCCAGCAGGCGCCTCTGGGCTTCGACACCTATAACGCGCTGATGCTTACATGGACCCATCGCTTTTCACGTGGATTCCAGGTGCTCGCCTCCTATAACCGCTCGAAATGGCTCGACGATGTTACCGGCAACGCGGCATGGAGTTGGGGCGCATCGAACCAGGAATTCAGAGATAACACCAACATCGCCATGGATAAGTCGGTTGATGCATCGGACGTTCCCAACAGCCTGGTCATCAACTACATCTATGAGCTTCCCGTCGGGCGCGGCAGGACCTTCGGCTCGAAGGCCAACAGAGCGGTCGATGCCGTGGTGGGCGGATGGCAGTTTACCGGCATCAGCACGTTCAGAAGCGGCGTTCCCCTGTCTCTGACTGACGACAACAACACCTCCTACTCCTTTGGCGGAGGCCAAACTCCGGATCAGGTTCACTCTCCACAAAAAGTGGCGCACACCTTCACCGCACAAGGTGTCCTTGGCTTTGACACAACCGCCTTCGTGCAGGCGCAGAATTTCACCTACGGCACAACCGAACGGAACCTCTCGTATCTGCGCAGCACGGGAACCGATAACTGGGACCTTGCGCTGCAAAAGTACTTCACGTTCAGTGACCTGCTGAAACTTCAGTTGCGCGCTGAGGCTTTCGACGCATTCAACCATCCACGATTCACCAATCCCGACACAGGACTGGGAGATGCCTCGTTCGGCTACATCTCAGGAGCTTTTCAGCCGCGGGAGGTGCAAGCGGCGCTAAAATTGATTTGGTAATCGCTCGAAGGAATCGCGCGATCAAGCTCTAGCGGAATATCCTCAGGCTCGCGCATTTCCTCGGGGTTCGAACTGAGTCACTTCATCGACATTTGGGCACGGCTGTCGCCGTGCCCATTTCATCCTCCGGCAAATCTCAAGAGGCTTTGGATGATGCATCAACCTCCCGGTCCGGCAACGCAGGCGCTTCGGTTCTTATACCGCTGCGCTCTTGTTGCTGCCATCCTAGCATGCATCATGATTCGCGCTGCGGCGACGCCGCCTCAATCGGCCGGCGCTACGATCGAGCAATTGTGGGGCGAAGCTTCCGCGGCTCAGCGTGCGCAACAGTATAGCCAGGCCGCGACGATCTACCGGAAGATACTCGCGCTGCATCCGGATCTGATGGAAGCGGAAGTGAATCTTGGACTGATGCTTCACTTGAGCGGCGATCCGCAGGCGGCCATCGCAACCTTTCAGCATGTGCTTGCGCAGCACCCAGATATGTTTGCTCCCAACCTGTTCACAGGCTTGGATTACCTGAAGTTAGATAACCCAGGTCAAGCGTTGCCCTATCTTAAGAAGGCAACCAGCGAGCAGCCGGATCAGCCCGAAGCCCGAGCCGGCCTCGCAAATAGCTACCTGCAACTCAAGCGGTACTCTGAAGCGCTGGCGCAGTTCACGCAGGCAACTCAACTCAACAGCAGGAATGCGGACGCCTGGTACGGGCTCGGCGCAACCTATCTCAGCATGGAAAAGGAAGCCGAGGCCGGTCTGCGGCATTCTGCGTCTCCTTTCCGCGCCGTGCTGCTCGGCGAGTCCTATCTGCAACAGGGCCTGGTTGACAAAGCTGTTGCCACGCTCGGCGCTGCTGCTGCGAGCCCCCAGGGCGTACCGTGCGCTCGGTCGTATCTTGGTTTTGCCTATCTCAAACAGTCCAGCCTGGACAATGCTGCCCAGCAATTTCGGATCGATTGGGATTCGCGGACAAAGTCCGGATGCTTGCTTGCTAAACTCGGTACGGTCGCACTGGACGCGGAACAAGGCGATACCGAAGACGCGCTGCGCGAACTCCGTGAGACCGATGAAATCGATTCCAAGTTCGTCCAAGAAAATGCTGAAGTATTCTGGAACGAACTGACCAAGGCTGGAATTGAAGCCCGTGCTCGCGAAATTCTCGAGGCGCGACGGCCGAGTAACTCGTCACCTTTGGAAGTTAAGTCCGCAGCAAGTTATCAGGGCGCTGGACATTACTCTGAATGCAGTTCCTCTCTTGCACCGTCGACCCAACATCTCGGCGCGCAAGACCTCCATCTGCTGTCCCTTTGTTCCTACTACATCGGCCGCGACGATTTGGTCATGGCCGCTACGGGGGAGATATTGAAAGCGGCCCCCACAGATGCTGAAGCGCTCTATTGGCGCGCTCAATCTGCTGAGCGTCTGGGATTGGCCGCGCTTGCAACGGCGACCGGCATCAATCCGGATTCAGCTTCGCTCCACGCTCTCTCAGGCGACATGCTTCGTGAGAAAGGCGATCTGGCCGCAGCCGCCGGCGAATACCGCAAGGCAATTGCCGTAAAGCCAGGATTTCTTTCGGCCCACCTCGGCCTGGCCCGCGTCCTTAATTCGGATCACGATACCCAGGGTGCGGAGCAGGAAGTGCAATATGTCCTGAATGCGAACGCGACCGATCCCGAAGCAAATTACTTGATGGGCGAAATCCTCGTGAATCGCGTGAGCCTGGCAGAGGCGTTGCCGTTCCTGCTGAAAGCTTTGAAGGTGACGCAAGAGGAACTTCCCTATGTCCACGCTGATCTGAGCAGGGTCTATGAGGATCGTGGCGATTCGGTCCAGGCGATCGCTGAAATGAAGCAGGCCGTATCGGTTGACGTAGACGGTAGTTACTATTTCCGTCTCGGTCACTTATACATGAAGACGGGAGACCGCGCTGCCGCGAATCAGGCTTTGGCGCAAGCTGCCAAACTGCGACACGAAACGGACTCCGCGTCCTTGTTCAACAAGAAGTAAGTGTCTTCCCGGCGAACCGCAGGCTTAACAGTTGCTCGCCCCCAGGCTTTTCACCGCTTGCGAGCCTCAGCTTCCGCCAGCCATCCACGCCGCAACGTCTCCGGCGGGATGCTGGACAGGTAAGGCTTGATGTCAAGAATCGGTGTTCCGTCGAGCATGTCCACTCCGCGCACATGGAGCAACCCGTTCTGTCTGCTCAGCAACTCAACGACAGTCAGCCCGATCGGATTGGGTCGGCGCGGCGAGCGCGTGGTAAACACGCCGTGCGGTCGATTGTCGGAGGGCGGTGTGCCAATCAATTCGAAACCTTCGGAACGGTCGAATGTCCACAGCACAATGAGATGGGAGAAACCCTCGATATCGGTGAGCCCAAGTTCAAATTCAGGAAGGATATTCAGTACGCCTTCCGCGTCGTGCCTGGCGCCAAGGCCCTTCGGAATGGCTGCCGTGTCCTTGTAAGGACTTTCAACGAACCCAATCGCCTGCGGCTTGAACATAGGTCTCATTGCCTCCGTGATCCATCCTGAACGCGTGGTGCAGACCTTGTCGACCTGCAATTCCGTGCTTCTGTTTGCCCGCTCCACGCCGCGTGGCTGTCGGTAACTCCCTTATAAGTCGCGGATCGGCCATTTCGCCGATGCGCGACCTATTTTGCTTCTTCGGATTCTTCCGTGCTATAGAGTTGGAATTCTCGAATAACGGCTGCGTCGGTGCTGGACAGAATGTTGAGCCGGACGCGGGTGGCTGTAACTGTCGAGAAAACATCGATCTTCTTATGGCCGACCGCTTCGCCCGCGGCGACGGTCTTCCAGCCGGCTCCAGTCCATACATCGATCGAGTATTTCTGGATGCGCTGGCCGGCATTCAGCCATTCCATCGTGACTGCGCGATTGAAGGTCACTGGCTTCGGAAAGAGGATATCGAGCGCGGAGTGATGCGATCCAAGGGGCGCGGTCCAGAAAGTGTCCGGGTTGCCGTCAAGCGCGTTGGAGACCTCAGTCGGTGCCGGAGAGTGGTCCAGCGCGAGATTGTGCTCGGTACGCGCGCGCAGAGCCTTGCCGAGTTCTTCCAGGCGGGCTACGTCGCTGTCGGACAGCAGGCCGCGACGATCGGGAGCCAGCCCAAGCATCAATTGCGCGCCACGGCCAACGGTTTCGTCGTAAGTGGTGAGTAACTCGTTAAGGCTTTTGAGCGAGGCTTCATCGTTGGGATGCCAGAACCAATGATTCTTGCGCAGTGGGGTATCGGCCTCAACAGGGCGCCAGCGCAGATAGCCGTGACGGTCGATGACGTTCCAATTCTCGTAGGGTACGCGGCCGTCTTCGTTGCCCACCCAACGGGCATCGCCGTATTCGAACAGACCTGCGTCGGCAAAGACGATAGTGTTCGGTTGATAAGTGCGCAGCGTTTCAATGATCTTTTCAAAGTTATAAACGTGACCGGAGCTACCCGCGCCATCGAGCCAGAATTCGACAAGATCCCCGTAGTTCGATGCCAGCTCGGTCAGCTCCGCCTGGTAGTAACTATCATAGGCGGCGGAGTCCTTGTACTTGGGCTCGTGGCGATCCCATGGTGAGAGATAGACCCCGAACTTCAGGCCGTATTTCCGTGCGGCGCGA
Source organism: Occallatibacter sp. (assembly GCA_049516495.1). Taxonomy (GTDB): domain Bacteria; phylum Acidobacteriota; class Terriglobia; order Terriglobales; family Acidobacteriaceae; genus Telmatobacter. The sequence continues at coordinate 25,810 of JBEKTB010000016.1, forward strand.
GCCACATCGCCAACTACATCACCCTTGCCGCCCTTCCATGGGCTCGACTTGACGCTGTAACTCGTCTGCTCCGTGGGCCAGAGGCAGAATCCGTCATGATGCTTGGCCACCAGAACGACATACCTGGCGCCGGAATCACGAATGGCTTTCATCCATTGATCGGGATCGAAGCCGATCGGGTTGAAGACAGCAGGATCAGCCGTGCCGTCGCCCCACTCGCGATCCAGAAATGTATTGGTGGAAAAATGAAGAATGACGCCGAACTCAAGGTCCTGCCAATCGACCTGCTGCGCAGAAGGCTTGACGTCAGAGAAGCTCTGCGCGGACGCAAGCCATGCGCAAAGAAAGAGTACGAGTCCGGCGCCCACCAGTCGATTGCGGAGATACCTCATTCGTAACTCTCCATTAACATTTCGTGGTCAGTGCCGCTGCGGCAAAAACTTCCAGATCGCCGGGTCTTCCTCGCCCAGCACCCACGAGCAGAAGCCTTCAAGTTTCTTTTGCTGGACAAGTTCATAGCGGTCCTTGAACGTATGCAAATCGGTGAAGTAGATCCATTCTCGCATCTGGTCGCGGTAAAAGTAGAACCAGGCGCTGTGGTCTTCTGCGTCCCACTGGATCTTTCCGTCGTAGGCCTCTGCGAGCAGCAGGGCGTTCGGCGTGCCGATATAATCGGCGGTTGGGTTCGGCTTTTCGCTGCCGGAACTTTCCTTGGTGGGTGCGCCGGTGTACCAGTGGTAGCCGTAAAGGGGAATGCCCAGTGAGAGCTTTTCTCTGGGCACGGTTTCAAGGGCGTAGTTCAGATTGTCTTCGGTCCACTGCCATCCGGCCACCGGGCCGGGCATGGTCCAGCGGGTGTGCTGATCGTAGGTCATCAGGCACACCAGATCCACGTACTTGGCGATTGCCGCAATGTCATAGGCGCCGCGCCAGTCGGTGTAGATCCACTTGGCAAACCCGCCCTGGCCGGGATAGCCCGGAGCATTGGGCACCGTCGCAATGGTCAACTGCAGTCCGGCCCCGTGCAGCGCCTCCGCTGAAGTCTTGACGACCGCCGTCAACAGGTCGCGATCTGTCCAGTCAACGTTCTCGAAGTCAAACTGGAAGCCGGTGTAGCCGTGGAGTCTGCACTCGCGGATCATCGCCTGGTTCATTTCGGTCTGGGCGGCAGCGCTGACACCCAGGGCGTGGAACCCCTTTTTGTTGAACAGGGCCACGATGGGCATCACGGGAAGCTTTTCGTCATGCGCACGCTTGAGCACGGTGGGGTCGGGAGCGCCGGTAACCAGGCCGTTTTCGTCCACCTGGTACCAGGTAGGCACCAGCAGATCGATCTGCGAAGAGTGCGCCAGGAAGGAACGAATGGAATCCGGCGAGCTGGTCATATAGAAAAGAGCAACTGGCTCCGCTCGCAGGCAGGGCACAGTCGCGAAGGCAACCCAAAGCAAAATCAGAAATCGGTTCATCGTCATTCTCCAGTGGAAAGGTCGCCCGAATTGACCGTGGTGGCCAAGAAGACCTCAACGACGCTGGCGCTCATTGGACGCCAGTTCGCTTGCGCGCATCTTGATCTCTCCTGCCTGGAACGCGGGAGTGTACGCAGAGAATCCTACCGCATTGTCATGGGTGCAGGCATCCATCCCGCTGATGTTGAGGCAGTTCCAGGTCGTTTGCTCAGGAATCCCGTTGTTGTGGGCCTGTTTGCGCGCTACGGCCAGGATAGCTTCTTGTTGCCGCCGAACGGCTCTCCCGCTGCCCGGCCGACGGACCATGGCCTGCGGCTTCCGCTGGAACTGGGGAGTGCGGGATCCAAGGGCTCCAACTCCGTTCCATCCACTTCAACGGCCACGCTTTGCATGATGAGGTCCATGGTGAGGACGACGCGGAGGCTGTTCTTCAGTCGCACGACGACACCCACCATTCCGCATAGGGCGCCCGATCGAATTCGGACCCGCTGCCCGACCGTTAACAGAGGGTGCGGCTCGGCGTTGCGCAGAGGCAGACCGGAACGAAGCGCGTCGATTTCGGTGTCAGGCAAGGGTGCAAGTTGGCGCCCTGTACCGCCCACTACGGACAACACTCCCGGAACTTCCAGGACCCTCACGCGCTCGGGCCGGGTGATACGGACGAAAAGATAGCCTGGAAATAGCGGAAGATCCAGCGCGACGGTCTCGCCGCTGCTCCACTTGTGCTGCGCGCGGTAAAGGGGAAGGAAATGCTCAATCTCCTTCAGCTTCATGTAGTGATCTACGCGCTTTTCATGGCGGGGAGACGTGTAGACGGCAAACCAGTTTGGCGCAAATGCGTCCCCTTGAAGGCACCTTGCCGCTTGTTTGTCGGCATGAATGAGGAAGTCTCGCTGTGGACTTTCTGACAATGTTGCGCTCTCCTCACTTGAGTGGGGCATTTGCCCTCGGTAGCGGGGCCAACTGGATTCACCGCGATCGATGTGTGGAAACCCAGTGGAAGCGGATGTATGCTTCCTGCGTGGCACCCTCGGCGCTCCTGACAAAACCTTGGCTGCACGAACAACTGTCACTTCTGAAATCATCCTAAATGAAGTTGTGCGTCGATGTTCAGATTTCGAGGCATCCCTGGAATCGCCTGAAAGCCGGGTCAGGGTAGCTGTTCGTCAAGGATGCAGTCAGGTTTGGAGGGTCGCGTTCTGACCCGAAAAGAATGAGGCGGCTGGGCCGCAGGCTCAAGAGCGAAGACAGCCTCATGGGAGCCTCTCACCGGGCAAAAACCGGCGCGGGAGCCCCCTCATGCTTGTATACAGAACGCTCTTTGATGATGCAGATTCAATAAGATACAGAGACATTGGCCTACGGGCATGCGATTGCCTCGCGAAACCCGAGCCTGCGGAATCGGCGATGTTGCAGGCTTGGGCTTTTGGCCCATGGCAGTCTAACCGAAATGCGCTTAGGAAATCGCGCGGAAGAGCCAGTAAAGAGCGCCGGAAAGCAGGGCTGCCGCTGGGAGCGTGAAGACCCAGCCCGCCGCGATATTCCGCACCGTCGACAGACGCAGGCCGCTTCCGTTGGCAGCCATGGTGCCCGCCACGCCGGAACTGAGCACATGCGTGGTGCTCACCGGCAGTCCAAACGTGTCGGCGGCAAAGATGGTCCCCATGGCCACTAGTCCGGCGCTGGCGCCTTGGGCATAGGTCAGGGGCTCCTTGCCAATCCTTTCGCCCACCGTGACGACCACCCGCTTCCAGCCCACCATGGTGCCCAGACCGAGCGCCAGGGCGACGGCGACTTTGACCCAGGTAGGGATGAACTTGGTAGCCTTGTCCACCTTGTGCTTGTAGTTGTTCAGTGCGGAGGCTTCGTCGGGCGTGAAAGCCGGGTTGTGGTTCTTGGCCATCAGCCGCAGGGCCTCGCTCGCTACGTACATGTCGTTGCGCACATTGGTTTGCTGGTTGGCGGGAACGGCCTTGAAAACCTTGTAAAGGGCGACTTCGTGGTTCAGATCCTCCACCAGCTCTCGAAGCGCAAGAATGGTGTCCGGCTGAAGCTGCTGCGTGCGAATGTAGTCGGTGACCTCGGCGCGTGCGTCGGGGCCGAGAATGCCGGTTTTGTCGACATGGCGATCGAGAATGTGGCCCGCCTGCTCGGAGGCGGCGATAAAGTCCTGAATTTCCATGGGACTTACCGCGTGGTTGAGAGCATAAGCGGTGGGGACGGTGCCAATCAGGATGAGCATGATCAGTCCCATGCCCTTTTGGCCATCGTTGGACCCATGGAAGAAACTGACGCCGGTGCAGGTGAGCACCATGAGGGCGCGAATGGGGAACGGGGGCGGCTGGTTGTCCTTGGGTGCTTCGTAAAGGGAAGGGTAGCGCACCAGCGCCTTGGACAGCAGCATCAGCAGGGCGGCGGCCCCGAATCCTACCAGGGGCGAAATCAGCAGCACCTTGAGGACTTTAATCGCCTGCTCCCAATCCACGCCGGACGTGCCCGTATGGATGTTGACCAGTTGGTTGGCGATACCGACGCCGATGATTGAGCCGACCATGGTGTGGGAGCTGGATGCAGGCAGGCCAAACCACCAGGTGCTCAGGTTCCAGAGGATGGCCGCGATCAGCAGCGCGAAGACCATGGCAAATCCGGCGCCGGAGCTGACCTGGAGAATAAGCTCGACAGGCAGCAAGGTGATGACGGCAAAGGCCACGGTACCGGTGGAGGCGAGCACGCCGGCCAGGTTGCAGATGCCCGACCAGACGACCGCCATATTCGGCTCGAGCGAATGGGTGTAGATGACTGTGGCCACCGCGTTTGCGGTGTCGTGGAAGCCGTTGACGAATTCAAATCCGAGCGCAATCAGCAGCGCCAGAGCGAGCAAAACATAGGGCCAGACGCTGGTAACAGTGACTGCGTCAAGATCTTTGGCCACATGGAACGCGATGTAGCAGAGCCCGCCGGTCAGGGCGAGCAGAAATACCGCGATGCCGGCGCGGCTGGGCGCAGCCTTCAGCTTTCGATCGAGCAGGGAAGTGCTTGAAGGCAGTATTTCAACGGCGGTTGCCATGTCGGCCATCAGAGATCTCCAAAGCGGCCGGAGAGATTCCGGACACGTCTGGGCCTCCCATGTCGAAACTGGACAACGGAATTACTCAGCAAATAGCAAGGAGATGATTTTTGGCAGAAGAGTGAAGAGCCGGATAAATTGGCGTCCATATAACCCCAACAATCGCACTTTTGCACGATTGTTTACGTGGTCAGGTTGGGAAATAGCCTGACAGCACTCATTTTACACGGACCCAGGGGGGGCTTGGGAAGGGGCTCGGGTAACGGAAGTGCAAAACGGGGCCCGGCGGAGGGTGTTCGGTGGCTCATTTTGTGCTTAAAACACTGAGGAAATAGGGCCGCCCGCCCTCAGGATAGCTTCCCGTGCCGATGATTTTGCCGCCTCCGGCCATCAGAACCCCTGCGGCTGCCGTTGCGTCCGGCCCCTGTTCGAAGCAAAACGCTACCGCCATTCGTCATGCGTGTTGGCGAGGCCGTCGTTCATCACCGTCTCGAAGCCGGTGTGCTTCTTGATAAAGATCTCGCTGAAAGCACGGTCCTGGCGCAGCAGGATGGCCTGCAGGCGAACCAACTCAAGCAGGGCCAGGAACATGGCGATCAGGGCGCGTTCGGAGCGCGTGTGGCTCAGCAGTCGGTGCAGGGCCACGGGTTTGTCTTCCATGGTCAGGCGGCGGGCGAGGAACTGGATCATCTGGCCCACCGTGACCGAGTCCTCGGTAACGTCCAGAACGGGGCGTTTGCGGGCGCGCTCCAGGATGTCGCGAAAAATCCTGACCAGGTCCACGGTGTCGGCGGCGATTTCCGGCTCGGCGGCAGCATCGTCCTTGAACTCGCGGGAACCGGGATTGGACCAGGTCGCCGCTTCAAGCATCTGCTTCTGTTGCAGCATCTGGGCGGCACTCTTGAAGCGCTCGTGCTCCAGCAGCCGCTCGACCAGCTCGCGCCGCGGATCCTCGGCGGCGTCTTCAGGGCCGGAGGCCGAGCGCGGCAGCAGCATCTTGCTCTTGATGTGGATCAGCAGTGAAGCCGTGTAGATGAACTCGCCCGCCACATCCACGTCCGTGGCCTTGAGCTGATTGACATAAGCAAGGAACTGGGCGGTGATTTTGGCGATGGGGATGTCGTAAATGTCGATGTCCTGCTTGCGGATCAGGTCCAGCAGCAGGTCCAGGGGGCCGTCGTAGACCTGGCCCACGAAAACCGAAAAAGGAGACTGCTCGGAACTCTCGTCCCGCATCTTTTGCCGCGCAGCCAGTTTGGCGGCGGCCTTTTCATCGGCCTTTTGATCGGCAGCGGACTGTGCCGGCTGTGCGGGCCCGTCGGCGCCATCAGGAGACGGCGCAGGCACCGGAGCGGGTTCCGACCCAACCTCCGCCACCGGTACGGTTTCCAGCGCAGGCTCAGCTTCGGGCAATTCTTTAACCGGCTCTGCAGCGAGGACCTGCTCCGTATCAGCCGCCTGCGGGACAGGCTCATGCACGGTCTCCCGTTCAGGCGCGGCTCCTGGTTGGATTTCCGGGTTGGCCTCGACCGCGGCGACGGGAGGTTCGTCCGCAAGCTGCTCAACGGCCGGAACAGAGACCAGCTCAGTGGCCGGATCGGAAATCGGCTCTGGGTCGGAGATCGGATCGATGGCGATTGCCGGCTCAGTCGTCGGAACAGCCGCTGGCGCGGCCTTGGGATCCGCCTCTTCATCTGGAGCCGCGGTTGCAGCCGATTCGGCCGCGACTTCAATCGGGGCTGCCGCCTCGGCAGGTTCGCCCTGAGCCGGGTCAATAAGGCCCGGGTGCTCAGCCGCATCCGCGGGATCGGCGACTGGCTTTGTGGCAGGTGCTGGCGCGGTCTCAGATTCAGCCTGTGGACGGAGTTCAGGCGTGACGTCGTTTTCGAGTTGGGGGAACTGATCGGTCAATGCTGTTTCTTCTTCCGGAATTTCTTCCGAATTGTCTGGGAGCTTGGGCTCCAGGATGGGTTCCAGTTTTGCAGGTCGCGGGAAAACTCCAAATCCGGAGCGAATGCCGTCCCATGCAAAACTCAAGGCTCTTCGCCACCACGGGACTTTATTCTCAGGCATTTCCACACTCTCGAAGAGCCCGGCCCTTGTTCGGCCCGCCGGTACCTGGAAGAAACCGGAACACGCCGCGGGGAAAAGCAAAAATTGGAGGTGAATCTATTCGAAAAGCATACCTCAGAGGCGAAAGCCTGTGTTGATTTTGCTCGACTTACGTACAAGCCAAAGCCCGTACCCTACAAAAATTGAGCTTCCACGGCTTGTGCATTCAAATCGCTCGAATGCAATCATGCACTGGCAGAAGCTGATTCGCTCCCCGGGCAAAGCCTCGTCCGCTGCCCGTCACCGGCTCACCGGCCGGACTCTCCGGTCAGCGTCATCTGCATGGCGGCGCGCACCTCCACCATCGTCTGCTCGGCGCGTGCGCGTGCGCGATCGGAGCCATCCTCAAGAATCTCCAGCGCCTGGGCCCCGGAAAAGCTGGCCCGTCTGTCCTGAATGGGCTGCAGAACCTGCACCAGGCCGTCTGCCGCCCAGCCCTTGCACTCGATGCAGCCGATTCCCGCCGAACGGCAGCCGTCGTACACCTTGGCCAGCGTCTCTGCCGAGGAAAAAACCTTGTGCAAGTCGCCGACGGGACACTTGTCCGGGTCGCCGGGGTCGGTGCGGCGGATGCGGGCCGGGTCGGTGACCATGGTCTTGAGTTTCTGGCGCACCACTGGCTCCGGGTCGGTGATCTGAATGGTGTTGCCGTAGCTCTTTGACATCTTGCGCCCGTCGGTGCCCGGCAACTGGGGCGAGGGCGTCAGCAGCACCTGCGGCTCGGGCAAGACCTCCCGGCCGTCGAGTTTATAGAACTGGTTGAAGCGCCGCGCCACCTCGCGCGTCAGTTCCACGTGGGCGGTCTGGTCGTTGCCCACGGGAACGAATTTGGGCTGATAGATCAGGATGTCGGAGGCCATCAGCAGCGGATAGCCCAGGAAGCCGAAATTCGACAAGTCCTTGTTCGACAGGTTTTTCTGCTGATCCTTGTAGGTGGGCACGCGTTCCAGCCAGCCGACGGGCGTAATCATGCCCAGCAGCAGGTTGAGTTCGGCGTGCTGCAGCACCTTGCTCTGCAGAAAGATCACGCTTTTGGCGGGATCGAGGCCGGCGGCCAGGTAGTCGAGCAGCACGTCCAGCGTATTGGGCGCAATCTTCGAAGGGTCGGCGTAGTCCGAGGTCAGCGCATGCCAGTCGGCGATGAAGAAGTAGCAGTCATACTGGGCGGAGTTCTGCAGCTTGACCCAGTTGGCCAGGGCGCCCATGTAGTTGCCCAGATGGAGCTTGCCGGTGGGACGCATGCCGCTCAGGACGCGCGGACGGGAAGATGAGATTGCGGGTTCGGGCATTTTGCTTATCAATTCCGGGTGCGAAAGAAATGAGGCCGTTTCTCGGGCAAAAGGCGCAAGAACGGCTTCTTTCCATTGTAGCGGGAGGCGCTGGACCGGTCAGCTTGGCTAAACGTGAATCAGGCTCCAGAACACCAGCCGCAGCGCAGGATGGAAAAAGGCGCCCAGGATTGCAGGCCCCAGGAAGATCATCAGCAGGTAGCTGGCCCAGATGGGAACCCGGTCATAGACCTGTACGGCGTTGTAAGGAAGCAGGTTGCGAACCAGCCGGCTGCCGTCGAGCGGAGGAATGGGAAGCAGGTTGAAGACGAAGAGGGAGAGATTGATCACGATGGCCAGGGCGCACAGCAGGACAAGCGGCTGCGGTACAAGCTCTCCGGCCGGACTCAGAGCGGCAATGAACGACTGCAGGACGACCGCCCGTCCGTTGGGAACGGTCCTGATGTTGATCGCCAGAACGGCCAGGGCAACCAGCACAATCAGCAGGTTGGAGGCGGGGCCGGCCAGCGTGGTCAGATTGTCGTCACGGACGATTTTTTTGAAGTTGCGTGTAATCACCGGGGTGGGCTTGGCCCAACCCACCAGCATCCCCCCAAAAAAGCTCAGTCCCAGGAAAGGTCCAAAGATCATCAGCCCTGGAAAGAGCAAGGTGCCCACTGGATCTACGTGGTACATGGGGTTGAGGGTGATGCGGCCTTGCAGGCGGGCGGTCTGGTCGCCCAGTCGCGAAGCCATCCAGGCGTGAGCGCACTCATGCACGCAGAGCGAAAAAATGAGAATCACGAACTCGAAAACCGCTTTGATGAAATCGGACTGTTGCAAACGCGTTCTCCAGGGGGCTGAAAGCTCAGGTTAGCATGGAGGGTCGCGGGAATGCGCACTCTACCCGCCTTCGACAGCGGTCCGGCGCCCCGGGGGTACATCATCTCTGGTCTTGCCCTGGAGGCTTGTTGCAGGAGCAAGCGCCGAATGTGCAGAACACGTGCCGAAAGTCTTCAAGAGGCTGGGAGCAAGAAAAAGGCCACTTTCGGGCGGCCTTTTTCTATCGGTGCGGACATTCTGTCCGGCGTATTTGAGTCCTCAGACCCGGTCGACGGGGAAGCTGCCGACCGCCTGACCGGCGGCGACATTCTGCCCAGCGAGGACGATCGCGTGGCTCCCAATCCTCGCGCCGGCGCCGATCACCGTGGGAACCAGCGTGACCCGGTCGTAGTTGTCCTGCGCATACGTGTGCGAATAGATGCGCGCGAAGGAGCCGATGACCGTGCCCTTGCCGATGGTGATGCCGCCCCGGTCGTTCAGGAGAGAACGCTGGCGGATGGTGACGCCTTCCTCGATGGCGAGGTTGTAGCCGTAGGTGAGGTCGATGCCGTGATAGATCTTGACTCCTGCGCCCATACGCGCAAAAATGTGGCGGCCCAGCATGCAGCGGAAGCGGATGCCCAGCCAGTGGTTGGTCCCGATGGGCGAGCGGTCGAACATCTGCCAGAACCACAGCAGCGGTTTGCGTTGGGCGAACTTCTCCGGGTCCACGTCGGGGAAGTACTCGGCTTCCAGGGTCACATTTTCAGGGTCCAGCGACAGGCTGACCACGTTGCCGGGCAGCTCGGAAGTGAGCGTTAGGTTGAGCTTGCCGCCGTGCGGGCGCCCCAGGTAGAGCTGGTAAAGCTGGTCGCGCACAATCTCGGAGCGGCGTTCCGGGGAGTGGTGGCGGGTGAACTCTTCATCGAGAAACTGGATCCAGCGGCGGTAGACCTCTTCCGCCTCCGGCGCGGGATGCGGGACGCTGTTCGAAGTGTGTGCCATACGGATTGGACGATACACCACCGGGGCGGGATGCATCGAGGGAAGAGGGAACAGGGAACAGAGCCGGAACTGAGGATCCCCGGCTTCTTTCCTTGCAACGAAGGCAAGAACAAATGCAGGAGCGTCCCAACAATGGGCAGCCAACTACTGTTCAGACACAAAGAAAAGCCCCGCCCAAGCTGAGCTTGAGCGGGGCGCGCATAGCGAAAGAGCCCGTCTACCGCCGTCCCTGGATCGTCTTGGCACCTGCGCCAACCTTCTTGGCAGCGCGTTTGGCAGCGATGGCGTGCATCTCCTTGCCCATCTTGGATTGGTTGATGCCCACCTGGATGGCCAGGTTGATCAGATTGCCGGTGCCCCAGTAGAGGGCCAGTCCCGAGGCGAAATGCCACATGGAGAAGCCGAAGATAACCGGCATCAGAATGGCCATCATGCGCCGCTGGGCGGGGTCCATGCCTGGCGAAGGGGTAAGGAACTGCACCAGGAACATGCTGGCGATGATGAGGATGGGCAGAATGTGCAGCGGGTCAGGCGAAGAGAGGTCGGTGAGCCAGAACCAGTGTGCCTGGCGCAACTCGACGGCGTTCAGCAGGACGCGATAGTAGGCGAAGAACAGCGGCATCTGGATCAGCAGCGGCAGGCAGCCGCCATACATGTTCACGCCCTCGGTTTTGTAGAGCGCCATCATCTCGGTGTTCATCTCTGCCCGCTTGGGGTCGTTCATCTTGAGATGGGAATAGCGCTTCTTCAGAGCTTCGACCTTGGGCTGAATGCGCATCATCTTCAGCGACGACTTCATCATCATCAGGCGCGTTGGCATCATGAGGAGGTTGAAGAGCACCGTGACGATGATGATCGCCCAGCCCCAGTTGTAGGCGCCGGGACCAAGCAGCCCGCGCAGGAAGCGGAGGGCCAGGTAAAGGGGCTTGGCGATGACCGTGAGCCAGCCGAACTGGATCAACGGCTCAAGCGTAGGCCCGTTGGGTTGGCCGTCGACTCCGGTCGAGTGGATGGTCTTCAGCACGTCCATCTGCTTGGGACCGGCATAGAGGCGCAGGCGAGTCGATCCGCTCTGGTCGCCCACCGCCAGGCCCAGCACATCGGCCGGACGCTTCTGGCTGTTGGGGTCGCTCAGATCGCTGGGCAGATCGATGGTGTTGTGCAGCGTCACCACGGAGGTGCGCTGAGGCGCATCGGGCAGAAATGCAGCAGCGAAATAGAGGTCAATGACGGCTGCGTATTCGTACGGCTGATCGATTGTGGCGTTGCCGCTGACCTTCTTGGCCGCAATCGAGTCCTGCTTGCCGTCCAGCGACCACGCGAACTGCGAGGGCGTGGGAACCGACGAACGGGTCAGCGACGCCGGGAGGAATTCCTCCATGTCGCCCAGGCCGGCAGGCCACTCAACCAGCGCCCGAACCGGCACGCCGTTGCGCTTGACCTGGGTTTCGATCGTGAGAACGTAGCCGGAGTCGAAGCGGAAGGTCTTCACCACGTCCAGGCCTTTATCCGCATAGTGGAACGTGAGGGCGTTGGTGCCGGGAGCCACGGCATGGCCGGTGGCCGAGGGCTGCGCGCCCGAAGCGGTGACCTGGTAAAGCGCCTGATTCAGTTGAGTCGTTAGTGCCGGCTCGTAGGTAAAGAGCGAGAGCGGCAATCCGAAGCGAGCTGCGGTCTGGGGCTGGACCATATCCAAAGGCTTGCCGGCGGTGTCGAAGTAGCCCTTCAGTATCCAGCGCTTGACCTGTGCGCCGCGGTTGGTGAAGACAATCGAGTATTTCTCGTTCTCGATTGTCGTCTCAGACTCGACCTGTGCGCCGATGGCCGGAACGGCCGCGCCAGCCTGCACGACGCCGATTGCCAACTGCGGCTGGGCCGGTTGGCCCGGGGCGGCCGGCTGTGCGGGTTGCGCGGCCTGCTGCTGAGTTTGCGCGGTCGGCGAAGGGGTGGCCGGTTTGGGCTTGAAAAAGTACTGGTAGCCAATGAGGACCACGAGGGCCAAAAAGGTGAACGCCAGCAGGCTGCGCATATCTCCGCCGCCACCGCCGGAGCCGCCGCCCTGCGCTTGAAGATTGGGATTCTGAATCTCGGGCAAAGGATACTTCCTATTCGTAAAGGGGCCGTGCCGTCAGGCTGCCGCTGCTCCTATGGTAATGGTTCGTGGGGGGAAATGGCTTGAGGGTCTCCGCAGGAAGCCGGACAGGCAGGGCGCAGAGGGGGCACCGGATCGAGCCCGCCGCGGGCGAACGGGTGGCAGCGCAGCAGCCGCAGCAGGGCCAGGGTCACGCCGCGCAGGGGGCCGTGCGTGGCGATGGCCACGGCCGCGTACTCGGAACATGTCGGCAGATAGCGGCAGCCGCCCGCGCCCAGCGAATGGATCGCCGGAGAGAGCCAGCGGCGATAAAAAGCGAGCGTGGCAAGCAGAATGCGAGTCATAATGCGGGTCGGACCGAAGACCCCTGCGGCGGGGCTGGAGCAGGCATGCGAAGGGCTTCGGCTTTTGCCTGCTGAAGAATACGCACAACCTCGGCCTCAAGTTTCCTGAAATCCAGGGTCAGCACAGTACGGCGTGGATGGAGGATAAGGTCGCAGCCCAACGGCAGAAGGTTTACGTGGCGGCGCAAGGCCTCTCGCATCCGGCGCTTGATGCGGTTGCGCTCATGTGCCTTGCCGAGTATCTTGCCTGCGGTGAGGCCGACGCGCGGACCCGTCAGGGGCGAAGCTGCGGGGCCAGCGGCAGGTTGGGGGGCCAGAAACCAGCTCATGGACGAGGATTGCCGTTTGCGGCCAGCCTTGTAGGCTTGCTGGTAGTCGGCATGCTTCCTGAGCCGCGCGCCAGTCAGAGATTGCTTGGGGGACTGGTGTCCGGCAGATTTGTATGGGGTGGTCATGGCAATGCCGCGGGAGGTCTGTGCCGGAATTGCCATGGTCTTGCATTCCATTCCGGCTCCGAAAATGGATGGAGCAGGGGTCGGCAGAACGTCCCGCAGGGGTTTAGTCGCGGAAACCGGCGCTGACGGCCACGCGCTTGCGGCCAATGGCCCGGCGGCGGCTCAACACGGCTGCGCCGCTCTTGGTCTTCATCCGCGCG
>JBEKTB010000017.1:0-38348 GCA_049516495.1 Occallatibacter sp.
TGTTACCGCAAGCGAGAATGAGGCATCGGGCCGGAGTCAGGCGCATGGTTGGTCCGCCGCTTAGCGGATGACCTGGTCTACCAACTTGCCATCGGCTGAGAGCAGCGAGAGAGCAAGCGGCATCTGGCCAAAGGCGTGTGTGGAGCAGCTGAGGCATGGATCGAAAGTGCGAACCACAGCCTCCACGCGGTTGAGAATGCCCTCGGTGAACTTGCCGTCCTTGACGTAATGCTTGGCGGCTTGCAGCACACCCTTGTTCATGGCGTTGTTGTTCTGGCCGGTGGCGATCACCAGGTTGGCCCAGATGATTTTGCCGTCCTCGTCCACCTTGTAGTGGTGATGCAGGGTACCGCGCGGCGCCTCGGCCTGTCCCATGCCCTCCAGCCGGTTTACGCCGGCGGTGGCGCGCACGTGCGAGTCGAGGATGTTCGGATCGGCAAGAATCTGTTCGATCTTTTCGATGCCGTAGAGAACCTCGATGAGCCGCGCGTGATGGTAGTGGAACGAGCTCGCCACCGGCCCGGAGGCCAGTTGCTTGAACTCTGCCAGTTCCTTGTCCGCCAGCGGGGTGCCCATGCTCTTGACGATGTTGAGCCGCGCCAGGGGGCCTACGCGATAGCTGCCGTCGGGATAGCCGAGCGGCTTGTAGTAGGCGAACTTGGTGTAGCTGTAAGGCTCGACAGCCTCGCCGATCACTTCCGGGAACCGGTCGGCCAGGATGCCGTCTTCGATGATGTCGCCCTTGGCGTCGATCAGCCGAAGTGCGCCCACGGTGAATTCGATCGAGTCGTCTTCGTTGACCAGGCCCATGTAGTTCGACGGGAAGTTGGCGAAGACCTCGATCTCCTGCTTGAAGGTGTCCGCAATCCGCTTGTAGGACGCGAGCGCCAGGGCGATGTTGGCGTAGGCCTCGGGAATCATGGCCAGGATCTCATCGCGCTTGGCCGGGGCCAGAGGCTCGGTGACGCCGCCGGGAACAACCCATCCGGGATGGATGCGCTTGTTGCCCAGCAGTTCGATGATGTGCTGGCCAAAACGGCGCAGCGCAATGCCGGCGCGGCCCAGTTCAGGCTTGGCGCCCACGACGCCGAAGATGTTGCGCGCCTTGGGGTCCGATTCCATGCCCAGCAGAAGATCGGGCGAGGAGAGATAGAAGAAGCTCAGCGCGTGCGACTGCACCATCTGGGCCAGGTTCAACATGCGCCGCAACTGCGCGGCGGTGTAGGGAATCCGGACCGACATGATGGCTTCGCAGGCCCGGGCCGAGGCGATCAGGTGCGAGACCGGGCAGATGCCGCAGATGCGCGCCATCAGGCTGGGCATCTCGTAGAACGGCCGGCCTTCGGAGAACCGCTCGAATCCGCGCACCTGGGTGACGTGGAAGTGCGCGTCCTCGACCTGGCCCTGGTCGTTCAGTTGGATGGTGATCTTGCCGTGCCCTTCCAGGCGCGTTACTGGATCAATGGTGATGGTTTGGCTCATGGCTAGGCTCCAAAGCGGGTGAGGGCTGGAATGTCCAGCGGCCCGCCGGTTACCAGCGCGGTAAGCGCCGTATGAAAGGTGTCGGCCGAAGGCGGACAGCCGGGCAGGAAGACGTCCACCTTCACGAACTCGTGAATCGGGCGCACAACCTTCAGCAGCTTGGGCACAACCACACACGGAATCTGCTGCTGCACATCGGCGTTCTCGATGTAGGCACGGTCCAGAATCGCCTCCGGGCCGATGGGATTGCGCATCGACGGCACGTTGCCGGCCACGGCGCAGTCGCCCATCGCGACCAGGAGTTTGGAGTGGGCGCGAATCTTCTTGATCTTCTTTTCGTCGTCCACTGAGGCTACCGCTCCCTCGACAAGCGCGATGTCCACTTCGTCGGGGAACTCCTTGGTGTCTACGATGGGGCTGTAAACAACATCCACCAGTTCCGCCAACTGGATGAGCCGCTCGTCCATGTCCAGGAATGACATGTGACAGCCGGAACATCCATCCAGCCACACTGTTGCAACTTTTAGTTTGCTCATTGCGCTTCCCTCATGAGGTTCAGGTAAGGCAGAAAATCGGGATACTTGGGGTGATCGGAACCGACCTTGCTCTTGTCGAACAGGGCTCCGGTCGGACACACCTGCACGCACTTGCCGCAGCGGGTGCAACTGGAGGTTCCCCAGTCCTGATGCATGTCGGAGATGATCATCGAGTCGGTGCCGCGGCCCATCACATCCCACACATGCGCGCCTTCAATCTCGGCGCAGGCGCGAACGCAGCGGGTGCACAGAATGCAGCGATTGTGGTCGATGGTGAACCGCTCGTGCGAGGCATCCACGGCCAGCTCGGGATTGCGATAGGGCAGGCGTACATGCGTGAGGCCCTGCTGCTGGCCCATTGCCTGCAGTTCGCAGTGGCCATTGGCCACGCATACCGAGCAGATGTGATTGCGCTCGGCAAACAGCATCTCGAGAATGGTGCGGCGATGCTTGCGCAGGCGCTCGGTGTCGGTGCTCACTTCCATGCCTTCGAAAATCGTGGCTACGCAGGCGGGAAGCAGCTTGTTGCTGCCCTTGATCTCTACCAGGCAGAGCCGGCATGCGCCGACATCGCTGAGCCCATCCAGATGGCAGAGCGTGGGAATGTCGATGTCGTTCTCCCGCGCAACTTCCAGAATGGTCTGACCTCGGCGGCCGCTTACTTCCTTCTCATCGATGATCAGTGTTTTGACTTCGACGGGGTCATTCATGCCAGCACCTCCACGGGAGCTTTAATGTTGCACACGCCGGCCGGACAACGCTTGTGGACGATGTGTTCGATGTATTCGTCCTTGAAGTACCGGAGCGTGCTCAGCACCGGGTTCGGCGCCGTCTGTCCCAGACCGCACAGGCTGGCTTCCTTCACCGTGGCGCACAGATCCACCAGCAGGTCCAGGTCTTCCATGGTTCCCTCGCCGGCGCAGATGCGCGTCAGCAAAGTATGCATCTGGGCCGTGCCGGCGCGGCAGGGAATGCACTTGCCGCAGGACTCGGTCATGCAGAACTCGATGAAGAAGCGAGCCACGTTGACCATGCAGGACGTATCGTCCATCACGATCATGCCGCCCGAGCCCATGATCGAGCCCACCTTCAGCAGCGCGTCATAGCTGACGCCGATGTCCAGCAGTTCCTCAGGCAGACAGCCGCCGGAAGGTCCGCCGGTCTGCACCGCCTTGAACTTGTGTCCGTCCGGTACGCCGCCGCCGATCACTTCGATGATCTCGCGCAGCTTGATGCCCATCGGCACTTCGACCAGGCCGGTGTTGGTGATCTTGCCGGTCAAAGCGAAGACCTTGGTGCCTTTGCTCCGGTCCGATCCCATGCCGGCAAACCAGCGTCCGCCCTTTCGGATAATTGGCGCGATGTTGGCAAAGGTTTCCACGTTGTTGATCAGCGTGGGCCTGCCCCAGAGACCGCTTACCGCCGGGTAGGGCGGACGCGGCTTGGGTGTTCCGCGCCGGCCTTCGATCGAGGAGATCAGGGCCGTTTCTTCGCCGCATACAAACGCTCCGGCGCCGAGACGAATCTCGACATCGAAGTTGAACGGCGTGTTGCCGATGTTGTTGCCCAGCAGACCGCGGCGTCGCGCATCGCGCAGGCACGTCGTCAGCCGGCTTACAGCCAGCGGATATTCGGCGCGCACATAGATATATCCCTTACTTGCGCCGACAGCATAGGCAGCGATCGCCATGCCTTCGACCACGCGCTGCGGATCGCTCTCCAGAACGCTGCGGTCCATGAATGCGCCCGGATCGCCTTCGTCTCCGTTGCAGATCACGTACTTCACGTCCCCGGAGGCCTTGGCAACCATGCCCCATTTCAGACCCGTGGGATAACCGCCGCCGCCTCTACCCCGCAATCCGCTTTCTGTAATCTGCCGGATCACGCCGTTGGGCGTCATATCGTTCAGCGCCGTCAACAGGGCGCGGTAGCCGTCATGGGCGATGTAGTCGTCGATTTTTTCGGGATCGATGTGGCCGGAGTTCTCCAGAACCACGTGAACCTGCTGGTCGAAATGGTCGCGCAGGTCGCACTGCAGTTCCGCGATAGACTCGTTGCCCAGGCTGGCCGCAACCGCTTCGGCGTGGCTGACATTCACATGTTGGTAGAGAATTTCTTCCGGGTCCACCAGCACCAGGGGGCCGGCGGCGCACAATCCCATGCAACCGGTGCGGCGGACCAGCGCATTCTTGCCCTGCGTCTCCACCGCCTTGGCCAGGGCATCCTTCAGCTTGTCCGAGTGCTGGCTCATGCACCCGGTGCCCATACACACGTTGATCTCGTGATCGTACTTCGCGTTTTCCGCGCGTACCGATTCGGCGATCTGATCTAGTTCTTCTATTGTCATTCGACAGCCCACCTTTCCAGTTGCTCCAGCATCTGCTCGCCGGTCATCTGGCCTACCAGTTCACCGTCGGTCAGCACCACCGGAGCACGGCCGCAAGCGCCTACGCAGCGAGCCGTCATCAGGCTGATCGCGCCGTCCTTGGTGGTCTGCCCTTGCGGAATTCCCAGGCGCTTCTCTGCCGCGGCCACCAGCTTGTCGGTGCCCTTGATGTAGCAGGCCGTACCGGTGCAGATGGTCATGGTGTGCTTGCCGGGGGGCTTGAGGCTGAAGTAGTGGTAAAACGTCACCACTCCATAGGCCTGGCTCAACGGCACGCGCAGAGACCGCGCCACAAACGTGATGGCATCGTCGTCCAGATAGCCGAAAGCAGATTGTACGGTGTGGAGTGTTTCAATGAGCGCATAACGCGCAAAGCCGTTCTTGCGCATAGTGCCGTTGACGATCTTCCATCGTTTGTCGTCGCTTGGCAGCGGCGGGGGTGTGAATGCTGGCACGATTCCTCCCGTTACGGAACAAGACGCACTGCGATTGTGCTGCTGCTGCGCGAGGTTCCGTGTCTAGCTTTCTTGTACGGCGCTGAGGTTATGTCTAACGGTGACCGCGGTCACCTGCCGTTGTACGCTATCTCACTCTGTGGCACTGAGATAGAAAACCTTCAGGATCAGGACCCCAGGCGCTTTTCCTATCCGAGCGCAGGCAGGTGGTCCGAAATTCCGAACAGAAAGATTACACCGATAATGAAACTGTAAGCGGCGCCCGTCCAGGCGATCGCGTGGTACAAACGAGGATGGTGATGTCCGCTGGCCCTGAATGCTCCGCCCATGGTCGCGGTCATGAGCGCATTCATCGACACCAGGCCCACGGAGAAAGCCGCCAGGCCCAGCATTCCACGAGAAGTTCCTCCCAGGTTGGCGGTGAGAAAAAACAGCGCGAGCTGGCTTGGCGTCTCCGCCCCTACGCCGTGCAGAATGCCGATCAGGAAAACTGACTTTCCGTTATACATCCATTGAAAACGCTCAGGTTGCGGCGCTTCCGCGTTCCAACATCGGCGCACCTTCCAGGCCATCCACAGAACGCCGTTGATGGCGATGGCCAGCCGGCTTTCGATGCGGCTGTGCGAGTGGCCGTGCGCATCCTTGCGCAGAATTCCCGCCACCACCCCGATGCCCAGCACAATCAGCGTGAGCCCAATCAGCCGTTCTGTCCAGTGGTCCAGGCCCTCCGGCAGCCCCAGGTGCAACTCCAGCACGGCGATACCCAGCGCGGCCACGGTGAAGGCATGGCCCAGCGCATAGGTCATCCCCAGGCGCAATCCGCTGCGCCAACTGCGTTGTACCGCTGTAATGTCGGAGATGGCGGCCAGGTGGTCGTAATCGAACCCGTGGCGCAACCCCAGCAGCAGGCAGGAGCCGAGAGCGGCATCGAGTTTCCAGTCGCCGAATAGAGGTGTCACGGAGCCCAGTATAGAGCACAAGCAGCTCGTTTGGTGCATATCGTGGAAGCAGCGCAAACGGCGCGCTCTGAGTTTCACCTGCCGCTCCGGCTCACTGACCGCCGAATGCCGTCAGAAAGGCTCGATTGAGGCTCGGCTCGGCGTTACTTCGCCGGAAGCACGCGTATCTGGTAATCCCGATAGTCGATGGTTACCGTCGTCTTGCCGAATAGAAAGCTGTTTGAAACTGCCCTGGCGTGCGTGGCCATGGCAAACCCGCTCACGTTCGCGTACTGCCGCATCATTTCGGTCGGTCCCGCCCACACGGAAGGGCTTTTGGATGCCATTCCCTGGACCTGCACGATCCCATAGTCCTTCGCATCCACCCACAGAGTTCCGGCAATCATGTTAGGCGCCTTGTGTTTGGGCGTGATGGTGAGAACAAAGCAGTCTCTTCCATCCAGTTGCTCCGTTCCGCCATCCTTGAGCTTCATCTCGTAGTTCGCGGAAGTAAACCACGACGCTTCCACGCTCCCCGGCTGGTTGATGCGCTTCTCACTGTCCAGCAGCGCGCCGAACGCCATTTTCTGCACGATCTCCGGGCCGGACTGGGAGACGACGGTGTAGCTCTTGCCCGCGTTTTTTCTGTACGTGGTCTTTACGGTCATCTCCGCCATTGGATGACTTCCGTTCTTGCCCCTGAAGACCGCATAGTGCTCGGTGTCGGTAAACTCCGCAACCCGCTCGACCCTGGTCCGCACCGCTGCGTCAATGCCGCGGATGACTTGAGCCGCGTCGGTTTGCTGCGCGGAGGCTGCGCCAGGCATGAAAATTGCCAGCAAGGAAACAGCCGCAACCGCCAGTACCGCGCTCACCCGCCTCAAACCCATCATGCTGACTCTCCACGCATCCAAGTCTCCAGGGAATCTCCGAATAGGTCGGCGATTTGAAGGGTATACGCTCCAACTGAAGAGTACGGGCTCCAACTGAAGGGTACGGGCTTTAGCCCGTACGCAACTGCAGCAAAATCAACCGGGCTTTAGCCCCTGAGGGATGAGCATGCCCGCTTCAGGAACTCGTTCAGAGACTCTCCAACCCTTAGACTAAGCTGTTCCCGTTGCGGATGGCGTTTGTCGCGACAAGAGCCCCACTTCCCTCGCAAAGATTGAGCCCCAAGGGGTTGATAGGCGATCATGCGCTATGCTGGTTTGCGGTACGAGGCTTTCTCTTGACGGACGAAACCCAATCAAAGGAAAGAAGGCGCGAGGCGCTGCTGGTCTGCGGCGTGGTGCAGGGCGTCGGGTTTCGTCCTTTCGTCTACCGGCTGGCTCTTGAAGAAGGCTTGGCAGGGTTCATCGGCAACGACACCGGCGGCGTGACGATTGAAGTAGAGGGGCCGGAAGCGCGGTTGCAGACGTTTCTGGCTCGCCTGCGCTCGGAAGCTCCGCCCTTGTCGCGGATCGACTCGGTCGCGGTGAACGAATTGCCCCTTGCCGGGGACGCCGGGTTTCGCATCGTTTCCAGCCAGGTCCTGGGCCGCGTCAGCACCGGGATTCCGGCGGACGCGGCAACCTGCCCGGATTGCCTGCGCGAATTGCTCGACCCCACCGACCGCCGCTACCGTTACCCGTTCCTCAACTGCACCAACTGCGGCCCGCGCTTCACCATCACGCGGCGCATTCCCTACGACCGCCCTCAAACATCGATGGCGAAATTTCCCATGTGCCCGGCCTGCCAGCGCGAATACGACGACCCTCTGAACCGCCGCTTCCATGCCCAGCCAAATGCCTGTTGGGAGTGCGGCCCGCGCGTCTGGCTTGTCGGGGCAGATGGCGCCGAGATTGCCGCCGATGACCCGGTGGCATGCTGCATCGACCGGCTGCTCGCCGGCCAGATCATGGCCATCAAAGGCATTGGCGGTTTTCACCTCGCCGCGGACGCAACCAGCCAGATCGCCGTGATGCGCCTGCGCCAGCGCAAGCGCCGGTATGGAAAGCCGCTGGCCGTGATGGTGCGCGATCTGGAAGCGGCGCGAGCCGTCTGCACTCTAACCGCCGAAGAAGAAGCGCTGCTCACCACGCCGGCGCGGCTGATCGTACTTGCGCGGCGCCTTGAAGGCCGCGAAATTGCGGAGGGTGTTGCGCCCGGCATTCCCTGGCTGGGCGTATTCCTGCCCTACGCGCCGCTGCAACATCTGCTCTTCGCCGACCGTCGCGTGCGTGCACTGGTCATGACCTCCGCCAACCTCACTGAAGAGCCGATCGCCATTGACAACGACGAGGCGCGGGAAAGATTGGGCCGCATTGCCGATGCCTTCCTGATGCACGACCGCGAGATTCTGCAGCGCTGCGACGACTCTGTGGCCGCGGTGGTGGATGGCGCTCCGCAACTGGTTCGACGCGCGCGCGGCTTTGTCCCGCTGGGCGTCCCGTTGCCTCTCGATGCGCCTCCGCTCCTTGCCGTGGGCGGGCACTTGAAGAATGTCTTTGCCTTGGCGCGGGGAAGATTCGCCTATCAGAGCCAGCACCTGGGCGATCTCGAAAACCTGACCGGCCTGGAGTTCTTCAAGGAATCGCTGGACCATCTGATGCGCACCTTCGAGATTGAGCCCCGCACCGTCGTGCACGATCTGCATCCCGGCTATCTCTCCACCGGCTGGGCCAAGGAGTGGGCGCGCGAGCGGGGACTCGATCTGATTGCCGTGCAGCATCATCACGCGCACGTGGCCGGTTGCATGGCCGAGCACGGGCTCACGGGCGAAGTGATCGGCCTGGCTCTTGATGGCACCGGCTACGGCACAGACGGCCGCATCTGGGGCGGGGAAGTGCTGTTGTCGAAACTGGATGGGTTCGAACGCTTTGCGCATCTCGACTACGTGCCCATGCCGGGCGGCGAGGCAGCCATCAAAGAGCCGTGGCGCATGGCGTTCGGGCATCTGCGCGCAGCGGGTTTCGATCTCGAATCGCCCGAGACATTGGCCCTGGTGGGCGCAAGTCAGCAGGAGGCGCGGGTGCTCAAGCGGATGATGGAGCGGAACCTGAATTCTCCGCTGACGTCGAGCCTGGGCCGCCTGTTCGATGCCGCCGCGGCCGTCGTATTGGGCCGGCGCGTTGTGGACTATGAAGCTCAGGCAGCCATCGAACTCGAAGGCATAGCCGTCGATGAACCGGATGACGAGCCCGGCTATACGATGGATTGTGCTGCCGGGGACTGGGATGCCCGCAATCCTCTGCGCATCGGTTGCGCCCCACTGTGGCACGAGTTGGTGGACGATTTACGCGCCGGAGTAAGCAGGGCGCGGATTGCGGCCCGTTTCCATGCTGGCGTGGCCGCTGGTTTCGTACACGCGGCGGTGCTGGCGAGGGATGCGACAGGTGTGCGGCAAGTGGCGGTCAGCGGCGGCTGCATGCACAACCGGCGGCTGGCGCGGCTGCTGCGGGCAAAGTTCGAAGCCGATGGGTTCGAGGTGTTTCAGCACGCCCGAGTCAGTCCCGGAGATGGTGGACTGAGTTATGGCCAGGCAGCGGTCGCCGCGGCCATCCTTTTCAATCGGAGTTAGATCTTCGACCGCTTGTTCTTGCACCAAGTGTGGGTGCCCCAGGTCTCGATTTTGAGACCTGGGACGTACAAATTCATGGGTTCGCGGTATGAATGCAAGCGAAGCAAGTCTGTAGTTGGTGGTCCCCTCGAGAGAATCTCCGGCTTACCCTCCGGCCACCAATCGCTTGACATAAATGAGCGCCGCCCGGTCCGGCGGATAGTAGTTCTCCTGCCGCCCTTCGCAGCAATAGCCCTGCGCCTCATAGAGCCGGATCGCGCCCGCATTTCCGGCCTCCACATGCAGCCAGATCAGGGCGGCTCCCGCCATGCGCGCGGACTCCTCGACGCGGCCCAGCAACTCGGTGCCAATGCCCCGGCCGCGAGCGTCATGAACCACTTCGATGGTCTGAATGTAGGCCGTGACTTCGCTTTTCCGCTCGGCCCACACGCCAATCGCAAAGCCCGTCATCCGCTCGCCTTCTTCGGCGATCCACGTAGCGGCGCGGGGACGCTGGACGAGCTGCCGCATATATCTGCGGCCAAATCGCTCGGGCGGCGCAAAGCAAGCCTCCTCAAGCGCGTAAAGCTGGGCGAAATCTTCGGGAATATAGGGGCGATAAACCACAGTTCAACCTTACGGCAGCACCAAAGCAAAGAGCCATCCTCAGCGAGGGTGGCTCTTCACGTGCCGATCTATTGCGCCCAATCAAAGGCGCCCATTTACAGCTGAGTTAGACCTTCGCTTCCAGGTCCTTGATCACGTCGAAGAATCGCTGATCAAGGCGCCGATTGGTCGCGATGGCTTCCTTGATCGTGATATCGGTGATGTCCAGGCCCTTGAGCACCGCGATGCGGCCCCACTTCTTGTCGTGGACCATGTCGATGGCGTGCAGTCCGTAGCGCTGGCCCAAGGTGCGGTCGTAGGCCGTGGGAACGCCACCGCGCTGCGTGTGACCCAGGTTTACCGAGCGGGTCTCGAAGCCGGTCTTCTTCTCGATCAGGTCGGCCAGCGCCTCGCCAATGCCCGACAGGCGGGCATGACCGAAGGAGTCCAACTGCGTCGATTCGTCGATCACCTGGCCCACTTCGGGCAAGTGGCAACCCTCGGCCACTACCACCACGCCGTAATGCTTGCCGTGGTCGTAGTTGTACTTGAGCAGCGCGCACACGTGGTCGATGTCGATGTCCTTTTCGGGAACAAGGATGACATGAGCACCGCCCGCTACGCCGGAAGCGTAGGCGATCCAGCCGGCATCGCGGCCCATCACTTCGACGACGATCACGCGGTTGTGCGAGTCGGCCGTGGTGTGGATGCGGTCGATGGCCTCGGTCGCGATCATGACTGCGGTGTCAAATCCAAACGTCGTGTCGGTCCCGTTGATGTCGTTGTCGATCGTCTTGGGCACGCCCACCGAGGGAACGCCATTCTCGCTCAGGAACAGCGTGACCGATTGCGTATCGTCGCCGCCCAGGGCGATCAGCGCATCGATCTTGTTGGCCTTCAGGACTTCCTGGACCTTCTCGATGCCGCCGGGAACCTTCTTCACGTTGGTGCGCGAAGAGTGCAGAATCGTTCCGCCCTTCAGCTGGATGCCGTCGACGGCTTCCAGGGTGAGGGGAACCCAGTTGTTGTCGAGCACGCCGCGCCAGCCGTTGAGAAAGCCGATGAACTCATCGCCATAGGTATTGATGCCCTTCTTCACGGCCGCATAGATCACGGCATTCAATCCGGGGCAATCGCCGCCGCCGGTCAATAAAGCAACTCGCATCGTAAAATCTCCTCATCGAATTTTTGCGCGGCCGTAAGCCGGGCCGGGAACCTGTCCCTGGTCTGTGCGTCCAAAACGGAGGGATTACCGCTCTCGACGCCTTATCCAGTTTACTCCGCGGTCATAACGACCGATCGTGACCGCCCTCACGTTCGTCCCTAATCTACGCTAACCTGATTCCTTGTTGGAAAGAACGCGCCGCGAAGTGTTTCAATAGGATATGCCCGGAACTGGAGCGCTGTTACTGCTGGCCTTCGCCAGCCTGGTCGTTGTCTTACTGCTGGTGCTGTTGCAGTTGACCCGGTTGGGATTCCTGGTCCGCTCCACCATCCCCGACCGCCCCCGCCGGCGCATGTTCATCGCCTCGGTTTCCTTCCTGTTCACTTTTGTCGGGGTCCGCATCCTGGTCCGGCTCATCGTCCACAACGAGGGACCGTTCCAGTGGGTGGTGGTGCGCGGACAGCACATTCATCACCTGGTGTGGGGAATTCTCATCCTGCTGTTGGTCGGCTATGGCTGGCTGCTGGACCTGGGCCGCTCTCACTCGCCGCTGTCCATCTTTTTCAGCCGCCTCATGTCGGTCAGCTATGGCGTGGGCGCGGCGCTCACCCTGGACGAGTTCGCCATCTGGCTCAATCTGTCGCCCGATGCCTATTGGTCGCGCACCGGGCGGCTGTCCATTGACGCCGTCATTCTATTCGGAACCCTGCTGGCCATGGGTGCCTGGGGCGCGCCGTTTTTCCGCGGCCTTAGCCGCATGTGGGACAAGCGCGCCCTGTTTGGCAAAGGCCTGGGCCGCGGCCTCAGCTTTCCTATTCGCCGCGTGAGGTTGCTTCGTCCTCGTAAAGTGCGTCGATTACCGCCGCGTATCGTTCCGTAATCACGCGCCGCTTCAGCTTCATGGACGGAGTCAGCTCGCCCGACTCCTGCGACCACTCCTCGGCCGTCACGCGAAAGCGCTTCAGGCTCTCGAAGTTGGCCAGGCTGCCGTTCACCTCGCGCACAATCTCGGCGTAAAGCGCAACCACGCGGCTGTCGCCCACCAGCGCGGCGCGGTCTTTCGTCTCGATTCCATGATGCTGCGCCCACTCCTCAAGAGCGGCAAAGTTGGGCGAGATGATCACCGAGATGAACTTGTGCCTGTCGCCCACCAGCGCCGCCTGCGCCACCATCAGGCTGGTCTTGAGCTTGTTCTCGATCGGCTGCGGCGCCACCATCTTGCCGCCCGAGGTCTTCAGCAACTCCTTCTTGCGGTCGGTGATGTAAAGAAAACCATCGTCGTCCAGGTGCGCAATGTCGCCGGTCCGGAACCAGCCTTCCGCGTCAATGCTCTCTGCGGTGGCCGCCGGCTTGTGCCAGTAGCCCTTGAACACCGACGGCCCGCGCACCAGCAATTCTCCGTCCGCGGCCAGCTTCAGTTCCACATTGGCAATGGGCATGCCCACTGCGCCCATGCGGTGCGTAATCGGCGTGTTCAGGGCAATCACCGGCGAGGTTTCCGTCAGGCCATAACCCTCCCAAAGCGCAATCCCCACCGACGCAAACCATTTCGCCGTGTCAATGCCCAGCGGCGCGCCCCCGACCACGAAAATCCTCACCCGCCCGCCGAAGGCCTCGCGCACCTTGCTGTAGACCAGCTTGCTGGCCAGTTTCCACAAGCCGGACGCAGGCGTGCGTCCGTCGTACACCGTGTCCTGATGGCGCGCGCCCAGGCTCACAGCCCCGGCCAGCAGCCTCCTCTTCACCGGCGAAAGCGCCGTCTGCCGCTCCACTTCCTGGCGAATCTTCTCAAACACCCGGGGCACGCCCACAAACACCGTGGGCCGGACATCTTTCATGGCCTGCGGCAGCTTGTCGAACTTCGAACAGTAGGCCAGTTGCGCCCCGTAGGTGTACATCACGTAATCCAGCGCCCGCGCCGTAATGTGCGAGAGCGGCAGGAAGGAGATGCAGGCGTCCGCCAGGGTGAAATTGAAGTCGTCGGCCACAATGCTCTGGTTCGACGCGATGTTGCCGTGGGTCAGCATCACGCCCTTGGGTTCGCCCGTGGTTCCCGAGGTGTAAATCAGAGTGGCCAGGTCCTTGGGCTCAATCGAGCGCACCAGCGCATCAAACACCGGATCGTGCTCCGCGCCGCGTGTGTCGGCCCCCTCCACCAATTCGCTGAAGGCAATGGCTCCCTCGGGTACCACGGCCGAATCCATGATCACGATCCGTTCCAGTGAGGTCTTGTCGCGGACGGCGTTCAGCTTGTCGAACTGCTGGCGCGTCGACACCACGGCGATCTTGCAACCCGCGTCCTCAATGAGCACGGCCATCTGCTCCCCGGTCAGAGTCGGGTAAATAGGCACATCGATGGCCCCGATGGCCAGCGCGGCAAAGTCCGTGACGGCCCACTCCCAGCGATTTTCGCTGACCAGCGCGATGCGGTCGCCCTTCTGCGTGCCCCAACTGAGAAAAGCCTCTCCCAGGGCGCGGACCCGCTGGTAAATCTGGTCGGAGGAGATGGGCTGCCACTGCCCAAACTCGTCCTGCCACAGCACGGCGCGGGGGTTGGCGGCCGCTGATACGCGGCGAAACAGATCATTGATGGTGGAAAGCGGTGCAAGAGTTGTCATTTTGATTGGTATAGGGCATGCGGGGAGTCCTCACCCACGGCCATTTGAGAGTGTAACAGCGTGAAGCGGTTCCGGTCCCACGGCCGGGTTTTCTGGACGGGCAGCTTCGGTTCTGGCGATCTTCCGGCCGGAACTGGAAAAATGCCCGCAACCCGCTCGAAAAGGGTCCTAGGCCGTCAACGGCTGAGATTCGCCTGTTGGCAGTTCGTTGAGAGCTGGCTGTGTTACGGGCGTTGATCCACTCTATGGATGCCAGCAAAATCCAATCGTTCTTTATCTCCCCTGGGGTGTATGCTTTCGACGTTCCCAAAAGGCTTATGCCAAGCGTTCCCAAGTTTGGCTCCCAGGAGTTGTCATGATCGAATGCATCGAGATTGCAGGATGTGCAAGCTACGGCGACACCATTGAAGAGATGAAGGAGCTCAAGGCAGTTAATTTTGTGTATGGTTCAAACGGTGCAGGGAAAACCACAATCTCTCGCCTGATAGCAGATACCAACCCTCAATCCGGATGTACTGTCCACTGGGAACACGGGACAAAACTCGAGACTCTGGTTTATAACCGCGACTTTGTCCATGCGAACTTCAATCAGAGTAGTGATCTCAAGGGCATCTTTACTCTCGGCCAGAAGAACATCGACACGCAGAATAAGATCGAACAGGCAAAAAGGGAAATTGACGACCTCACCCACGATGTTGACAAACTTTCGCAGACGCTTGAAGGCCTGGACGGGAAAAGTGGAAAGTTCGCTGAACTGCAAGTGATCGAATCTCAGTTCCGAGAGGCTTGCTGGGAAATCAAGGTCAAGCATGACGACAAACTGCAGGATGCTATGGCGGGATACCGCAAGGACAAACAAAAATTCAAGGACAGACTTGTGGCAGAATGCACGAAGCCAACCACAAATCCCCCACCCTCTTTATCCGATCTGGAGACCAAAGCGTCATCTGTTTTCGGCCCTACGCCGACAGTAGAGGCGTCTCTTCCAGCGTTGAATGACGCAGATTTTCTCAAATGGGAATCAGACCCGATTCTAGGGCGGCGCGTTTTAGGCAAGACCGATGTCGACATCGCGGCCATGATCCAAAGACTCGGCAATAGCGATTGGGTTAAGCAAGGAATTCCTTTCTTTGAAAACAATGATGGCACCTGTCCATTCTGTCAACAAAGGGCACCTGCACAATTGGCTGCGAGCCTGGAGGAATACTTTGACGAGACCTTTCTGAGAGACAGTCAAGCAGTTGCCGCGTTGCAGGCAGGATATAAACTGGAGGGTGAGCGGTTACAACAAACCTTACAGGCTGCTCTCTCGTCAACGTCCCGCTTCCTAGATGTGGGGACAATCGCAGCGGAGAAGGCCATTTTTGATTCTCGCTTCCAACTGAATCTGCAACGAATCGAGAATAAGGCAAAGGAACCAAGTCAGATCATCGCACTTGAACCATTGGACGCAGTCCTGGCGACGGCAAGGCGGGTTCTTAACGAGGCCACTTCGAAGGTTCAGACGCACAACACGCTGGTTTCCAACCTCTCATTGGAGAGGCAGAAACTAACGAATCAGGTCTGGGCATTTTTCGCACAGGTTGAGATAGCTGCTGCTTTTAAGAAATACACCAAAGACAAGCAGGGCATCGAGGCAGCAATAACCTCTTTGAGGTCTCAAATTGTGAAGAAAAGGCAGGAAAGCGCCAAAAAGGAAGAGGATATTCAATCATTAGAGAAGAGCGTCACAAGCGTTCACCCTAGCGTTAATGATATCAACAAGTTACTCCAAGGGTTTGGATTCAAGAATTTCTCCCTCGAAGCCACAGGTGCTAATCGCTACCGGCTGCGCCGAGCCGACGGCAGCGATGCCAAGGAAACCCTAAGCGAAGGGGAGCGCAGTTTCATCACCTTCCTGTACTTCCATCATCTACTCAGAGGAAGCTATAGTGAATCAGGCATGACCAGAGATCGTGTTGTGGTGTTTGACGATCCGGTCTCAAGCCTAGACAGCGATGTCCTCTTTGTAGTGAGTAGCCTGATCAAGCAGACCATCGAGGAAGTTCGATCCAAGAGGGCGCTCGTCAAACAAGTGTTTGTGTTGACTCATAACGTCTACTTTCATAAGGAAATCACGTTCGACAATAATCGAAACGGCGGGGACTCATTTAACGACGAGACATTTTGGACGGTCCAAAAGGTAAATGGCATCTCGTCAATCAAGAATCATCCGGCCAATCCGATCAAGACATCCTATGATCTTCTCTGGTCTGAACTCCGTCATCCAAACCTAGAAAATCAAGCGCTTCAAAACACCATGAGGCGAATCTTGGAAAACTATTTCCGAATTCTTGGCGGCGTTAGCTTCGGCGATATTATCGAAAAATTCGACGGCGACGAAAGACTAATTTGCCGCTCTCTGCTTTCTTGGGTCCATGCAGGGTCACACGGATTGCCGGACGATATCTTCCATACTTTGGATAAGACCACGATGGAGCGTTATCTGGGGGTTTTTCAACAGGTGTTTGTTCGGATGGGACATACAAATCACTACAACATGATGATGGGACTTCCATACCTCATGGAGAGTGCGTCAGCCGCATAACCCTAGATTTTAGGTGCATCGGGGAGGTGGCCCACCCTCGATCCGCCAAGAAGCGAAGGCGGGTTGGCAAGCCGCTCTCCTCAAAATCTCTCCCGTGCGAGGTCGACGGTGGGGTCTGCCCCACCGCAGGTGGCCGCCGGTGGTTGCACATAATTCCGCTCCCTCGCCGCACAATGAAGAAAAGCGTCTGAAACTCAGCCGCCGAGGGAGAAATTACCATGACCGAAGCTACTCAGCCCGCGCCCCCAGCCGAAGCTCCCAGCCTCGTATTCGCGAACCCCGCCGTAGCCCATTGCTGTGCGGCCTCCGCGCGCGCCTATAAAGCGGCCCTCGCCACAGGAAAAACCAAGTTCTCTTCCGACCTCGACGCTGAAAGGGCCTACCGCCATGCCATGCCCCCGCTCTCCGGGTACGAAAACATCCGCGACTTCATCGCCTGCGTCGCGCACGGCATGTTAATCGGCGCTATCCAAGGTACTGACGGCGCACGGCTCCTCTACGCCGCCCAAGTCGCCGCCACCACGGTCCGCAGTCAGCCTGCGCCTCCCAAATCCACTGCCTGAGACCCCTCCCCCCGGGGGTGCGATTCACCGTTTGTTCGCCCTATCCGTCAACGGCAACCCACAGTCGCGCTGTCTGGTCGTGTCTTTGTTCCCGCCGCCGAGCTGAGAAAACAGGAGTTCACTGGCTGACCCGCTGACTTGCTAACCCGCTAATCAGCCACCGTCTCACTCCTACGCCTGCGGCCGCGGAGTGAGCCGGACAAACTTGCCGGCCTGCTCCGTCCAGTTTTCCAGCAGCCAGCCCGCGCGGGTGCTGGCGGTGGTGGCGGCGTGCAATTCCACCAGTTCCCGGATCGATTGCCGGGCGGGCTCGTCGAGTTCACTCCAGGGCTGAGCCTCCAAAAAGCCCTTGTGATGGCGGCTCTTGCCGAGGAACTCGCCGTCCTCGTCGTAAACCCAGGCCAGGCCGCCGGTCATGCCCGCGCCGAAGTTCATGCCCGTCGCGCCCAGCACGGCCACAAGGCCGCCGGTCATGTACTCGCAGCCGTGGTCGCCCACGCCCTCCACCACGGCCAGCACGCCGGAGTTGCGCACGGCAAACCGCTCCCCGGCCCGCCCCGCCGCAAACAAACGTCCGGCGGTTGCACCGTAGAGCGCCACGTTGCCCAGCAGCGTGTGTTTTCCACTCTCCCAGGCCGCTCGGCCCTGCGCGCGCAGAATCAGTGTCCCGCCGCTCAGCCCCTTGCCCACGAAATCGTTGGCCAGTCCATCCAGTTCCAAGGTCATTCCCTCCGCCGCGAAGGCCCCAAAAGACTGCCCCGCAACGCCGCTCATCTTGAAGCTGAATTGTGGCGCTGCATCCTCCGGGTTATGCCCGCGCACCAGCGCCAGTCCGCCCGCAAGCCGAGCACCAAGAGTGCGGTCTTCATTGGTGACGCGGGCACGAAGGCTGTACGGCTGACCGGCTTTGTATGCCGCCAGCGCCGGCTCGACCCACGCATCGTCGATCGGCCGGCGCGTCTCGGGGCGATCGTTCCGTCCGCCTTCCCAACTCCTCGCGCCACCGGTTTCGCAGGCAATCGCCGTGGCCGCCAGCAGGGATTTCAGGTCCAGGCCCGCGTCGAAGCGCACCTGTTCCAGCAAATCGGTGCGTCCTGTGGCCGCAGCTAGCGAGGTCAGTCCCAGCTTGGCCAGCAACTGCCGCACCTCGCCCGCCAGCCCCTCGAAGAAGCGCACCAGGTGCTCCGGCTTGCCGCGGAACTTGGCGCGCAGTTCCGGCTTCTGCGTGGCAATTCCCGTGGGACAAGTGTTCAGGTGACACTGCCGGGCCATGTCGCAACCCAGAGCCACCAGCACCGCGGTGCCAAAGGCGAACTCGTCCGCTCCCAGCAGCGCCGCCATCACAATGTCCCGCGCCGTCCGCAGTCCTCCATCGGTGCGCAGCCGCACGCGCCCCCGCAGTCCGTTGTGGACCAGCACCTGTTGCGCTTCGGCCAGTCCCAACTCCCAGGGGTTGCCTGCATACTTGATGCTGGACAAGGGCGACGCGCCGGTCCCGCCCGAGTGGCCGGCGATCACGATGTAGTCCGCATACGCCTTGGCCACCCCGGCGGCGATGGTGCCCACGCCGCAACCCGAGACCAGCTTCACGCCCACCGCCGCTCGCTGATTCACGCGTTTGAGGTCGTAAATCAGTTGGGCCAGGTCTTCGATCGAATAAATGTCGTGGTGCGGCGGCGGCGAAATCAATGTCATTCCCGGCTGCGCGTGACGCAGGCGCGCAATGAGCTCGGTGACTTTGTGGCCGGGTAACTGGCCGCCCTCGCCTGGCTTGGCGCCCTGCGCGATCTTGATCTCCAACTCTGCGGCGCGGGCCAGGTACTCGGCAGTTACGCCGAAGCGCGCACTGGCCACCTGCTTGATCTTGTTGTTCCACAGCGACGGCCCGCCGCCGAGGGGCCTGTAGACGGCCGGGTCTTCGCCCCCTTCGCCAGTGTTCGAACGCGCCCCCATCATGTTCATGGCCTCGGTAATCGTCTGGTGCGCTTCAGGAGAAAGCGAGCCGAAGGACATCGCGCTGGAGACAAACTTCCTGGTGATTGCGGGGGCCGGCTCGACTTGTTCCGGAGTTAGTTCCGGGCCCGCGGGACGAATTTCCAGCAGATCGCGGAGGTTCGCCGGCTCGGCTTCGACCATCTGGGCGGCAAAGTCCGCGAAAGGCTTGAGCGTCAGAGCCGCTCCCTGCTTGGTTGAACCCACCACCGTCTGCAGCGCTCTCACCGTCTGCGGCTGCCAGGAGTGGGATTCGGCTTCATCGGCTTTGCGGAAGCGCACGAATCCGTAATCGGGCAACTCGCGTATCGCAGGCGCGGGGGCTTCGATGACTGAAGAGGGCGCACCGGCGGTCACCGTCTCCCGTGTCTCGATTGCTACGGGCTGCTCCCGCCATAGCGCGCGCACGTATTCCTCAATCTCGGCAAAACCCAACCCGCCGATAGGAGCCGGGGTCCCGGTAAAACACTTCTTGACCACCGCCTCGGAAAGCCCGATGGCGTCAAACAGGTGAGCCCCGCGATAACTGTCCACGACGCTGATGCCCATCTTCGACATCACCTTGGCCAGGCCCAGTTCCAGCGCATGGAGCAGATTCTCCTCGCCGTGTTCCGGGTCCAGCTCGCGCGCCGTCTCCAGCGCCAGCCACGGGCACACCGCCCCGGCGCCCATGCCCAGCAGCACGGCGACATGATGAATTTCGCGGCAGTCGCCCGCTTCTACGGCGAGACCCACCTCGGCGCGCACCCCGGCAGCGGTCAGCGCCATGTGCACCGCGCCGGCGGCCATGGCCATGGGAATGGGAATCGCTTCGGCGCTGGCCCGGCGATCGGTCAGCACCAGCAGCGCGGCTCCGCTGGCCACCAGTTCCACGGCCCGCCACGCCAGCACATCCACCGCAACTTCGAGGGTAGAGCCAGGGGCGTACAGGCAGTCCAGCGTCGCTTGCGGCATGGTGTCGGCCTGGGGGTGATGGCTCTGCTTGAGCGCATGCATCTGGGCAACGGACAGCAGCGGCGAGCGCAGCGAGAGCCCGGGCAGCGGTTCGCGGACCTCAAAAAGATGCGGCCACGGACCCAGCCGGGTGTGCATTTGCAGAACAACCGCCTCGCGCAGCGGATCGATGGGCGGATTGGTGACCTGGGCGAACCGCTGGCGGAAGAACGCATAGAGCGGACGCGGCGCGCGGGCCAGCGGCGCAATCTGCGTATCGTCGCCCATCGACCACACGGCATCCTTGCCTTCGGCGGCCATCGGCGCCAGGATCATGCGCACATCTTCGCGGGTGAACCCGAAGCGATGCTGCAAGCGGTTGAGTTCGGCCGGATCCATGGCCGGAAACCGTTCATGCGAGTCTTCCAGCGGCACGTCCAGTTGGATCAGATCCTGATAGTGGCGCTTGGTGTCGTAAATCCTCAGGATTTCGTCATTCTCAAAGAACCGGTTGAAGTCCAGGTCGGCCACGATCATCTGCCCGGGTCCCAGCCGGCCGCTGTGCACCACGTGCGCCGGGTCCATGTCCACGAGGCCTGCCTCGGAGCCGGCCACCACCAGCCCCTGGTCGTCCAGCGCGAAGCGGCAGGGGCGCAATCCGTTGCGATCCAGAATCGCTCCCACCTGGCGCCCATCGGTAAAGGCCACGGCCGCCGGCCCGTCCCAGGGCTCCATGCAATCGCCGCTGTACTGCAGGAACGAGGAACGGTTGCCGGGATTGGCCGGGGGCAGCAACATGCGCAGCGCCTCGCCCAGCGTGCGGCCGTTGTGCGCCAGCAGTTCGGCAATCTCATCCAGCGAGGTGGAATCCGATCCGCCCTCGGTCAGCACGGGGTGAACTTCCAGAGGCAAGGTCGCGGCGCGCGCCTCCATTCCCGCCCGGTTGCCCCAAATGGTGTTGATCTCGCCATTGTGCGCCAGCGCGCGGAAAGGCTGTGCACGGTCCCACGAAGGCAGCACGTTGGTCGCATAGCGCTGGTGAAACAGCGCCAGCGGCGTCTTGAACTCCGGATCGGCCAGGTCGGGATAAAACTCCGCCAGCAGCCGGCCGGCGCAAAGAGCCTTGTAAACCATGGTGGCCGACGAAATGCTCACCACGTAGCCCGGCAACTGGGAGCGCTCGAAATGCTTGCGCGCCAGGTAGAGCCGCCGGTCGAAGCCCTGGGAATTGTCTGCAGTAACGAGAATTTGCCAGATCGCGGGACGGGTGGATTCGGCAATTTCGCCCAGTACCTCGGGCCGAACCGGCACCGGCCGCCACAGCAGCACGTCGAGCGCCTGGGCCTGCAGAGCGGCTTCAATCGCATCGCGCTGCCCCGCGTCTTCATTTGGGAGAAAAACCACTGCAACCCCGAGCGGCCGCTCCGGTGCCAGTCTCACTCCGGTTCGGGCCAGCAGCCATTCGCGCGGAATCGTCGTGGTCACGCCCACCCCATCGCTCGACTTGCCGTCCGCAGCCACAGCGCCGCGATGTTCCAGGCGCGCAAGGGCCGTCAGGGCATGGACAAGAATGGCGTGCGACGGCTCGGCCGACAGCTGCGCCACAAAGCCAACCCCGCAGGAGTCGGAGTCGAAGCGCGGGTCGAGGAGACTGTCTTTCAGGTAGCCGGGGAGACGCGACCCCAGGCCGCCGGCGCCCGGATTCGCCGGGGAAAGACACGTAGAGCGGGATGAAAAGAGAGCGGGGAAGCCCATGAGTAACTATACGTCCTTTACGCTTGAATTGCCGTTTTTTCCGCCGTCGCCCAGGAACGGACAGGGCCGGCCCGTGCGAGAGCGGCACAGCCTCCACCGAAGTCCTGTACTGTGGAGAAGGCACGATGCTCCAGGTTGGCGATCTGGGTCCGCTGCATTTTTCTTTCAGGGATGCCGGGGAAGCGGCTTTGCATAGTTATACACATCTGTTGTATATTTATGCAAGCGCGGCCGCCCACTGCGAGCCGCGCTTTCCCTTTGCCTGGCAAAGGCAATCGGGTTGAAAGTCAGTGATTTATGAAATATCAACGCCACGATGCAATTCGCGAACTGATCAGCGAGTCCCTGGTTGCCAACCAGGATGATCTGCGGCTCAAACTCCGCCGGCGCGGTTTTGAGGTAACCCAGGCCACCCTGTCGCGCGACATCCACGAATTGCGCCTCTCCAAGGGTCCAGGTGGATATTCGCTGCCCAACGGCAATGGTAACGGCTCCGGTTCTGTCGAAGACGATGCTCCGCCCTCGGTGGCGGAGATGATTGAGAGCTTTGGCCTGCGGGTGCAGCAGGCGATGAACCTGGTGGTCATGCGCACGGTGATGGGCGGTGCGCAGCCGCTGGCTGCGGCGCTCGACCACGAGGGCTGGGCCGATGTGGTGGGTACCGTCGCAGGCGACGATACGGTGCTGCTGATCTGCCCCGACGTTCGCCGGGCAAGCGATGTGGAATCACGGTTGAGGACCATGCTCGAATCATGACCCATTCGGTGCAAACAGCAGTTGTGGGAGTCACTGGGTACGCGGGCGCCGAATTGGCCAGGCTGCTGTTGCGGCATCCCCGTCTCACCGGCAGGCCGCCGGTGTTTGCCGGGCGCGTGGACGAAAAAGACGCGGCGCGCGGCGGCGTACCTCTGGGAGAAATTCACCCTCAATTGGCCGACAACAACGGCAGGGGCGCACTCAAGCTCGAGCCTTTTTCCTGGGAACTGCTTGCCAGCCGCGGCGTGGAGATCCTGTTTTTGGCCACCCCGCATGAGCAGTCGCGGGAGTGGGTGCCGGAAGCGCTGGCACGCGGTCTGCGGGTCATCGATCTGAGCGGCGCATGGCGGCTGATCGAGGCGGCCAACCGCGCCGTCTATGCCTTTGAAGACGACGGAACGGAACTGGCTGTCACGACCCAGGCCGAGGCCGTCTACGGCATGCCGGAACTGCATCGTGCGCAGATAGCCGCCACCCGGCTGGTTGCCAATCCAGGTTGTTATGCAACCTCGATCATCCTCGCAGCCAGGCCGCTGGTGGCCGCGGGCCTCGTAGACCTGGCGCATGGCATTGTTGCCGACTCCAAGAGCGGCGTCAGCGGTGCGGGCAAAGCGCCCACCGCCAAGACGCACTACATGTATGCGGCCGACAATCTTTCCGCGTACGGCGCCTTCACCCATCGGCACACCGGCGAACTGCTTGAGCAGATCGGCATAGGGGCCGGCGACATTACTTTCACGCCTCATCTGCTTCCCATACCGCGCGGCATTCTTTCCACCGTCTATGTGCGCTTTCACTCGCCGCAGACCCGGGAGAGCGTGGCCGAAGTGTACGGGAAATTTTTCGCGGGCAGCCCCATGGTCCGGCTCTATGACAAGGCGCTGCCGCAGATTCAATACTCGGTCCGAACCTGCTTTGCCGACATCGGTTTCCAACTCTCCGCGGACGGCCGCCGCGCCGTCATCGTCAGTTGCCTGGATAACCTGCTGAAGGGCGCGTCCGGCCAGGCCGTGCAAAACCTGAACGTGATGCTCGGCTGGCCCGAGTCGGAAGGTCTGGAATGAAACTCGCCGCGGAGGGCCTCGAATGAAGTACGTCGTCAAATTGGGTGGGGCCGGCCTTGAAACGCCCTCGCTGCTGGAAGGCTGCACGCGCGCCATCGCTGACCTGGTTCGCGACGGCAACCAGGTGGCCGTGGTTCACGGCGGAGGCGTGCAGTTGACGCGCATGTTGAAGGCGCTTGGCAAGCAGAGCGAGTTCATCAACGGGCTGCGCATCACCGACGCTGAAACCCGCGACGTGGCGCTTATGGTCCTCGCCGGCAAGGTGAACAAGGGCCTGGTGGGCTCGTTAGGCGCGCTGGGCATCGCGGCTGTCGGCCTTTCCGGAGGCGACGGACTCTTGTTCCGCGCCCGCAAAAAGCGCACTGCGCCCGACCTCGGCTTTGTGGGAGAGATCGCCGCAAGCGATCCCCGCTGGCTTGACGCCATCTGGCAGTTGAGCGGCGTACCGGTCATCTCCTCCATGGCACTTGGTTTTGACGGCCAGTATTACAACATCAACGCGGATGAAATGGCCGCGGCGTGCGCCATTGCGTGCCGTGCAGACGCGCTGGTCTTCCTCACCGATGTGCCCGGCGTCAAAGGCGCGAACGGCGAAGTGATGCGATGGCTCTCAATCGATCAAATTGCCAAGATGGCCAAAAGCGCGGTCATCTCCGGCGGCATGTTGCCCAAGCTCAGCGCCTGCCGCGACGCACTGTTGAACGGCGTCAAGCGCGTAAGAATTTTGCCCGCGGAGGCTGCCGGTTCTCTTCCCGACCTGTGCAGTTCCCGCGTAGCCCAGGGCACCGAAGTGATGGTGGCCTAGCGGTCCGCAGGACAAATGGACCAGGAGAATGGAATTGACTAGACTCGACCAGATTCGCGCCGCGGAGGAGCGGCTGCTGCTATCCACTTATGACCGGAACCCTATCCTCTTCGTGTCGGGTGCGGGCGTTTACATCGCGGACGAGAACGGTACAAAGTACCTCGACCTGCTCAGCGGGATCGGCGTCAATGCGCTTGGTTACGGCAACCCCGTCATCGAAGAGGCCATCCTCCGCCAGAGCCGCGCGCTCATCCACACCTCGAACCTCTACTATCACGAAGGCCAGGCGGAGCTTGCGCTGCGGCTCACCGAGCGCACCGGCCTGGACCGCGCGTTCTTCGCCAACACCGGCACCGAAGCCTGGGAAGGCGCGCTCAAGCTGGCGCGTGCTCACGCGGGCATCCTGCGCGAAGAAGGCAAGCAGATCGGCACCAGGTTCCTGGCCCTCGAGCAGAGCTTCCACGGCCGCACCTTCGGCTCCATGTCCACCACCTACAAGGCCAAATACCGCGAGCCCTTCGGCCCGGTCGTTCCCGGCGTCGAATTCGTCCGCTTCAACGATGTCGCTGACCTGCGCGCCAAGTTTTCCAACGAAGTCTGCGCCATTCTGGTCGAAGCCATTCAGGGCGAAGGCGGCGTGCGTCCGCTCACCCAGGAGTTCATGGCCGAAGCCCGCGCCCTGGCCAGTTCCACCGGGGCCCTGTTGATTGCCGACGAGATTCAATGCGGCATGGGCCGCAGCGGCAAGTGGTGCGCTTACCAACATTATGGTGTTCAGCCGGATATAACGACGTTGGCGAAGCCGCTCGCGGGCGGCATTCCCATCGGCGCGCTTCTGTGCACTGAGGAAGTTGCGCGCGCCTTCCATCCCGGCATGCACGGCACCACGTTCGGTGGGGGCCCGCTGGCATGCGCCGTGGCCTGTGCGGTCATCGACGCCATTGAGGATCAAGGCCTGATGGCCAACGCCACTGTAGTCGGGGACTATTTCCAGGAGCAGTTGCGCGGATTGGCAAAGCGCCATGCGTGCATCGTGGATATGCGCGGCAAGGGCTTGATCCTCGGCGCGGAGCTCGATTCCGCCGCGCTGGCCAAGCTCACCGTCGCCGAAATGCTCAAGCGCCACATTCTCATCAACTGCACCAGCGACACGGTTCTCCGCTTCCTGCCTCCGTACATTCTTGAACGCTCGCATGTGGACACCACCATTGCCGCGCTGGACGAAATCTTCACTGAACATGCCGCTCCGAGCGGCGCACACGCCGCCACAGGCGCGGCAGCCGAATCCGCAGGAGGACACATCCATGGCTAGCAAAGCAACAACCCTTGAACGGCCGGAGTCCGTGATTCCCGTGCACAAAGACCCCGACGTGCTGGCCGCTGCCGCGCGCCTGGCCGGCGAGGATATGTGTTCCATCGCCGACCTCTCCAGCAGCGAAGTGCGCGCCATCCTCAAACTCGGCCACGACGTCAAGCGCAATCCGCGCGAGTATCGTCACGCGCTCGACGCCAAGCAGATGGTGCTGATGTTTGAGAAGGCCAGCCTGCGCACCCGGCTCAGTTTTGAGACCGGCATCAACACCACCGGCGGCAACGCCATCTTCGTCGACCAGACCAACTCGCCCCTGGGCGAGCGCGAGTCCATCGCCGACGTGGCGCGCAACGTGGAGCGCTGGGTCGATGTCATTGTACTGCGCACCTACGCGCACGACACCATCACCGAGATGGCCGCCAACGCGCGCGTGCCAGTCATCAACGCGCTCTCCGATTTCGAGCACCCCTGCCAGGCGCTGGCCGATTTCATGACCCTCGAAGAGCACTTCGGCACCGCGGCCGGTGTGAACTTCACCTATGTCGGCGACGGCAACAACGTCTGCCACTCGCTGATGCTGACCGGCGCGCAACTGGGCGCGAACGTCACGGTGGCCACGCCGCGC
Organism: Occallatibacter sp.; assembly: GCA_049516495.1. Lineage (GTDB taxonomy): Bacteria > Acidobacteriota > Terriglobia > Terriglobales > Acidobacteriaceae > Telmatobacter. The sequence continues at coordinate 26,117 of JBEKTB010000017.1, forward strand.
GGCTACTCGCCGGACATCGAGATCGTGACCATCGCGCGTGAAATTGCCGAGAAGAACGGCTGCGAATTGCGCCTTCTGCAAGACCCGCAGGCTGCTGTCGAAGGCGCCGACGCGGTGTACACCGACGTGTGCGTCAGCATGGGCTTTGAGCACGAGTCCACCAAGCGCGCGCCGATCTTCCGCCCCTTCCAGGTGAACGAGGCGCTGATGGCCAAGGCCGCGTCCCACGCGGTGTTCATGCACTGCCTGCCTGCGCGCCGCAACGACGAAGTCACCGACGCTGTGATCGACAGCCCTCAGTCCATCGTCTTCGATCAGGCGGAGAATCGCTTGCATGCGCAGAAGGCGTTGCTGCTTCTTCTCTTGGGCGGCTTGTCAAACGTGGAAAAGTTTCAGTAACCAGTTATCAGTTGTCGGTTGTCAGTAATCAGATTGGCAGTCTCGCTCGGGGCACACGCAAAGAGAGGACTGACAACTGAAGACTGACCACTGAAAACTGTTTTGAGGTTCGCAAGCATGTCCGTAATTCTCGAATCCCTGCCCGTCGGCCAGAAAGTTGGCATTGCCTTTTCTGGCGGGCTCGACACCTCCGCCGCTCTCCACTGGATGAAGCAGAAGGGCGCCATCCCTTACGCCTACACGGCCAACCTGGGCCAACCCGACGAAACCGACTACGACGAGATTCCGCGCAAGGCCCTCGAATATGGCGCCGAAAAGGCCCGCCTCATCGACTGCCGCGGCCCGCTGGTTCGCGAGGGCATCGCCGCGTTGCAGGCCGGCGCTTTCCATATCACGACGGCTGGAGTTCCTTACTTCAACACCACTCCGATCGGCCGCGCTGTCACCGGCACCATGCTCGTCGCCGCCATGAAGGAGGACGACGTCCACATCTGGGGCGACGGCTCAACCTTCAAAGGCAACGATATCGAGCGCTTCTATCGCTACGGCCTGCTCGTCAATCCTAACCTCCAGGTCTACAAACCCTGGCTTGACGCCGCTTTCATCGACGAGCTCGGTGGCCGCGCCGAGATGTCCGCATTCATGCAGCGGGCGGGCTTTGCTTATAAGATGTCCGCGGAGAAGGCCTACTCAACCGACTCCAACATCCTTGGCGCAACTCATGAAGCGAAAGATCTGGAACACCTTTCTTCGTCCGTCAAAATCGTCGTCCCCATCATGGGCGTAGCCTTCTGGCGCGACGATGTCGAGATCCAGCGCGAAGAGGTCGTCATTCGCTTCGAAGAGGGCTTTCCCGTCGCGCTCAACGGTCGCCAATTCAGCGATCCTGTCGAGCTTCTGCTGGAAGCCAATCGCATCGGCGGACGCCATGGCCTCGGCATGTCGGACCAGATTGAGAACAGAATTATCGAGGCCAAGAGCCGCGGCATCTACGAGGCGCCGGGACTCGCCTTGCTCTTCATCGCCTACGAGCGTCTCATTACAGGCATCCACAACGAGGACACCATCGAGCAATACCGCGACCATGGCCGCAAGCTCGGCCGCCTGCTCTATCAGGGCCGCTGGTTCGACTCCCAGGCGATCATGCTCCGCGAATCCGCCCAGCGCTGGGTAGCCAAACCCATTACCGGCGAGGTCACCGTGGAACTGCGGCGCGGCAACGACTACTCCATCCTCAACACCGAGTCGCCCAATCTCACCTTCCATCCCGAGCGCCTCAGCATGGAGAAGACCGAATCCACTTTCTCCCCGCGCGACCGCATCGGCCAACTCACCATGCGCAACCTCGACATCATCGATACTCGCGACAAACTGCTAACCTACGCCGCAACCGGCCTCCTCACCCTCAGCACCGGCAACGAAATGCCCATGTTGAGCAGCGCCACGGAGAAAGAATAGCGTGTCGAACGAACAACAATCCGTCAAGATGTGGTCCGGCCGCTTTCGCGAGCCGCTGGATGCGGAGTTCGAACAGTGGCAGCGGTCTATTGTTTTTGATTGGCGGCTTCTCGACGAGGAGATAGTCGCCAGCAAGGCGCACGCGTCTGCCTTGGTTGCCGCAAACATTCTCACAAAGAGTGAAGGAGCGGAGCTCCGTGCGGCGCTTGATGCGATTGCCGCCGAGTACGCGTCGGATGGGGGCAAGGCGCTGGTGCGCGATCATGCCTCGGCCGAAGACATTCATCACTTCGTCGAGCTTTCGCTCGTGGAACGAATCGGTTCGTTGGGGCGCAAGCTCCACACCGGCCGCAGCCGCAACGAGCAAATCGCCACCGACCTGCGCCTCTATGTGCGCAAGCAGATCGGCCTCACCGTCGAAGCCCTGGCCGCATGGGCAAATGCATTGGTTCAACAGGCGCATGCCGCTGGCGAGTCGGTGATGCCCAGCTATACGCACATGCAGCGAGCAGAGCCTGTGCTCGTCGCGCACTGGCTGCTGGCCTATGTTGAAATGGCGCTTCGCGACGCCGCTCGCCTGCGCGATTGCGCCGCGCGTCTCAACCAGTGCCCGCTCGGTTCCGGCGCAGTGGCTGGCGCAACCCTCGCGCTTGATCGCAGCCTGGTCGCGCGCGAATTAGGTTTCGCCGCGCCCACGGCGAACTCCATCGACGCCACCAGCGATCGCGATTTTATTTTGGAATACCTGCAAGCTCTCACTTTTGTCGGCCTGCACCTCAGCCGGTTTGCGGAAGAGATCACCCTATTTGCCACCGCGGAGTTTGCCTTCGTTACGCTGCCTGAGGCTTTTTCAACCGGCTCCAGCGCCATGCCACAAAAGAAAAACCCCGACCTCACCGAATTGATTCGCGCCAAGGTGGGCCGCATCCATGGCGCGGCCGAAGCCGTCACGCTGCAACTCAAGGGGTTGCCTTTGGCCTACAATAAAGACATGCAGGAGACCCAGGAGCCGGCCTTTTCCGTCGGTTTTGTGCCCCGGATGCTCGCACTGGTGGCACGCTTCACCGGCGCGCTTCAATTCAATCGCGAGCGCATGAACCAGGCTGCGCAATCGGGCTACCTGAATGCAATGGCTGCTGCAACCTATCTCGTGCACAAGGGCATTCCGTTCCGCACCGCGCACGAAAAGATCGGCAATGCGGTTCGTTACGGCATCGAAAAGGGCGTCGAACTCGGCGACCTTACCCTTGATGAGCTTCGTCAGTTTGGCGAAGAGTTCGAAGAAGATTTCTTTGCGGCCGTCACCCTCCAGGCGACGCTCGATTGCCACAACGTGACCGGAGGAACGGCGCGTGCACGCGTGCGCGAAGCTCTGGCCAGCGCATCTGAACGCATTGCACGCTTCAGTCAGGAGGCCGTCCATGCTGGTGCGTAAGGCCCGGCTCCAGGATGCCTCCAACGTCTACGACCTGGTGAATTCGCTCTCGACCGACGGCACGCTGCTGAAGCGCGCATTCGCGGAGATCTGCGAGAACATTCGCGACTTCACCGTTGCCGAATCCGACGGCGGCGTTTTTCTGGGCTGCGGCGCACTCCATCTCTATGGCCCACACCTCTCCGAGGTTCGCTCCATCGTAGTCAAGCCTGAAGCCAAGGGTCAGGGCGCGGGCGGACGCATTCTCGGCACGCTGATCGAAGAAGCGGAAGAGCACGGCATCCAGTCCGTCTGCCTGTTCACGCGCATTCCGGATTTCTTTTTCAAGTACGGTTTCCGAACCGTCGAAGACAAGTCCGAACTGCCCGACAAAATCTTCAAGGACTGCCAGATCTGTCCGCGCCTGCACCGCTGTGACGAAGTCGCCATGGTCCGCGGCCGCATTCCCCGCATCTCCATTCTTGGACCACGCATTGAGGCACAGCAGTTAGTCCGGCTTTCAGGTTAGTACCGTGACCGGATGATTTCGAAATGCAAATCGGAACAGAGTGGTGCCCCAGGTCTTGATTTTGAGACCTGGGAGGACGCAGATTCAGGCGGCCGATGTCGTCAATTGCGGATGCGCGTAAAATAGAAGAAGCACATGTCTATAAGCAATCCGAATCTTCCCAAATCCATCCTGGCGTTACGTTTCTACACAGCGCAGGCATTCCTCCATGATCTGCTGGCAGGCATCACGGTGGGCCTTGTCGCATTGCCTTTGGCCATGGCCTTTGGCATCGCTTCCGGCGTGACTCCGCAGGCCGGTCTTTACACCGCCGTGGTGGCTGGTTTCCTGATCTCCGCACTGGGCGGATCGCGCACCCAGATCGGCGGACCCACCGGCGCATTCGTCGTAATTGTGGCCGGCATTGTGCTTCGCTTTGGCATGAGCGGCCTGGCTATGGTCACGCTGATGGCTGGCGTTTTGCTGGTGGTCATGGGCCTCACCGGCCTGGGCGCGGCTGTCCGCTTCATTCCGCGCATGGTGGTGATCGGCTTCACCAACGGCATCGCCGTCCTTATCGCATCCACGCAGATCAAGGACTTTTTCGGCCTCAAGACGCCTGCAGTGCCCAGCGAATTCCTGCCGCGGATCAAGCTGTTGGTGGCGCATTTTGCCAGTCTCAATTATTCGGCGCTCGGGCTGGGCCTGGGCACGCTGGCGATTCTTGTGTTGTTGCCGCGCTTTACCAAAAAATTTCCGCCGTCGATTGTCGCCCTTCTGATTTGCACCGGTGTGGCAGCCATGTTTCATCTGCCGGTGGAAACTATCGGCAGCAAATTCGGCGGGATTCCGCGCGGTATGCCGCCGTTTGCCATTCCGGATTTTCACGCCGAGCACTTTTTGCCGCTCATTCCTTCGGCTTTCACCGTGGCGCTGTTGGCTGCTCTCGAAAGCATGCTCTCGGCCGTGGTGGCTGACGGCATGACCGGCGACCGGCATAACTCGAATGTGGAACTCGTAGCGCAGGGAATTGCCAACATCGCCTCTCCGCTGTTCGGCGGCATTCCCGCCACCGGCGCCATTGCGCGCACAGCGACCAATATCCGCGCCGGCGCGCGCTCACCGATCTCAGGTATGGTGCACGCAGCCACACTGCTGGCGATTCTGCTGGTAGCTGCACCGCTGGCGAGTTATATCCCGCTGGCCACGCTGGCCGCCATACTCTTTGTCGTCGCCTATAACATGGGCGAGTGGCAAGAGATAGGCGCCATTCTGCAAATGGATGGGACGGCCATCTCGGTGTGGCTTGTGACTTTTGCGCTCACTGTCTTTGCCGACCTCACCGTGGCTGTCGGCGTGGGCCTGGGGCTGGCCGCGCTTCTCTATATTTATCGCGTGGCCGACACCACTACCGTGTCTCCGGTGACCGACGAGTACATCCGCGACGGCTTGCCGCATGTGCTGCAAGGGCGGATCGTGCCGCCCTACGTTTCGCTGCTGCGCATCCACGGTCCATTTCTGTTCGGCACCACGGAGAAGCTGGTGGAGGCGACGGTGAACATCGAGGCATTTGAGCCGATCGTAATTCTGCGCCTGCGCAACATGACCGCTATTGACGCCACCGGTATTCACTCCATCGAGACATTCGCCACAAGGCTGCGCGAGTCGGGCCGCACGCTGCTACTTTGCGGAGCCATGCAACAGCCTTCCAAGCTGTTGAGCGGCAGCCGGTTCCTTGACCGCGTCGGCCGCGAAAACATCATGCCCAACGTTCAGGCTGCTCTGGACAAGGCGAAAGAGATCCATGCGACGCATCCGAACGCTGAGCCGCAAGAGTCGCAATAACACGATTCTTCCGCCACTCCGTCAATACCGCCAACTGCTCAGGTCCGCTCCCTTCGGCGCCGTCTTCTGGATCTGCTCAAGAATCTTTGGCAGGTACATTGTGTTGTAGTGCAGGCGCGAATAAGCGTTGGGCTCGGTTGGGTCGCCGTTCCAGCAATGCTCGGCGCGCGGCCCATACGTTACTTCGCCGCCATAAGGTGGGTTCTTCGTCGAGTTGAGAAAATCTTCCATCTTGTAAACCGCGTCGTTCAGGAAATAGGTGTCGTCCGAACCAACGTAGATGTGTATCTTCCCCACTAACTTCGGTCCTAACTTCGACCAATCCCGCTCCAGGATCGCTTCAAGGTCGTAGTGCTGACGCCAGTACTCGGCCACGCTGTGGTCAATCTCACCGGTAACCTTGTCGAAGATCGGCTGCGGATAGCCGTCCGCGCCCACCGGCCCGTAGACGGCCTGCCAGATGTCGAACTGTTCTCCGCTGCGGCCGTGGTCGCCCAGCGCAAGTTCGTAGGCGTTGTCCTCCTCGGTGGTGATGAACGTGTGGCCCAGGTAGTCGCGCATCGACGGCTGCGCCACGCGCTTGTGCGCGCCCTCGATGTAGAAGGCGTTCTTGTCGTTGTAGAGATCGATGTTGGTGTAGGCGTGAAAGTCGACGGGATCAGGGCAGGCGGCGAACGCGCCGTTGTAGTGGTCGGGATAGAAGACCTGCACGGCCAGCGACTCCCAGCCGCCCGTCGATCCGCCATAAACAAAGCGCGCCCAGCCCTGGCCCAGTCCGCGAAACTGCTTTTCGATGGCCGGAATCAACTCGTTCTCAATGGCGTCGCCGTAAGGCCCCACGTTGGCCGAGTTCACCGCGTACGAGTCGTCATAGAACGGATTGGCGTGCTGGAACTTGACGATCAGCACGCGCGGGAATCCGGGCGCAATCCACTGCTGATAAAACTTGTACGCTTCCTGCTGCTGGATGCGGTTGTAGCCGGCCAGGTGGAAGCGCTCGCTGAAATCGGGCTTCAGGTCAGGGTCGGGCGGAGTGGTGCGGAAATCCGAGAAACCGTCCACAAAATGGTCGTGGAAAATGATCAGCGGAAAGTGTGCGTCGGGGTGGTCGTCGAAGCCCTCGGGCACCAGCACAATGGCGCTCACAAACATCGGCCGGCCCCAGAACTTGGTCAGCGCCGCACTCTGGATGCGGATGTGGCGAATGTACTTGGTATCGGCCGGCGTCGCGATGGGCGGAATCACCTCAGTGAGCACGATGGAGGTCGCGCCGCCGGGCTTCACGCTAACCTTCTCCGGTTTCGAGTAGAGGTTCCCGGGCGACTTGTTCCAGAGCTGGCCCTCGCCCTGATCCATGTGCAGCTTCACCGTCTTTCCATCCGCGCGGTGAAAGGTCTCGTACTTGTTGAGCACCGCCTGGACAATGTAATCGCCGGGCGGAACGTCCTTCAGGCTGCGGATCGGGTAGCCCCAGGCGGCTGCGTCCACCACCGCCGGTTGGCCGGGCTGCCAACCATCCACCGTCAGGCCGAAGACGATCTGCGAACGCGGCGTATCGTCGATCTGGTTGCGCGGCTCATCGCTCGGATCCGTCGAGAGGACCAGCAACAGGCGTCCATCGAGAGGCTGCGCGCTGACTTGCTTGGGGAACGTGACGGAAAACGACTGGGCAGCGGCGGCAACGGGGAACAGCAGGACAAGAGCCAGGGCTATGTGCTTCATAGTGGCTACTATACAAGGCGGAACCGCAAGTTCCCATCAAGGTTCGCGGCTTGCCGTCATTCGTATTCGAAGGTTGGCAAGCCACGAAGCCTGGTGATCTTGGTGTCTATTTCTTCGGCCACTTGTCGAACGGTTGCTTCTCGCTGATGCGCGGCCGGTTTTCGGCTTGCAACTCCTTGGAAACCTGCTCGACTTCGCGAAAAACGCGAAGCAGGTTGCCGCCCAGAATCTTGCGGCAGTCCTCGGCCGAGTAGCCGCGGGCCATCAGCGCCGCTGTGATCTTGGGCAGGTCAGCGGGGGAGTCGATCCCCTCGGGCAGTTGGCCGTTGACACCGTCGAAGTCCGAGCCCAGGCCGACGTGATCGATTCCCGCTACCTTGGCGATGTGGTCAATGTGGTCGATGAGCATCGAGAGCGGCGGGCGCGGAATGCGGTCGGCGTACTGGCGCTCGAGCTTATCGATCTCGGACTGGGGCGCTTCCTTGCCTTCGGCCTTGTATTTGTCCTTCAGCTCCTGCACGGCCTTTGCGACTTCGGGCTTCTGCGCCTGCTGGGCGTTGCGGTAGGCCTGGGAGATGAAGCCGGAGAAGAAGTTGACCTGGACCACGCCGCCTTTCGAATCGGGCCCGCCGTAGTTGGCTATCGCGCGGAGCATGTCGTCGGTCATGTTGCGCGGGGCGTCGCACAGAGCGCGTGCCGCGGAGTGCGAGGCGATGACCGGAGCGCGGGAGATGTTGAGCGTGCGATAGAACGTGCGGTCGGAGACGTGGGAGATGTCGACCATCATGCCCAGGCGGTTCATCTCGTAGACCACGTCCTTGCCGAACTCGGTGAGGCCTTCCTTGGTGTGCGGAACGGTCTTGTCGTCAATGTCGCCCGAACTGTCAGCCCAGTTGTTGGAGTTCGACCAGGTCAGGGTCATGTAGCGCACGCCGAGGGCGTAGTACTGGCGCAGCAGCGGGATCGAATCCTCAATGGAATGGCCGCCCTCGATGCCCATGAGCGCCGCGAACTTATGGTCCCTGTGGGCTTGCTCAATGCCTTCGGGGCTGGTGACGAACTCGATCTGGTCAGGATGGCGCGCCACCTGCTGCTTGACGGAGTCAATCAGCTCCAAAGTCCGGTGAGCGAACTGGCCCTTGTTCGGGCCCGGATCAACCCAGATGGAGAAGAACTCGGCGCCGAGGTTGCCCTTGTGGATGGAATCCAGATTCATGTTGCCGCCGTTGAGCGGATCGCTGAGGTCAAAGTGTTCATCCACAAAGCGCTGCGGCGTGTCGGCGTGGGTGTCAATGACGATGGCGGAGCGGTGCACGGCTTCGGGGCTTTGCGTTTTGGCTGGCATTTTTGGGGAGGCTTTGGCTGGAGTTTGGGCGCACAGGAGCGCTGGAAGGGCGAACAGCAGGATTGTGGGCAAGACGCGGGTGCTCATAGGCTTGCGATGAGTTTATACCGGCGGCGCGGGATTGGCTTTGCGCATTCGCTGCGAACCGGCTCATCAATGGAGGGAAAATCTCAAGCCAAGGGCCAACCGGCTCTAAAGGCGAACAGACGGAGAATCGGACCCCGGGGGGGGAGGGCAGATTCAATTTCCGAGTGCAACGGAATTTGAAACTGCAGACGGCACATTCAAGGGGTACAGACCAGGCGGATTGCGGACAGATCGCGCTGATTGGCTTTAGTCATGGCGGTTTCTCCCCCGGCGGCCGTAGAGTGTGGCTGTTCTATTTCCATTGTGCGGCAACGGACGGTAATTCTCCGCAAATCGAGCTGGGGCGCTCGACGTGTTGCAGGGATGCGGGCGGTGTGGCATTTATCGAACGGGAAATGTCTCTCTTCGATGAGCGAGATCCTCTTTGAGGTGCGCGAGGACGAGGCGGACGGCGGCTATACGGCTTCCGCGCTGGGGTATGGCATCCATACCCAGGGGGAAACCCTGGACGAGTTGCGCGCGATGGTGAAGGACGCCGTGGCCTGCTATTTCGACGAAACGATGGAAGCGCCGAAGATTATCCGGCTGCACTTCGTGCAATCGTAAACTGTGCTACGCTTTGATTGAGGTTAATCAATATTCATCAATGACCACGATCAACAGGCTTCCCATCACCAAGGCGCGCATCAACCTGGGGCAGATCGCCCGGCGGGCGCATAATGGCAACGAATACTTCATCCTGGAGAAGGATGGAATCCCGGTCATCGGCATCATGGCTGCCGACGAGTTGGAAGATTATCTGGAACTGCGCGACCCCAAGGTCAAGGCCTCGATTGCGGCAAGCAGCAAAGACCGCTCGGCAGGGAAGACCCGGCCCGCCCAAAAGCTGCTGGCCGAATTGAAACGCAGCACCCCAAGAAAGACGGCATAAGTCAAGATTGCCCATGAACGCGTTCGCGTTTTCCGTCACCACCACCGCACACCTCGACCGTCTGCTGAAGAAACTGGCGCCCAGGCATCCTGAGCTTGTGGAGCGGTTTGAAGAGGCGATCTCGATTCTCTCCGTGGATCCCTACAACAAGAGCCAGAAATACCCAACAAAGAAGCTGCAAGGGGTTCCGGCGGGGGAAGGTCAGTACCGGCTGCGCTCGGGTAGGCTCTGCTTTCGCTACGACATTGCGGAACGCGAGGTGGTACTGCTGTATTGTGGGCTGCGGCGGGAAGATACGTATTGACCACACTCCGAGGTCTCAAAGGTGAGGCCCGGGGGACCCGGAGGGTGGTGGTTGGCTTTTGTGGTATCCCACCCTTCGCCAGAAAAAAGGCGAAGGATGGGGCACCCTCGGGTTGTGGTGAACGAAAGGGTGGGCCACCCGCCTTGCTATCCCCGGTGCCCAAGGGCGAGGCACCGGGGGCACCCGTCGTTTGGTGGAACTTACTCCGCACCCCGGCTCCAGGGCCACCCGCCGATCTCGATTCTCTCCGTGGATCTCTACAACAAGAGCCAGAAATACCCAATCAAGAAGCTGCAAGGGGTTCCGGCGGGGGAAGGTCAGTACCGGCTGCGCTCGGGTAGGTTCCGCTTTCGCTACGACATTGCGGAACGCGAGGTGGTACTGCTGTATTGCGGGCTGCGGCGGGAAGATACGTATTGACCACACTCCCAGGTCTCAAAGGTGAGGCCCGGGGCACCCGGTGGACGGTGGTTGGCTTTGTGGTTTCCCACCCTTCGCCAGAAAAAAGGCGAAGGATGGGGCACCCTCGGATTGTGGTGAACGAGAGGGTGGGCCACCCGCCGAGGTGGTACTGCTGTATTGCGGGCTGCGGCGGGAAGATACGTATTGACCACACTCCCAGGTCTCAAAGGTGAGGCCCGGGGGACCCGGAGGACGGTGGTTGGCTTTGTGGTATCCCACCCTTCGCCAGAAAAAAGGCGAAGGATGGGGCACCCTCCGATTGTGGTGAACGAGAGGGTGGGCCGGCCGGCGGGAAGATACGTATTAACCACACTCCTAGGTCTCAAAGGCGAGGGCCGGGGCACCCGGAGGACGGTGGTTGGCTTTGTGGTATCCCACCCTTCGCCAGAAAAAAGGCGAAGGATGGGGCACCCTCCGATTGTGGTGAACGAAAGGGTGGACCACCCGCCCAGTTGCCGGTTTCAACTCACTCGTCGCTCAAAGGCGAGACCTGGCGCACCCGACGGACGGGGGTGGCTTTTGTGCTATCCCACCCTTCGCCAGAGAAAAGGCGAAGGATGGGGCACCCTCCGATTGTGGTGAACGAAAGGGTGGGCCACCCGCCTCCTTTTCCTGAGAATTCACGAACTCTGCGGACAATATGGCACTCTGGCCTAATTCCCGCAAGAAAAGTTGCGATATTTCTGAAGTGACGATTACGGTCGGGATTTCGACCACGTTTTGGACAGGGGCGGGGTAGACGGCGGGCGACTAGAATCTAGAGTAGCCATGGCTGAATTCACACATCTGCATTTGCATACGGAGTACTCGCTGCTGGACGGGGCTTGCGACGTTCATAAACTCGTGAGCCGGGTGGCGAAACTGGGACAGAAATCGGTCGCTATGACCGACCACGGGAACATCTACGGGGCGGTTCACTTTTTTGCGGCGGCGAAGGCCAAAGGGGTGAAGCCGATCCTGGGGTGCGAGCTCTACGTGTGCAAGAACGAGGACCACAGGGCTCCGGCGCAGGGGGACGACTACAACCACCTGCTGGTGCTGGCGGAGAACGAGGAGGGTTACCGGAACCTGATCCGCATTACGTCGGAGGCTTCGCTGCATGGGTTCTATCGCAAGCCGAGGATCAGCAAGCAGTACCTGGCGCAGCACGCGTCGGGGCTGATCGGGCTTTCGGGCTGCCTGAGCGGAGAGCTGTGCGAGGCGCTGGACCAGGGCGAGTATTCGCGGGCCGCGGCCAGCGCGCTGCAGTATCAGGACATCTTCGGGAAGGGCAACTTCTACCTCGAAATCCAGGACCAGGGGCTGGAGGCGGAGCGGAAGATCCAGAACGACCTGTTCCGGCTGGAGAAGGAGCTGGGGATTCCGCTGGTTGCCACGAACGACTCGCACTATTTGTGCGGCGAGGACTCGCACGCCCACGACGTGATGCTGTGCGTGCAGACGGGCGCGAAGATTCACGACAAGGAGCGGTTCCGCTTCGACTCCGACCAGTTTTTTGTCAAAAGTGCCGAAGAGATGGAGCGGCTGTTTCCGGATTCGCCCGGGGTGCTGTCGCGGACCATGGAGATTGCCGAGCGCTGCCATTTGAAGCTGCATCCGGTGGACAATCCGTGGCCGCAGTTCGCGGTGCCGGAGGGGCACACGATCGACAGCTACTTTGAGCAGGTGTGCCGCGACGGCTTCAAGATGCGCATGGAGACGGCGGTGCGGCGGCTGGCGGCCAAGGGGCAGTTGCGCGCGACGGTGGCCGAATATGA
>JBEKTB010000018.1:0-60126 GCA_049516495.1 Occallatibacter sp.
ACCGCTCCGCAAGAGTCGCCTTGGGGTCCGCTATTGGGAAGTCAGCGGGGTTGGCCTGCTGCAGAGAGTTGACTGTGGCCAATTCGTGAGCCGGAGTCGCAAGAACTCGCTTCTGGATGGGTCGAATCATCAGCAAATAGACCAGGAGGAAGAGAGCCAGCAGCGCCCCATAGCGAATCGCCGAAGAAAGGTCGCTCATTCCCTTTCGCGCTCGATCCATGAGAGTGGCGGGCTCCTGGTCATCCGGCGCAGGACGATCAAATGCGAGGTTCTGCACGCTGATCACGTCGCCCCGATCGCTGTTGAATCCGATGGCAGCCTGCGCCAACTCGCTGATCATGCGCAACTCTTCCGGTTTCCGCCTCTGGTGCGTCTCAACCCACTTGCCGTTCTGCTGCTGGCGCATGACGGCATCATCCAGCACCACCGCGGCAGTGAGACGACGGATGCTGCCTGCAGGTTCGATGGTATGGCGGGTCGTCTTGTTTACCCCGTACGTGTTGTTATCTGTCTTTGAAGACTGACCCGTTTCACGAGCGTTGGTGTTCGGCGAGCCCTTTTTGGCGGTAGGCACATTGCTTGAGGTACCGGGCACACCGCCCACGCCCGCACCTGGACCTGAGCTCTCCTCAGAGTGCTGCATCGTGAGCGTAGCGCTGACAGCCGGATCGTATTTCTCGTCGTTCTCTTCACTGCTGCTGGTCTCATACTCCACGTTGACAGTCGCGCGAAGACGGTCGGCGCCAACAATGGGTGCGAGTGTCGAAATCAAACGCCGGGTCAGCACCTGGTCAGCACTGTCATCTCCGCCGGCAGCGTCGTCTCCCTGTCGAAGCGATTGATTCGTATCCGCGTCGACAATGACCACATCCGTCGGCTTGAGTTCGTCTACCGAACCGGCAACGAGCCGCGAGATGGACGAGACCTCTTCCCTGGATAGACTTCCACGTTTGAGCCGCAGCGTGACAGAGGCTTTTGCACCTCGTTCCCTGTCCAGAAAAACCGAGTCGCTGGCCATTACCAGGTGCACCCGGGCGCTCTTCACATTGCCGATGGTCTGAATGGTTCGCTCAAGCTCACCTTCGAGCGCGCGCTGATAGTTAACCTTCTCATCGAACTCTGTCTGGCCCCAGGAGACCTTGTCGAAGATTTCAAAGCCGATGCGCCCGCTATGGGTGGTATCGTGCGATGCAACCTCGAGCCGCGCCGCATCGACTTGATCCGCCGGGACGCTGATGGATGTGCCGTCCGGTCCGACCACGTAAGGTATCTTCTTCGCAGCCAATTGCGCTGTGATCGCCTGTGCATCGGCTGCTTCAAGACCTGACATCAGCGGCTTGTAAGTAGGCGTCGTGATCATCTTCACAAAGAAGGCCGCCACCGCCAGGGTAATGCCGAGGCCCACGCCGAGATAGATCCGCTGCTGCGGGCGAAGGCCTGCCCAGAACACCTTGGCACGCTCCATTACCTGGCCGGCGTCCACTGCCTGCTTTGTAGCCGCTATCTGAGTCTTGCCCGCCATAGGCTCCCAATCTCGCTGTGTACTTTCTCCAGCCTTTAGGTAAATGCGTTACTCAAGTACATTTCTGCCGGCCCCGCTTTTCAGGGCGTACTTCGTTTGTGATTTCCCGGCTTTAGAACTGCATCTTTTCAATATCCTGGTACGCGCTGACAATCTTGTTGCGGACCTGCATCATCAACTGAAACGCCACGTCCGCTTTTTCGACAGCGATCATCACCTTGCTCATGTCCGTATTGCCGCCGGTCAGCAGGCTGCCAATCTGTTGTTCGGCTCCGCCGTTCAGTGTGTTCACTTGTTGAAGCGCAAGGTTTAGAACGCCGCCGAAGCCGCCCTCCGCATTACTCGGCTCAAGCGGAGACAATTTTGGAAGAGTGCCGATGCTGCCAATGGTGCCAAGGCCTGTAATTGGGCTGCTCACTTTAAATGCTCCTGCCTAGCTCTTCAGAATGTCGACAGTTTGCTGGATCATCTGCTTTTCTGCGGCCACCGCCGATGCATTCAGTTGGTACGAACGCACTGAACTCATCAGGTCCACCATTTCCATCGCCGGATTGATCGCCGGAAAGGCGACATAGCCGTCCTTGTTTGCATCCGGATGGCCTGGCTCGTAACGCATAATTGGAGGCGTCGGATCGTCCATAACTTCGGAGATTTGCACGCTGCCAGGCGCAGGCCCCATGGAGCTGGCCGTGTTGGCGAGGGCTAGCCGGAAAGATGAACCGGCGGGCTGAAAAACGACCTCCCGGCGACGGTAAGGTCCGCCTGCTTCGGTATGTGTCGTCTCGGCATTGGCCATGTTTGCGGCGATGATTTCGGAACGCTGGCGCTCAGCGGCCAAGGCCGACCCGCTTACCGATAATGAGTCGAAGAGATTCACGATTGACCTCCTCCGTTGATGGCGCTCAGTATCTGGTGAAACTGATGCTTCACCAACTGAACGCCGATCTGGTATTGCAACTGCGTCTCGGACATCAACAATCCTTCGCGATCGAGGTTAACGTTGTTGCCGTCCGGGCGTTCCATCAACCCTGAAACCTCCTGGACAACTGGATTCATCTGCGCGGTGAATCCGCCGTTCTCGGATTGACTCTGGGTCGCGTTCATGGCCTTTCTCAGTTCGCCCTGAAAATTGATGTCCCGGGTCCGGTAGCCGGGCGTATCCACGTTGGCCATGTTGGCCGAGATCGCTTGTTCGCGATTTACGGTCAGGCTAAGAAAGCTCTCTAGCGTCGAAAGCAATGGTGTGGTCGGCGTCATGCAAATCTCCTGGGAGGAAGTCCGTACTCCCTGATTTTGTTGCGCATCGTGCGCAGGCTGATTCCTAACATCACGGCCGCGTGGGTCCGATTCCCATGGGCCAGTGCAAGCGTGTTTTCCAGATGCATTTTCTCGATCACGGAGATGGGCGTCCCAGGGGGCGGCATCACGAGCGAGGCGGATTGCGATTTTCCCGCGGGCTGAAATTCCTTGTCGAAACATGCAGCATCGATGACCGCACCCTGATTTAGAGAGAGCACACGGCGCATGAAATTCGAGAGCTCGCGTATGTTACCCGGCCAACTGTAAGCCTGGAGCCGGTCGATGAAACTCGGATCAAGAAGCGGCGCCGCACAACCGCTGTCGCTGGTGAATCTTTCTGCGAAATGCCTGGCCAGTGCCGGAATGTCTTCCAACCGCTCGCGGAGAGCGGGGATTGAAAGAGGAATGACGTTCAGCCGATAGTACAAATCACTGCGGAAGCGGCCTTGTTCCACCATTGAGGTGAGGGATGCGTTGGTCGTGGCAATAACGCGAATGTTGATGTGGATAGACCGCGTCTCGCCCAGCCTTTCGAATTCGCGCTCCTGAAGAATTCTCAGGAGCTTGGGCTGCAGGTTCAGCGGCATCTCGCCAATCTCGTCCAGGAGCAGTGTGCCGCCGTCCGCCAGTTCGAACTTCCCGGCTTTGGCGGCGTTGGCGCCAGTGAAGGCTCCCTTCGCGTGGCCGAACAACTCGCTCTCCAGCAGGTGCTCCGGCACCGCAGCGCAGTTCACAGCAATAAATGGCTTGCGGCTTCGGTTGCTGGATTGATGGATAAACTTCGCCAGCAGTTCCTTGCCGGTGCCACTTTCGGCTTCGACCAGAACATCCGCATCGGTGCTGGCGGCCGCACGCGCGCGTTGCAAGGCCCGCAGCAGCGATGGGGAGCGGCCAACGATTCCACCTTGAACGATTTCGGGGCTCGAAGCTTTCATCCCGGGTTTCGCGGAAGCCGCCTTCTCATTGATCCGCTCCATCACGCGAGCAGCCGCGGCTTGGAGCTGTTCAAACGAAACCGGTTTTGTCAGATAGTCAAATGCGCCGCTGCGCATCGACTCCACTGCTTCAGGAACGCTGCCAAACGCTGTCAACAATATCACCGCAGTAGTCGGCGAATTCTTCTGCACCGAGCACAGCACCTCAAAGCCATCGCCATCGCCCATGTGGATGTCGCTCACTACCAGATCGAAGCTGGCGAGTTCGGAAGCCCGCGCTGCCTCGCGAACGCTGGCTGCAGTTTCCACACGCCAACCGTGACGCAGGAAGTTCGCTCGCAACGCAGTGCGCATACCGGGCTCGTCGTCAACCACCAATACGGACGAGTTGCTGTTCTCAGACTGATTAGGGTTCATGCTGTGGCCAGTCCCAGTTGGAGTAAAGGAAAATAGAGCGTGAATAATGCGCCCGAATGGTTACGGTTGCTGGCGGAGATTCTGCCACCATGCTGTTTCATGATCTGTGCGCAAACCGGCAGGCCCAGTCCGGAGGAATCACCACTACCGCTGAAGCCAGGCTCGAAGATGCGGTCAATCTGATCGGGCCGGATACCGCAGCCCGTATCGGCGAATTCGACGACCACTCGCATGCTCTCCTTGCCGGTGCTCTCATTTTTCTGTTCGCGGCGAAGCGACACCGTGACATTGCCACCAGCCGGAGTGTGGCGTATGGCATTTGAGACCAGGTTCAGTACGATCTGCTGAATCGCGCTTTCGTTGCCCATCACTTGCATTTGTTCGTCGTCAGTGATGAACTCCAATGAGACCGACGCCTGGCCCGCCAGCGGCAAAACAAACCGGATCGCATTGCCGATCGTAGCCGGCAGCATCACGGGAACCAGCGTCAAGGCCCCGGAACCATGGAAGATGAGAACGTTGTTCACCGTTCCGGAGAGTGACCGGATACCTGCGCGCAAATTTGAAATCCACTCGGCGCGGCGATCTCCGTCCTCCTCAATAAGTTCAGCAAACAGCTCGAGGCTCGCTAATGGGTTTCTAATTTCATGAGCGAGGACGGTGGTGATCTCTGCCAGCGCCATCGCCTTACGCCCCGCTTCGCGTTCCTGTTCCGCGCGCTTCTGAGCGGTGATGTCGCGCAAGATCAAAATCGTTTTGTCCGGCGCACCGCGGCGGTCCGCCTGGTGGAACAACCGGCGATTGCGAACCTCGAGCCAACGCTTTCCTGAGGCATCATGGACGCAGAACTCCTGCTCCGCGTCGCTGCCGGATGCGCTTTCATACGATTGTTCGAGATTGACCCCGCTCGAGGAGGAAATTTGCCGCAGGGTCGCTTTCGATCCCCCGACGAAAAACTCTCGATCGAGCCGGAGCAAACGCCTGCTCTCCGGATTGATCATCGAGATCTCGCCGTCGCGGTCCAGAACCAGAACGCCGCACGGCATCGAATCCACAATCTGCTGCAGATCCAGCCGCATACGCTCGATTTCGGCGAGGCTGGTGTTCAGTGCCGCGTTCCGCTCCGACAACTCCCGATCGAGTTCGGACACTTCCAGTTGCAGTGCGCGGTAGGAGTTTTCCAGCCGCGAAGCCGCCGCTATGAATTCGGAGAATTCCCCTGCCAAAAGCGCTGCGCTCCTGGCTTGCATCTCCGACTCGTCCTTCGATTGATCCGGAAGACGAAGGCTCCCATCGATTCCGAATTCATCGATGTGCTCATGAACGCGCTCATTACCCCGGCGGGCGGCGAGCGGAACATTTATTGGCGCAAGATGAGAACTAGGCAGCATCTGCCTATTTACTATGCACGACGATGGCCAACTCTATCAGCTCAGGAAAGGACGGATTGGACCGGGGCATTCGCATTCGAGTGACACTCCCGAAGAATGCCGGCATCCTGTTGCAGCTAAAGAAGAATGTGCCGCTCCAGGATCTCCCGCTCGCTCCCCACAAGGATACTTGACCGCTCGATAACGTTTCGCAGTTCCCTCACGTTTCCGGGCCAGTCGTGCTTTTCAAGAATCGCCAGCGCTCCTGCGCTTAAGGTGACGCCAGGGCAGAGCTTCTCAAGAAAAGCCTCGGCGACCTTTTCGACGTCTCCTATGCGCTCGCGCAAGGGCGGCAGCTTGATCGGAAAAATCGCAAGGCGGTAATACAGATCCTCGCGGAACAAGTGTTGCTTGACCAGGCTTTGGAGATCGGCGTTGGTTGCGGCCACCACTCGAACATCCACCTTCAAGTTGTCATTGCCGCCGATCCTCTGCACCTCGCCCTGCTCAAGAAAACGCAGAATCTTGCTTTGCAGGGAAAGCGGCATATCGCCAATCTCATCAAGAAACAGCGTTCCCCCGTGGGCTGCATGGATGCGGCCTATGCGCGACTGGACGGCGCCAGTGAACGCGCCCTTTGTATAGCCGAACAACTCGGCCTCGAGAAGCGACTCGGGAATCGCTGCACAGTTAATAATGACGAGCGGCTGTTTCTGGCGCGGGCTTATGAGATGAACCGCCTGCGCAATCAGGTCCTTGCCCGTGCCGCTCTCGCCGGTCACCAAAACGGTGGTGTTGCGCCGCGCCACCATGTGCGTCAATTCAAAAACGCGTTGCATCGGTTCCGAGTCGCCGATCATTCCGCGAATGCCGACCCGCCCATCGGTCCGCGCCCGCATCCGGTGGAGTTGCTCTGAAGAAATGGAGTTGGGCTGCACATTGTCGCCGTGATACAGCATCTCCATCAGTTGAGACGACAGCACTGTGGGAGAAGAAGCGCCCAGAACCAGTTGCCCTGTATGCGAATTCACGGAGAGAATCTGCACATTGGGAAACTGCTCTCCCACCATGGCGCTGAATTCGTTCGACTCCAGGTCGGGAAGCAGCGGGTCAAGCAGAAGGATCTCGCTGGGGCATTCATGCAGACACTCAAGCGCCTCCGCGCCGCTTGCGGCCTCGGTCAGATTCCAGCGGTCCTGATGGAGTTTGTCCCGCAGCTCAAGGCGAAGCCGGCTGTTAGGGCTCACGACCAGCACGCCCACCGTGGTGCGCTCGTGCGCGCGGAATTTCGGTGCAGAAGACGCGCTCATTCAACTACCTTCGGATACTGTCATGGTTTTCAACTGGTTGTAAATGACGACGAAGCCCTGGATATCGGCTGCGATCTGTTCTCAGAAATTATGCGCGGGTTCCGCTCCCGAGAAGTCTATCTCCACACTGAACGGCTGCAGGCTGAAGGTGAATTCGGCCTGCTGGCTTCTCATGTTCGCCTCGGCGAGAGCCATGCTGAGACGATGCTCGGCATTCATCGCATTGATGTATAACTGCGAGTTGCGCACCACGACTCGAACCGGACTGGGAGAAGTGGACACCGCGATCAGCTCTACTGTGTCCTGGGCACGGGATACCGCATGGGCAACCAGCAACACGTTCGACAAAGCCTGGAGAGTTCGCGCTCGATTAGCGAGGACAGACCGGCAAGTGTCAGGCAAAATTGAGTTTAGGACAACCCCGTTCTGCTCGAACAGGAGTTTGACTCCGTCAGCCACATGCTCCAGCAAAGGAAGGATCGGCATTTCGGATAGCTGGGGCTTGATGCTTTCGGTGCTTACCAACTGCTGCAGACAACTGAAGAGCGTACAAACTCGCTCCACTTCTTTCGCTGACCGGGCGGCGAGTTCCCGGAGTTCCTCCCTCGTCATCTGGTCTGTATAGCTGGTGTCAAGGCTGGCCCGCAGGATAGCGAGCGGTTGCGCTGCGGCATGCATTCCCTGGGAAAAATTAAAACAAAGTGATTCCGATGCAGATCTAGGCACTGATGATTCCTCTGTTTCACTCTTGCTAATCACTACTCAAAACATACCCGACGCCGCGCACTGTGCGGATCAGTTTCACTTCCTCGTCGAGGTCGATCTTGTCACGCAGATATTTCATATACACATCCACGATGTTCGAAGTGGAATCGAAGTTGATATTCCACACGTCCCGCATCAGGGTCATCCGCGAGACAGCCTTGCCCACGTTGTTCATCAAATACTCGAGCAGAACGAACTCCCGCGCCGTCAGTTCGATTCGCCGCTCGCCTCGCATCACCCAGTGTTCCTCACGGTTGATGGTCAGATTGCCAACTTTCGATGCACACACTGGAAGGCTGGAATTTCGCCGCAGAAGACTCCGCAGGCGAGCCAGCAACTCCAGAAAGGAGAAGGGCTTGATCAGACAATCATCTGCGCCCTGCTCGAGCGCCGACACCAGGTCTTCGGTCCGGTTCCGTGCCGTCAGCACGAGGATTGGAAGTCGCGGCTGAAATGAACGGACTTCCTTCAGGACGGTCATTCCATTCATTTTTGGCAGGTTCAGATCAAGAATCAGCAGGTCGCAGATCGGTTGTTGAAGATCAGCGCAAGCGGTTTCGCCATCGTGGCGCACGTCCACTGAAAAGTGTCGGCGCTTGAGTTCTCGGCTGAGGAACTTGCCCAAGGGAATATCATCGTCAACGACCAGGATCTTCGGCCCGGTCGACAACTTTGCTTCATCCGTTTGGGGATTGTCAGCCATAGTACTCCTCAATATGAAAAGCCGCCCACACTGAGCCGCTCCCTTGCGCCCTTGTCAATTCGATCGGCGCAGCAATTCGGTCCACCGATTTACCAATGATACAACAACCCGCTTTCGTCCCATAGGGCGGCTTTGGACGGATGCACCGTATTGATTCCAAAGGAAAGTCTTGAATTCTGGGAGCGATTCCCTTTCCTCTTCAGCTGGCGAAAATGCTGGTTTCTAAGTGGAGGATTGGACGCAGATGAGAAGGCCTGGAGACATTTTTCGGCTCTCCATGTCAAGTGGAGAGTGTCTCTGGGCGGCGATCACGCAAACGCCGCAAATCACTCACCTTCAATGTTCGAATGTCTCAACACTGTTCTTATGATGCGGATTTGGGGGACCGGCCGTCTGTATTCATCAGATCTTCCTCTCAAAGAGCAAGTATTTGGCAAGCAGGCGCTTCCGGTACAATTTCATCGATGAAACTAGGCGAGTTGGCAAGCAGGCTGGGTGCGGAGTTGCGCGGCGACGCGGAACTTGAAGTCACGGGCGTGAACGGGATTGAGCAGGCGGGGCCGACGGAGGTGACCTTCGTCGCCAATCCCCGCTACGGGGCACTGGCGCGGAGGACCAGGGCCGCCGCGGTGCTGGTCGAGCCGGAGTTCCCGGAGATTGAGACGGCGACGCTCCGGCTCAAGAACCCTTACCTTGCTTTCTCCCGCACACTCGGAATGTTCTATCAGCCGCCGGCTTACGCGCCGGGAATTCATCCGACGGCAGACATCGACCCCTCGGCAACGATCGGCGAGGGAGCGCACATCGGAGCCTATGTCGTTATCGGCCCGAAGGTTCGGCTGGGAGACCATGCGACCCTGCTTCCCCACGTAGTGCTCTATCCCGGCGTCACAGCGGGCAGTCATCTGTTTGCACACGCTCATGCGGTGGTGCGCGAATACTGCGTTCTGGGTGACCACGTGACGCTGGAAAATGGCGCCATCATCGGGTCGGACGGATTTGGCTTTGCCAAGAACGAGGCCGGCCATTGGGAGAAGATTCCACAGTCGGGTCCGGCGCGGCTGGGCAGCCGGGTGGACGTGCAGGCCAACGCGTGCATCGACCGGGCTACGGTGGGAGCGACGGAGATCGGCGACGGCAGCAAGGTGGACAACTTGGTGCAGGTTGGCCACGGTTCGCGAGTGGGGGAAAACACGCTGGTGTGCGCACAGGCTGGCCTGGCCGGCTCGTCGGTGGTGGGCAGCAACGCGATCCTCGCCGGCCAGGCAGGGGTGGCGGGCCATTGCACGCTGGGCGACGGGGTCATTTTGACCGCACAGACCGGCGTGTCGCACGACATACCGGCCGGCAAGATGATCTCCGGATCGCCGGGATTCGACAACCGCGTGTGGCTTCGGGCGGTGACCATCTTTCAGCGCCTGCCGGAGTTGCTGAAGCGGCTCGACCGGGTGGAAAAGAAGCTCGCGGCCCAGGACGCGGAATCCCGGACCCAGAACGGGGACCCGCAATGATATTCTGGAGGGAATTACGCAAGGGAGTTTTAGCCGTAGCGCTGCTGCCGGTGCTGGCTCCGGCCGCTGGGTGTCATTCGTATCACATTGACACCACTGTGAATAACAGGACAGGCGGGACGGTCAAGCTGTTGGAGGTGGATTATCCAAGCGCCAGCTTCGGGAAGGACAGCCTGGCGGCGGGCGATAAATTCCACTATCGCATCCAGCTGCGCGGCGAAGGACCCCTGAAGGTGCAGTACACGGCGAGCGACGGCTCTCCGGCGCAAATTGAAGGACCCGCAGTTGCCGAAGGCCAGGAAGGGCGATTGGAAATCGCGCTTCTGCCCGGAGGCAAGGCAGAGTTCCATTCTGAGCTGACACCAAATCGTTGAATTGCTCGAATGAACCCGCCGGAACGCTATTCGACACTGGACCAAATTAAGTTCCCGATCTGGATTCACCTCCGAAAGATGCCGATAGAAGGCTAGAGGTAGGATTCACCGGATGATGGCCAAGCAGAAAAACCCTGCGTCTGACCGCAGACGTACCATTTTGCGCTGGGCGCAAAGGTATGGGTTTGCGCTTCGCTTGGCGCTGTGTTTCGTCCTTGTCTCGGCGGTGACGGCATTCGCGGGGATCGACACACACGAGACCCCGATTTGGCTAGCCAACGGCGTACTGCTCTCCTATCTCCTGCTGGCTCCCCGCTGGCGCTGGCCGGCATACCTGTGCGTTGGTTTTGCGGCACAGCTGGTTGGCAGCCACGAGGTCAATCCTCACTTTGGCGTCGGTCTGCTGATGAGCCTGCTGAATGTTGCCGAGGTGTTCATCAGCGCTCATCTTCTACGCACTCGTTCGAACCAACTGCCCCGTTTCACTCATCGTCCCTATCTCATTCGATTCGTCTGTTTTGCCGTTTTGGCTGCTCCGCTCGCGATCGGAGCGGTTGCGGCGCTGCTTTCGGCCATCTGGCTGGGTGCCAATTCGATGCACGTGTTTGAGGGATGGGTAAGCTCCGACTGCCTTGGAGCTGCTGCTGCCACGCCTGCATTTGTCGCCATTTTCATGACGCGCTTCAGAGTCCCTGTTCGATGGAAGCAGAATTGGATCTATCCACTGCTCTTCGTGGCGGCCACCATCGTTGGCTTCGGTCAGACCAGCATGCCGGTTCTGCTGCTGGTTTACCCTCTCCTGCTGCTCGTTTTGATGCGCCTGGGCTTGTCGTGGGCGGCCATGGCCACGCTGTTCATGGCAGTGGTAGGAAGCCTGTGCACCGCACTGGGCATAGGCCCGCTTTTGATCATGGCGTCGCACTCCTTCTTCGCCCCCAATGTGATGTTGCAACTGTTTGTTGCATTCGGCATGTGTCTCCTTTATGCGGCCCAGGTGGTTCTCGAGAACCAGAAAGCCACGGAGCGGCGGCTGAAGGAGATCGCCGCCCAGCATGCTCTTGTCACCGAGAATACGCGGGACGCGATCATCATTGCGGATTTCGAGGGCAATCGTAACTTCGTCTCCGTGGCATCCCACAATATGACCGGATGGAAACCAGAGGAATTTGCGCGGCAAAAGAGCCTCGATCTGGTCCATCCTGAGGACAGGCCCAAAGCGGTGGTGGTAGTGCGCGCAATGGCCGCCGGCTCCGATGGCGCTACCATCGAAGTGCGCATCAAGAAAAGAGACGGGCAGTACATGTGGGTGGAGTCGAGCCTGCGCTTGATTCGCAATCCGGCCACCGGCGCTCCCTCCGGGATCCTGAACATTGTTCGCGACATCACTGACCGCAAGATCGTTGACCAATCTCGCGAGTTTCATCTCTCCCTGATTCGCGCGATCCACGGTGTATCGCTCACCGCGATTCTTGTTGTCGACGGCGAAGGCAATGTAGTCTCGATCAACAAGAGGTTTTCCGAACTCTGGAAGGTTCCGCTGGCGGAAACGCCAACGGGCCAATACCAAAAATTCATTGTCCCCGATGAGCAACTGTTATCTCAATGCATCGATCGCGTCAAGAATCCTGAAGCTTTCATGCAGCGTGTTCAGGAACTCTACGCCGATCCCGGCGCGGACGATCAATGTCAAGTTGAATTGAAGGACGGCAGAACGTTTGAACGCTATTCCACCAGTCTGCGCGGCGACGGGGGCCAGTACCTCGGACGGGTATGGTTCTTTACCGATATCACCGGACGCAAGATCGCTGAGAATCAGCTCCAGGATGCCTACAATACCGTCGAAGCGCTTTCGGCGATGGATACACTGACTGGATTGGCCAACCGACGCCGGTTCAACGAGCATCTTGCGGTTGAATGGCGCCGCGCAATTCGTGAAAGCAAGCCGCTCTCACTGCTACTTTTCGACGTGGACCGCTTCAAGTCATACAACGACACATACGGCCATTTGCGGGGCGACAGTTGCCTCAAGGAGATTGCCAATTCAGCGATGGAGGTGGTGAAGCGCCCCGGGGACCTTGTAGCCCGCTACGGTGGCGACGAATTTATCATCATCCTGGCGGATACCGACAACAAGGGCGCCATGCAAATCAGCAACGAAGTTTGCGCGGCCGCGCGTAGCCGTAAACTGCCACATGGCGCAAACGCTCGCGGAGTCGTCACCGTCTCGATTGGCTGCGCCTCGATTGTCCCCACCTATGGGCAGGATCCGGCAACCCTGATGGAACTGG
Organism: Occallatibacter sp.; assembly: GCA_049516495.1. GTDB lineage: Bacteria > Acidobacteriota > Terriglobia > Terriglobales > Acidobacteriaceae > Telmatobacter. The sequence continues at coordinate 12,495 of JBEKTB010000018.1, forward strand.
CAGATCGGGCCCTCTATTGCGCTAAGCGGGCCGGACGCGACCAGGTATTCAACAGCGAAGAAATATCAGACGACGGCGCCGAGGTCACCATCTACGGGATTTCGCGCGGCAAAATCGGCGGCACTGCCTGACCTCGTCTGCTGGGCTGAACCGATATCCGGCCGCCCTTCAATAGAGAACCCGCCAGGCAACAAGCCTGGCGGGCTCAAAAGAAACACTCCTCAGCGCACCATGCTCTGAAAGAGCGGTGACTGCAGGAGGCTGGCGAACTGTTGATCGCTGGTTGAGAAGTGGATCGAAAGCCGGCCGGAGTCGGAGGCGATGGATGTGGCGCTCAACGCCTGCTTCTCCGCATCTGTGCCGCTCATTTTGCGCACCATCAGCGCAGCCGTCATCAGCGACGAGATCGTAGCGGCGGCAAAACTGTCGCCGGTCGAGATGGTCAGGTCGAATTTGACGCCGTGCTGGAAGTCCATCGAGTACCAGGAAGCCTCCAGCCGCTTGCGCACGGTTTCAAAGTCGGTGACCGAACCCGCCTCGCCCAGAACCTGGCGCATCATGGTCTGGGTGCCTTTTTGATCGAGGATGCTCCACAGGGGCTCATAGTCCACCGTCCTCATGGCCTCCATCATTGGCCCATTGGAGAGCAGGTTGGAAGCGACGCCGTCGCGGGCATCGAGAGCCTTGTTCACCGCATCGACATCTCCGAAGACCATGGTCGAAGGATCAACGAAGCAAAGCACCATGCCGGTCTTGGCCAACGGATAGACCTTGTTGGTGCGGACCAGCGTAGCCTTCACCTTGTCCTTGCGAAAATTGGCGATGATGTCCTGCACAGAGAACTGACCCTGGGCAATTCCGACGGTATCCAGTATTTCGCTTCCAACCTTGGGGCGAAACAGGGCAAAGGCCAACTGCTCCACATCGTGGTTTTCGTTCAAGCCGGACTTGTGCAGCGCCTCTTCAAAGCGCTTGAGCTCAGGCGGCATGACGCGTTCCCGCAGATCCATGGCCGCGGTAGAGTTCTCCATCGCGTGATAATCGATGACCACCAACTGCTGCACTTCATGCGGAATGGAGGTGCGGGCGTCCGTGGATAACTGCGCGGCCTGCGCCCATGCAGCGGAAAAGAGCAATACAACCGGAATTGAAACTCTCAAAAAAACCTTCAACAAATCCATCCTCCACAGCGTTGGCACTGGCTGCACTGCTCGGCGAGAGCCGGTCTGAAACCCCGGCTGTTTCCCGCGCACGACAACGCAACAATACCGTTGCTGTTCCATTTTCATTTTACCCCCGGGCATGATAACCGCTGCGCCCGCAAGGCAGGCGAATCCGGTCATACCTCTCCCGGCCAGGCCAAGGGAGCAGCAAGGCGATGCTCCAGAATCTTGGTTAGCGGATCGAACCCAGTCAATTGACGCATCCACTCGCTGTCCCGCTCGCAGGCAGCCTCCGGGAGCAGCCCGATGATCTCTCCTTCGACGGGCGCGGCTTTGTGGCGCAGGGCCAGAGCCAGGACCGCTCGATACACCTGGGAAACAGGCGTGGCCGTGAAGTCGGTAATGTTCATGGCGAGTTGGGCGCGTCCGTGTGCCAGAACGCCCATGGCTTTCACGCCCTTGAGGCCGCCGGAAGCGCCGCGAATTTCGCGGGCAATGGCGCGCACCATGGCAACGTCGGTGGAATCGAAATAGATGTTGTAAGCCACCAGGAACTTGCGCGCCCCGATGGCGCAGGCGCCGGCGGTGGGATGAAGGCCAGGACCGCCCAAGTCGGGACGACGCGCCGAATCCTTGCGAACCGCATCCCGCAGCCCCTCGAACTGGCCGCTGCGCACCTCATCGAGGTTGGCGCGGTCGGGACGGGCCGCCGCCGCCTCGTAGAAGAAGACCGGAACGCCGAAGCGACGCCAGATCTCAAGCCCGGTCTGACGGGCGAGCAGAACGCATTGCTCGAGTTTGACGCCGGAAATAGGCACAAAGGGAATGACATCGACCGCTCCGATGCGCGGGTGAACTCCCTCCTGCCGGGTCAAATCGATCAGCTCGATTGCCTTGCCTGCGCCGCGCACAGCGGACTCGACAACCGCCGCCGGGTGTCCTGCAACGGTCACTACAGACCGGTTGTGGTCGGCGTCCATCGACCAGTCCAGAAGGTGCACTCCCTCAACGCGCATCGCAGCCACGATGGCCTCGACCCGCCGGGCATCCGTGCCTTCTGAGAAATTGGGAACGCACTCGACAACCGGCCCGCTCATGCTCTCCTTCATCCCGGCAACCAGGAACCGCCGCCGGGGACCGCCTTTACTCTATTCCCAACCGCAAGGACCTGCTCCTGGGGAACTCTATCGCTTTGATCCCGGCGCCGAAGTCCTGCCAAAGGGGAGTCCTTTTACTTCCAGAAGGTATAACCCAACTGTATCTGGATGCTGGCGTTCACACCCGGGTTGCGGTCGCCCAGAGAAGCCGACGAGATATGGACGGCGTTGACGCCCAGATCGATAGAGCGCTTGTCGCGGGTGAAATAGTGAATGCCAATGCCACCCTGCGGCGAGAAGTTCCACACCGATGTTCCGCCGTCGATCGTCGCCGTGCTCAGAACATTTGGTGGAAATTTGTGCGTAGTATAGATGAGCCCGCCCGCGCCCTGGAACCAGGGCTGAAAGCGCCGCGACCCGGTCAGGAAGTTCCAACGCAAAATGACCGGAGTCAGGCTGACGCCGCGAAAAGTTCCGCCGCCGACGGCCAGGCTACAGGTGTAGGGCTGCCCGTTCGTCGGGTCGATACAGGTGTAGTCCTGATTGTGCGGCGCCGGAGTATAAGCCTGCCACAGGGGCATGATGTTGCTGCCGAACTCGAATTGGCCGCTGAGAATGCCGGCGTGCAGGACTCCGGTCAGGGGTTTGGCCCCCTGAAAACCGGCCCAGAAAAACTTGTAGTCCGAGCGGTCGCCAACGCCGGTACCCCAGTTGACAAACGGGCCGTATTCCCAGCTCTTGGCCTCGCGGACCTGGGCCACGGGGTTACCTACGGCTGCTTTCGGATCAGGCGCAGCGCCTGGCGTTTGGGCGGGAGCAAACAACGTTCCTGCGAACAGGAGCAACAAAAAGAGTCTTGCAGTTCGGGTCAATGGTCTTCCCTTCTCTCGCTGAGAAATCCTGAACTTCCAAAAAAAGGCCGCCTCAGCCGGGCGGCCCTTTTTGAGTGGTTTGCCAGCTTTGCGTTAGCCGGCTACCTGTTCCATCTGCTCGGCGTCCATGTCGAAGTTCGAATACACGTTCTGCGTGTCGTCGAAATCCTCGAGCGCTTCGAGCAACCGGATCATCTGCGCGGCTTCCTTGCCTTCCAGCTTGGTGTAAGTGGAGGCAACCATGGTCACTTCGCTCATCACGGTAGCGATGCCGGCAGCTTTGACCGCCGCCGCAACGGCTTCATGATCGGCCGGATCGGTAATGATCTCCCACGTATCGCCCTCGTCGTTGAGGTCTTCGCCACCATGTTCGAGCACGAGATCCATCAACTGCTCCTCGGTAGCCGCGGATTTCTCGATGGCGATGAGGCCCTTCTTGTGGAACATGAAGCGAACTGAGCCGGACTCGCCCAGGTTCCCGCCGTTTTTCGAGAAGGCGTGGCGGATCTCGCTCACCGAGCGGTTGCGGTTGTCAGTCGTCACTTCAACAATGATGGCCACGCCGCCGGGGCCGTATCCCTCAAAGGTGATCTCTTCGTAATTGACGCCTTCCAGTTCGCCGGTACCACGCTGGATCGCTCGCTTGATGTTTTCCTGCGGCATGTTTTCCGCTTTGGCAGCCAGGACTGCGGTGCGGAGCCGGGCATTGCTGTCAGGGTTGCCGCCGCCTTTGGCGGCGACTGCAATCTCCCTGAGCAGACGGGTGAATATCTTGCCGCGCTTGGCATCGAGCGCGCCCTTCTTGTGCTTGATTGTGGCCCATTTTGAGTGGCCGGACATGGGAACCTCAGTGGTAGTGAGAAATAACGGCGCGGACACGCGCCTGACCTTGTGAGTATATCACCGGGGCGGCTGGGCTTTTCAGGCCTTCAAAAAGGTTGAAGGAGGCGTTGTCGCTGGGGTCGGGACACGGTTTCCCAAACGAGGTCTTCGGCATCGACGGGCAGCCGGTCGCGCCTCGCCTGTTTGGCGCGATACATCGTTCCGCCAGCCCGTCCAATAGGGCAGCCTGGGCTCTCGCCCGCCCAGCGGCTGGCGTTTCAGCAGGGACTCCGGCCCTCGGCCTTGAGCGAGCGGGGAACGGTTTCCCATGGGAGCGGTCAGGGCTTTATCCTTTTCGATGATCAACAAAATAGCTCCGATGAGGTGCTGATTGCACAGGGCAGGACGTTTTTCACTTGCTGTACTTGGAATACTGTTTTTCGCCGCAACGTCACAAGCGAACACGACCGCCGAAACCCAGCAGAAACCGGGTTTCGTTCGTCTCGACCGGGTAACCGCTTCCCGGCCAACCCCCAATGGAATTGAGATCCGCTCAGGCACGGCGGTGGTCCAGATTACCGCGCTGCGCGACGATGTGCTGCGAGTCAGGGTGGGTGCCCAGGGCCAATTGCCCGAAGACGCCTCGTGGGCAGTTCAGCCCTCGGCACGGACGTCCAGTGTTGTGGTCACCCCGGAAAACAGCGCGGAAACCGTCGGCTTCAGGACCGCCAAACTCCACGTCAGCGTCCGCAAGGACCCGCTGGAGCTGACCGTCACCGACCTCGCGGGCCACGTGATCAGCCAGGACTTGCCCGGCCGGCCCATCGAGTTTCACGGCGCGGCGTTCCGGGTTTACCACGCGTCGCCAGCCGATGAGCACTACTTCGGCCTGGGCGACAAACCGGGGCCGCTGGACCGCCGCAACGCGGCCTTCGTCGACTGGAACACCGACGCCTTCGGCTGGCAGGAATCTACCGACCCGATCTACAAGTCGATTCCCTACTTCATGACTTTTCGGAACGGAGTTGCGGCGGGAATCTTTCTGGACAATACCTGGCGGGCCGGCTTCGACTTCAACAGGGAATACCGGGACGGCTACTCCTTTGGATCGGAGGGTGGGCCGCTGGACTACTACATCCTGTACGGACCGGAACCGAAGCAAGTGGTGGAGACCTGGGCCTGGCTGACAGGAAAAACCCCGCTGCCGCCGCTCTGGGCACTCGGATATCAGCAGTCGCGCTACAGCTACTACCCCGAGTCCGAGGTTCGGCGGATCGCCGACCGGCTGCGCAGTGAGCGAATTCCCGCCGACGTGATTTGGCTGGACATCGATTACCAGCTCAAGAATCGGCCCTTCACCGTTGACCCGGAGCGCTTTCCGCACTTCGACCAGATGATCAAGGATCTGAAGGCCGAACACCTGCATACTGTGGTCATTACCGACCTGCACATCGCCGACGTACCCAACAGCGGCTACAAACCCTACGACGAGGGCGTGGCCGGAGATCGCTTCGTCAAGAACCCCGACGGCTCGACCTATGTGGGCGTGGTATGGCCCGGCAAAGCCGTCTTTCCCGACTTCACGCAGAAGTCCACGCGCGAATGGTGGGGCACCCTTTACGCGGACTTTGTGAGCAAAGGCGTGGCTGGATTCTGGAACGATATGAATGAACCGGCCATCTTCGATGTTCCTTCGAAAACCATGCCCGACGACACCCAACACCGCATCAACGAACCCGGATTCGCGCCCCGCATCGCCAGTCACCTGGAGATTCACAACGTATTCGGCATGGAGAACAGCCGGGCAACCTTCGAGGGGTTGAAGAAAATAGCCCCCGACGCGCGGCCGTTTGTGATGACCCGCGCCAGCTACGCGGGCGGTCAGCGCTACGCTTCCACCTGGACGGGCGACAATTCGAGCACCTGGAACCACTTGCGGCAGACGACTCCACAGTTGATCAATCTGGGTCTGAGCGGGTTCGCCATGAGCGGCGCCGATGTTGGCGGTTTTGCCGGCTCGCCGCAACCGGAACTCCTGACGCGCTGGCTGGAGGTAGCTGCTTTTCATCCCATCGACCGGGACCACACGGCCGTTGGCACCAACCCGCAGGAGCCTTGGGAAAACGGTACGCCTCAAGACCTGAATCTGCGGCGACGCTACATCGAAGAGCGCTACCGGCTCATGCCGTACATCTACACCACGGCCGAGGAGATGAGCCGGACCGGGCTGCCCATCATGCGGCCGCTTTTCCTAGAGTTCCCCAACGGCAATGGAGACGGGCAGGCACTCGACCTGAGCAACGGCAACGCCTTCCTGCTGGGCCCTGACCTGCTGGTGGCGCAGAGCCCCTATCCGGATGAACTGGACGACTATACCGTTGCGCTCCCCCCGGTGGGCTGGTACGACTACTGGACCGGCGCTCGGGTGGAAGGAAGCGCGGGCAGAAAGGCCGTCGACAACACGGTGGTGACCCAGCCGGAAGTGCACATTCATCCCAGTCTTGATACGCTCCCGGTTTTCGTTCGTTCGGGCTCAATCGTGCCTGAGCAACCGCTGGTTCAAAGCACGGAGGAGAGGCCCAATGGTCCGCTGACGCTGCGGGTTTATCCGCCCGCCGCGGAAGGCAAGGACTGCTCCGGTTCTCTTTACCTGGACGACGGGGCCAGCTACTCCTTCGAAAAGGGCGAATTCCTGCGCATATCCTTCACCTGTCGGCAGACGCCGCAAGGGCTGACCGTGACGGTCGATCCGCACAACGGCAGCTTTGCTCCGTGGTGGAAGCAGCTTTCAATCGAAGTCTACGGCGCGGCCAAGCCGGCAGCGGCGGCAAGCGCCCGCGTCGGCGGGGCCAACGCCAGTTCAATTCCTACCAGCTTCGACGCCGGGCACAACCGTATCGTGGCGCTGGTCCCCGACGAGGGGAAAGGAATCGAGCTGCAACTGGCATACTGAGTTTGCATTCCCAGTGGCGGACTGCCGGAGGTTGCGCGCTATGACAAAGCGCAGCCGCCGGCAATCTTCTGGCTTGAAGTGTGCTCTCTTCGCGGGTCGTCCATCCAGTGTCGGAGAGTACCTGCGGGTCAAAATTGCTCCCCGCGGACGGGACTTTCAGCCCCGAACTGATAACCTAGAAGATATGAAATTCGGGGTTCTCGTCTTTCCTGGCTCCAACTGCGACCACGATACGTACAACGTGATCGCCGAGGTGGCTCACGAGCCTGTCACCTTTCTATGGCACGACTCCGAAGACCTGGCAGGAGTGGATGCCGTGCTGGTTCCGGGCGGGTTTGCCTATGGCGACTACCTGCGCACCGGGGCGATTGCGCGGTTTTCCCCTGTGATGCAGGCCGTTAAGCGGTTTGCCGCTGGTGGCGGACTGGTGCTGGGCATCTGTAACGGGTTTCAGATTCTCACCGAGGCCGGGTTGTTGCCTGGCGCGCTGATGCGCAACGCCGGACTGAAGTACATCTGCAAGCAGGTTCATCTTCGCGTCGAAACCGCCGATAGTCCATTTACAAATCAGCTGACCAAGGGCGAGGTGCTTCAGATTCCCATTGGGCATATGGAGGGAAACTACTTCTGCACTCCGGATGAGTTGCTAAAGTTGCAGGCCGAGGACCGTATTGCTTTTCGCTACGCCACTCCGCAGGGCGACATCACTCCGGAGGCGAACCCGAACGGCTCGTTGAGCAACATTGCAGGCATCCTTAACGAGCAGCGAAACGTCTTAGGAATGATGCCCCATCCAGATCGATCCAGTGAACGCCTGTTGGGGTCGGCCGACGGCTGGAGGGTTTTTGCTTCCATGATCTCGGTGTTAGCGGCGCACTAAGGTTTCGGCCGTCGCTTGGGAAGACGGAAAGACATGATTGACATCCATCACCACCTGATCTACGGAGTGGACGACGGTTCGCCCAACCTCGAAACCTCACTTGCGATGGCGCGGCAAGCTGCTGCGGAGGGTGTGACGCACATCGTTTGCACGCCACATTCCAGCGAGCGCTATCCCTACCAGGCGGCATTGGTCGAAAGGCGCTTCGCGCAGTTGAGCGAGGAACTGAAGGGCGAGATGGAGTTGAGCCTGGGGTGCGACTTCCACATGACTGCGGAGAATATTGAAGAAGCGGCGACCAACCCCTTACGCTACTCGATCAATGGCAAGGGGTACCTGCTGATCGAATTCGCCGATTCGTCAATTCCTCCGCAGATGGGTGACGCTCTTTTCCGGCTGCAGGCGGCTGGTTACACACTCATCATCACCCATCCGGAACGGTATCCTGTCCTGCTTGGCCAGCCGGAGAAGCTGGCGGAATGGATGCGCAACGGGTGTCTGGTCCAGGTCACTGGGAGTTCCCTGTACGGGCGCTTCGGCAAGATGGCGGAAGCCTTTTCCAACGAACTTCTGGATCGCAACTGGATCCATTTCCTGGCAACCGATGCACACCACATCGAGTGGCGTCCGCCGCACTTGAAGAAGAGCTATGAATACGTGGCCAATCGAGCCGGCGAGGAGACCGCGCGACGGCTGTGCGTGTCCAATCCTCAGGCCGCCATCCAAGGAGCGCTGTGGCCGGTGCAGCCCGAACCTCTGGGCCTCGTAGATCGGGTGCCGCTGAAGTTCTCCTCGAGAAAGTTTGCCGGCTCACCGAAAAAGAAAAAGACGGCCCCGAGCCAGGGCGGCGAGGCTTCTGATTCCGCCCCCATCAGCCTTTGGAAGAGGCTGTTCGCGCGATAGAGCCGTAATCAGCAATCGAGAGTCTTCCATCCATTCCACTGAAAAATAGAGGTTTGCACCACTCTATCCTCTATAGACCCAGTCCACCGTCCACGGCCAGAACCTGGCCGGTAACAAAGTGCGGCCCGGTGGCAAAGAAGAGAACCGCCTCTGCCACGTCTTCCACGCTGCCGTTTCGCCGCATGGGCGTTTTGGCCGCAAGGCGCGCCGACTGCTCTCCAGGTTGCTCTTCCACATCAATCCAGCCGGGCGCGACGCAGTTGACGCTCACCAGCGGGGCGAAGGCTTTGGCCATGGCCTGCGTGAGCATATGAAGAGCGGCCTTGGACGCGCAATAGTGGGCATGTCCGGCCCAGGCATGAATCCCGCCCAGCGAGCCGATATTGACGATTCTGCCCTCGACGGCGCGCAAGTGAACCAGTGCCTCGCGCGCCACCAGGAACGGTCCGCGCGCATTGGTTTCGAAGACCGCGTCCCATTGGTCGAGGCTGAGCCGGTCGAGGGCAACCGATTCAAAGACGGCGGCATTGTTGACCAAGAGGTCGAGACGCCCGAAGCCGTCCACTGCGGCCGCGACAGCCGTGCGCACCGAGGCTTCAGAACGCACATCGCATTCGAGAGCCATGGCGCGACGGCCCAGGCTCTCGATGTCGCGGGCGGTCGCACCCGCCTCGGCGGGTGAACTGCGCCAAGTGATGGCCACATCCGCACCGGACCGCGCGAGCGCCAAGGCAATACCGCGGCCGATGCGGCGCGCGCCCCCGGTAACCATTGCCGATTTGCCGCTGAGGGGTTCGGTTGGCATAATACGGTTCTACCTGACGACGAAGGCCCGTATGGCGCCTGCTCTATTGCCTTCATCGGGCCGGCGCTCGGGTTTCCCAAAAACGTACCTTCCCCATGCTGCATGCAAGCGCCGAAACGGCCTTACTTTGGCTGGGGCTGGTTGGGCTGTGCGTCCGGAGGCGCGGCAGGCGACGGCGCGGGCGCAGAATCCTTCCCGCCCTCGCTCTTTTCAGGATGAGGCTTGTAGATGGAGTACTGCTCACCGGGGCGCTTCATGCGAATTTCTATGGACAGCGCAGCCTTATCCACCTTGTAGTCTTCCCCATACGTCTGGAAGCCTTTGGCGATGATCTGGAGCCGCACCGTATCGCCGATGGGCAGCACGTCGATCACGGTCTTGCCATCCTCGTTGGTCTTCAGCTCCATGTTGCCCTTGTCCTTTTCGCCCTCCATGGGGTGAAAAATGACGGCGGCATTTTCAATGGGCTTGCCGTTGGTGTCGCGCAGCACCGTGACCTCGATGCGCGCGGTGGGCGGAGGGGTCTTGTACTTGCGGCCTCGCTTGGTGGTGTCCGTTTGAGCGCCGGCGACGAGCGAGGGGACGATCAGGCCGAGCACGGCCACGCAGACAGAGAGACGAAAAAGGTTACGGTGAAGCATGGGCACCATTGTAAATGGTTTGCCATCCATGGGGCGAGGTAGGGTGCGGGGTGCGCTCAAAAGATCGTGGAGACGGCTGGGACTCAGGTGAATCTGCCCAGAAGACGCCCTTCTGGAGGGGCCGGATACGAAAACCTATGGGAATAAGGAGGGCGCGCAGGTGGTGCTTTAAAAAGAGCTGCGTACGTAACTGATTGATTGCCTGGAAGGTAGGCGCCGCTCTGAGCCCGGGAGGCTTCCGCAGTGAAGTCCGCCCCCTTATAGCGGAACCATCGTTGGTGCATCCTGAAAGCAGTGTACCCAAGCCGAGGTGACCGCCGGCGAGCGGCGACCTCGCAATCACTGAACAGGACACAGAAACCCTGCCCCTGCTCTTGCATAATGGTCCTTCATGCGTAGGATAACGTTGTATTGAAACTCTGGCGCACATCCGCCGATAGACACAAGAGCGTGTCTGGCCAGATCCAGACCCGAGAGGGAACCACAGTGACGGTAGACCCGAGCCGCGTCCGCAGATTTGAATACCGGCCTTGCCGCATTGCAGCGGGTTTCGATATCGATTTTGTCTCGGGGGGAGAAACGTTCCACGGACTGTGCAGGGACGTCAGCGATGCGGGCATTCGAGCCACGCTCGACAGTTCGGTGGACGTCGGCCGCTCCGGCTTGCTGATCCTTCGCCATCCTACTGGAGTACTCGAACTCGAGGCCCAGGTAGCCTACACCGACAATCGGCAGGTGGGATTTGTCTTTCTTTTCGAGACACCCTGGGAATGCGCGCTGACAATCGAATATATGACCTCGATTGCAAATCGCGAAGTCCCTTTCTTCATCGTTCGATTTCCGTAGAGACCTCCCGCGATTTAGGCATCCCCTTCCGGCCCCGCGCGACGGGGCAGTTCTTATTGACTCGCCCCCCAAATAGAAGCACCGTGCCCCATCCATTTCGCAGGTTTTATCGCGAAATGGGTGGGAAGGCGCAACACTCTTTAAGGGCCGGATCAATAGTGGAAAATGATCCAGGAGTGCATGGGGTCGGAGCGTACCAATCAAGGAACCGCTACGGCCTCACGCGAAGACGATGGCCGAACCTCGGCTGCCGGCTTCCCTCGCGCAATCGCTGACCACTTAACCGCCCGGCTTCGAATCGTTCCCCGTTGCTTTATTAGCGGCCCGATTACTTGATTGGCGGCAAAGATCCGTTGCTCACGATCGAAGGCTGCGGAGGCTTGGAGAGATATTGAATGAATACCGTGACCCTCCGGTTCGATGCGTCCTCCGGCTGCTTGGGATTGCGCAGATTACGATCGGCGCAACCGCGCACTTGCACAATCTGCTCCGCGCGTATGCCCCCGCTCTCCACCAGGCGTCGGGCTGCATTCGCGCGATCTGTCGACAGTTCCCAGTTGCCGTACACCTTCGAATCGGAAAAGGGCTTGGAGTCCGTATGACCTTCAATTGAAACCGGGTTCGGCAGCTTGCCTATTTCCGGAGCCAGGAGTTTCAGCACGCTCTTCATGGTCTCGGTTGGCTCTGCGCTGCCGTTCTCGAAGAATGTCCCGTGAGGGTCTTCCATCAACTCGATCTTCAGCCCCTCCGGGGTGATGGTGATCTCGATCAGCTTTTTGAGCTTGTCGAAGTTGGCCATCTTCGCCACGGACTTCATCAGATCTTCTTTCAGCTTCGACATGTCTTCTTGACGCACTGCGCCGGCATCGCCAGCCCCACCCAACCGCGTTCCCTTCTTCTGGGCGGTGCCATTGGGGTCGCGGAAGTATCCGCCCACAGCATCCTGTACTGGCTTGCTGGTGTTCAACAGCCAAAGCACGATGAACAGCGCCATCAAAGCAGTTACAAAATCGGCATAGGCCACTTTCCAGGCGCCGCCGTGATGGCCCGAATGGCTGATCTTCCGCTTGACGATAATTGGTTCTTCAAGTGCCATGGTGTCCCTGACCTATGCGGCCTTGGTCTCCGGTTCCGCAGTCTTCTCCCTGCATGCCTTCTCCACTTCCAGGAAGGTCGGGCGAACATGTCCGGGAATTGCGCGACGGCCCATTTCAACCGCCAACATCGGTGATGTGCCCTTGATAAAAGCAATCATCATGACACGAAGCACGCTGTAGTAACTGTGCTCTTCGTCCGCGATCTTCGCCATTTTGGAGGACAAGGGACCTACCAGGCCGTAGCACAGCAGAATTCCCAGGAAGGTGCCCACCAATGCGGAAGCCACCTTGCGGCCGATTTCCTCTGGCGGCCCGCCGAGCGCACCCATGGTGACAACAATGCCCAGCACAGCAGCCACGATTCCCAGTCCTGGCAGTGCATCTGCCATCGTGGTCAATGCCGCGCTAGGCTGGCTCGCGGAATGGTGATGGACATCCATATCGAGTTCCATCATCTGGTCCACGTCGAACGCACTCACTCCGCCGGTGATCGCCATGCGCATCGTGTCGCAAACAAAGTCGCGAGCATGATGATCCGCGAGAAACATCGGGAATCGCGAGAAGATAGCGCTCTGCGGCGGATCCTCAATATCCGCTTCGATGGCGATTGCCCCTTTCTTGCGGGATGTCGCAAGCAGGTCGAACATCATCTTGAGCGTGTCGATATATCGCGCCTTCGAGTACCGCGAACCGCTGATAACAGTCATCATCCCGGACAAGATTTTTTTCAGAATGTGTACCGGGTTTGCCGTGATCACCGTACCGATCGCCGCGCCGCCGATGATAATCAGCTCAGACGGCTGGATAAGAACGGCTATCTTGCCCTTTTCCATGAGGAAACCCGCGATGACGCACGCGAAGACAAGAAGAATTCCGCCAATTGAAAACATCGTCTATTCCATCCCGTCTCTAACGATCCTTCCGCCATTCCCGTGAAGACCGGGAAGCCGCGGAGCGTCCTGCTGCGAACCGTGCTTTCGCCTCCACTCCATCGGCAAAACGGAAGATAACGTTCAGCGCACAGGGCGGGAAACGGGTCTCCCGAGAATCGGCCGCTGTGGCCGCGCCACGAACAAACGAAAACAGTTAAGCAGGGGAGATCGGGTGGCCTTCGATCCATGTCGAGGGCCGCAGACGGCGAGCCCGCAGCGAGTTGAAGAGGAGAAAATCATCGCCAATTATCCTCCTCAAAATAATTCATGCCATGCCTGGCCGTTGCGGCACAGACACGGCATGAGTTGTCACCAAAGACCGTTACAGTGTTACGGTGAAATCGTTTTTCACAGTGGTTCCGGCGTGAATGTCATGGAACCCAGCCACCTGCACCGTGGCACGCACGGTCACGCCTTCTGGTGTCACTCCCGCCGCGGCGTAGGCGATGACCAGGCCTTCCGTTGCCTGGGGATCCGTCTGGAATGTCCATTCAAACGGAATGCTGAGCGAGCAGGTGGCCATGGACGGGTCGGACGCACTCACGGTCGCCTGCCCGCTTACCGTTTCCAGGCCACCAGCCAATGTGAAGTTAGCGACATCGATTTCCCCGCCGATCACCAGTGCAGCGCATGGGAATACGGCGTGCTTGGGGAACTTCGTGACCAGTTTGATGGTAAGGGCGACATCGATCGTCTCCGAAACCTGTGTCGTGGAACTCGAGGCGTTCGGAGTTGCCTTCACGGTGTAGCCGCTTGCGGTCAGTTGTCCGTGCGGTGCATCAAACGCGAAGTTGAGCCCGCTCACGGGCGTCGGAGCAACGGTTACGGCTGCCTGCTGTCCAGGCGCGACCACGCAAAGGGTGACGCAAAGCAGGGCGACGACGAGAATCGTGCGAATGCGCATGGTTCTTCTCCGGCTTCCGAAAAGTGTGGTGCACCCCGGGGGAAGGAAGCCGGAATTACTGTGTCACAGGCGCGGACCACAGGCAAGAGAAAACACGCGTCGCATACTCTCAATTTCTCATAGCGGCGTCCAGAGGCGCCTAGTTACGAATACTGGCCAGCAGCCCTTCGATCTCGGCCTTTTCCGCGGATGTGACCGCCAGCAACGGGGCGCGAGCCCGGCCACCGTAATAGCCATTGAAGTCGCAGGCGTACTTCACGCCGGCAATGCCCAACTCGCCCGCGATCCGCTGGCTGGCTGCTGCAATGCGCTCCTGCTTCTCGCTTGCGAGTTCCCTGTCGCGATCCTTCCAGGCAAGATGCACCTCCTGGCAGGCTTGGGGAGCGCATGCGGCAAAGCCGAGAATACCTCCAGAGGCGCCGGCCTCAAGAGACTGCAGCAGCGTCCCGGCTGAACCCGTCAGCACATGAAAGCCCACATCCTTGGTCCGGGTCTTCATGGGCGCAGCCGGCGGAGCCGCCGCCAAGGCCGACCCACTCGCCAGGGCGCCCGCGGAAACAAAGGTAGCCTCCGCTTCGACTCCGGCCGTCAACATGCGCGCAGTCACCGCTTCGAAAATTGGCGTAACGGTAACGGTCCGTCGGGGCGCGGCGCCGGTGGACTCAACCAGGGCGCGGATTCGGTCCGTGCTCCCACTGGAATCCTTGATTCCTATGATGTTCGGGTGTTGCGCGAGCTCCGCTACCAGTCGCACTGGAATGTCGTAAGGTACGCACCGCGGGATGTTGTAGAGCAGGACCGGCAAGGGCGACCGGTCGGCGACGCTGCGAAAATAATTGAGCACCGCGGCCGGGGACATCTGACTGGCGTAGTAAGTGGGGGTGCGGATCAAAACCGCGTCGTAGCGGAATGCCGCTGCGGCCTCCGCCAATTCGACCGTGGCCTTTACGCTTTCGCGCCCAACCCCGGCGATCAGCACCTTGTCCGGCGCAGAAGCCTCAGCCGCCGTCCGCAGCACAGCGCGGGTTTCTTCATCGTCCAGCAAAACCGCCTCGCCGGTCGACCCCAGCAGCAGCATCCCCGCCAACAGGCTGCGGGAATAGCGAGCCATGTTGGCCTCAAGCTTGCGAAAATAAATCTTCTCGTCCGCGTAGAACGGCGTGGGAACCGCGGCAAAAATGCCCTCAATCAGCATGAATCCATTGTAGAACCCCGGCCCACCAGTTTCGAACCCCGCTGTCGCCGTTGCGCGGGATGTCGCTCACGCCATCTCACTCAGAACGGCGATTGTTCTCTTCCGCCGCCAAGTGTATGTTGTATGTTAAGTAGAAACGAAGCGGTCAACACTAATCACCCCAGGAGCCCGGCGAATGCGGTCGACGATGCGCGTGGATGAGGAAAAAGGCAGTTCCAACCTCTCCGCGCAGGCTGTGTCGTTTTTTGCGCATACGCTTCTTGCCCTGGGATCCTGGCTGGTCCTCATGGTGGTGGGTTACGCCCTGAATCCGCCAGCTGTCCCGCAGACTTTCATCCTCATCTTGTCCATGCTGGTTCCTTTCATTGCAGGCAACATCGTCACTCGATTGCGTCAGGACGAAATGGCTACCCTGGTGTGGCTGATTGGGTTGATCTGGCTGCTGATCGTCAGTTTATGGATTCTCGACATGCCTACGGGACCCAACGAATGTTTTCAGTGCGATGCGACCGAAAAGCTCACGCGCACCTTCTTCAGCCTGCCCAAGCCCAGCGGCCTGATCGACAATGACGGACCGTTTATCGGCACCTGGCCAGCCGCAGCGCTCCTCGGCTATGCTCTCGGAGCCCGCCTCGCCCTCCGCCGTCCTCCGGCGACAATCAACTAGGGCCTGGTCCACAAGATTTGGAAATATTGTTTAGAACAGGTGCCCCAGGTCTCGTCTTTGAGACCTGGGAATGTACAGAATCCGATTCCGCCGCGAACCCGGATCCGCCCTCACTTCTTCGGCATCACCACAAAGGGTCCTGCCATCGTGGCTGCATCGCCACCGGCGAATGCTGCCTGACCGAGGGCAGGATTCATGCCAGCATCCCAGGTACGCGGCTCAAGCTCCGGCATGGGCCTGGCCTGGAACAGCCTCTTGCATTGCTTCGCCGTCCACCGTGCCCAGGCCTTCGACTTCTTGCGCCGGGCACTGTCGGTTGAGATTCCGGTGCCCGCATACATCTGCCGGTAGAGCTTGGAGAGAAAGATGAACGCAATCCGGGAACTCAGGTTGGGCGTGCAGGCCGAACGCTCCCAGATCGCGCCCCACTCGTAGAATCTGTCCCACACCTTCTGCGTGCGCTCACGGATTTCATCCGAACTCATCGTAGGATGGGGCGTGAACATCTTGGGGCGAACTTCGATGGGGATCAGCCAATAGCGCGTGATCGGCACATCGCCCACCATGGTGGGATTCGCGGCCTGCTCCTTTTCCCAGCGCCCAAAGTCAACCGTACCCGGAAAAGGCGTCATCATCACGAATTGGGCAAAGGTGACGCCGGCCTTCAGAGCCATCTCGACGGTGGCGTCGAAGGTGGCGGCCTTGTCCGTGGGCAGTCCGAAGATGAACGAGCCGAGCACGTGAACTCCGTGCTTCTTGAACGTCTGTAACTGATTGGCCAGCGCCTCGCCGGAAAAATTCCAGTCCTTGAAGACAGCTTTGAGCCCTTCCGGCGTGACCGCTTCAACGCCGACCAGCGCGCCCTTGATATTGGCCTTCCGCATGGCGTCAAGAAACTCGCCGTCCTCGCCCGCCTCCATGGTGATCTGCGTAAAGAACACCATGTCTCTGGGCAGCTTCGCCAGCTCGTCCATCAGTTGGAAGCGCTCTCTGCGAATAGCCGTCAGCTCTTCCACTTTGGCCACGTTATTCTGTTCGCGGGCCTGGCGCAGATCGGTAAAGCTGACCGGATAGAAGTTATCATCGGCCAGGGCAATGAAGCGAAATCCGATGCGCCGCAGTTCGACGATCTCGTCAACCACGCGCTGATGATTCCGCTGCCGGGGCTTCTGCCCATCCGTCCGCCAGACGCTGCAAAACGAGCAATGTTTGGGGCATCCGCGAATGGTCTGCACCGAGGCCCACATATACTTCTCGGGCTTCATCAGATCCCAGCGCGCAGGGAGGAATTCGCCGCCGGAGATCTTGCCGCCTTCGTAGATTTGTCTGGGCTTGCCGGCCATGCAATCGGCAACCGCCCTGGCCCACGCGACATCGCCGTCGCCAGTGACCACGGCATGCGCTTGTCCGCGATCGAGAGCTTCTTCGGGAAACAGCGTGGCGTGAATTCCGCCATAGACCACCCACGCTCCGCGGCTGCGCGCCATCCGGCCCACCTCGTACCCGCGCAGGGCGTTGCCGGTATGGACGCTGATGCCCACAATATCTCCCGGCTGAATGGACTCCGGCACAATCTGCTCCAGCGACTCATCCACAAGAATGGGATCGCCCGCCATTTGAGGTGTTGCCGCGGCAAGAACAAACAGCCATCGTGGCGTGATGACGGCTGTGCCGAAAGAATTGTCACTTGGATTTACGAGATGTACGCTCATCGAATCCAACCTTTCCTCGTACGAGTATGGTGGCCTCAGAGAGCGTCTTCGCAATCGGGCCAATCGAGTGCGGATATGCGTTTCCGCATGATTGCCGATGGCAAGTGTTCCCGCCAGACATTTCTGTCAATGGTATGAATCCAGTATGAGGGTTGGTGAGCCGTATTGACCACTTTTTCCCGGCACCTCAACAATTTCAAGCGAATTGTCAGAACAAGAAAGCTCGAGTCGACCTCTGTTTGAGTTTTCTGTCTTCTTTTGGACAATGCTCCGCAGCAGCATTTCGCATTTTTGCTTTGACCCGTTTCCATTCCCGTGTGGAACAATGTCCGAGTTGGAAAAACCTGTTGCGAGCACCTCGCGAAAATCAAAGTCCAATCAGATTCGAGAAGGAAATGATGCAGCGCAGAGATTTGCTGAAGATGGCAAGCGGTGGAATGGCGGCCGCGGTGACGCCGGGAGCGGCGTTGGCATTGAGTGCGGGCGCGCGGCCAAGTCCAGCCCAGCCCGACCAGCCCGGCTTCGGGTTCAATGTGCGCCAGTACGGTGCAGTCGGCGATGGAGCGGCCATCGACTCGCCGGCCATTAACCGGGCGATTGATGCGGCAGTCGCAGCAGGTGGAGGCACGGTCTACTTCCCAGCCGGCGTTTACCTGAGCTATTCCGTTCGACTGAAAAGCAAGGTCGGCCTTTATCTCGACCACGGCGCGATGCTGCTGGCCGGTCCCACGCCAATGGACGGCACCACAACCGGCGGCTACGACGCGGCTGAGCCGCAGGGCGGTTGGGAGCCCTACCAGGATTACGGCCACAACCACTGGCACAATTCGCTCATCTGGGGCGAAGACCTGGATAGCGTCTCCATCACCGGCCCGGGGCTTATCTGGGGCAAGGGACTCACGCGCGGCTGGGACAAAGAACCGGGCCGGGCCGACACCACCAAGCCAGGGGTGGGCAACAAGGCCATCGCGCTCAAGAACTGCCGCAACGTTCTGCTGCGCGACTTCAAGATTCTCGAAGGCGGCTGGTTCGGCATCCTGGCCACAGGCGTCGACAACCTGACCATAGACAACCTCACCATCGACACCATCCGCGATGGCATGGACATAGACTGCTGCCGCAACGTGCGCGTCTCCAACTGCACCGTCAACTCGCCCTGGGACGACGGCATCTGTCCCAAGAGCTCGTTTGCGCTGGGCTACGCGCGGCCCACGGAGAATCTGACCATCACCAATTGCTACGTCACCGGCGACTACGAGGTGGGCTCGGTGCTCGACGGCACCTGGAAGCGGGCCACCATCAAGCATTGGGCCACGGGCCGCATCAAGCTGGGCACGGAATCGAACGGCGGCTTCCGCAACGTCACCATCTCCAACTGCGTCTTCGAGAGTTGCCAGGGATTCGCCCTCGAATCCGAGGATGGCGCGCTGGTCGAAGACATTACCGTCACCGGCATCACCATGCGAGACATCCGCAGCGCTCCCTTGTTTTTGCGCCTGGGCACGCGCATGAGAGGACCGAAGGACGCCAAGCCTGGAGTAATGCGCCGCATTATCTTAAGCAACATCACCAGTTCCGGCGCATCGCCGCTGCCCTCCATCTTGAGCGGCGTTCCCAGCCACGCGATTGAAGATATCAAGATCAGCAACGTTTTCCTGGAGCAGGTTGGCGGCGGAACCGCTGCAATGGCCGCGCTTGAGCCTGAAGAACGCGAGGCCGCTTATCCCGACCCGGGGATGTTCGGCCCGTTGCCGGCCTGCGGGATCTTCGCGCGCCACGTCCGCAACCTGGAGGTGAGCAACGTCGAGATCGCTACGCGCGCCGCCGACGCACGGCCGGCCTTCTGGCTCAACGATGTGGTGGGGGCAGACTTCTTCCGCGTGCGCACGCCGCGGGGCGCGGCGTCAACCTACGATCTGAGGCAGGTGAAGGAGTTTCGCAGCTTCGGCAACCGCCAGCAAGCGGATGTGGCGATCGAGAGCGTGGAGGAGCGCAAGCTATAGAGCGCCTTCGATCTTGTTGTTGAGGAATCTCCGAACAGTTCCTGCGGCAGGCCTGCTCATCCCTCAGGGGCTAAAGCCCGGTGGACTTTGCTGGACTTATGTACGGGCTAAAGCCCGTACCCTTCAAATCGCTGACTTATTCAGAGATTCCTTAACGGTCGAGGTGGATTTCTTTGGTCTCCCACCCTTTGTGCAAAAGACGCATAAAGGATGGGGCAGGGTGTTCCATCAGAGGCCAGCGCGGATGTCCGCCGGGCGAGCCGGATCAGTGATGATTATTGCTGTGCAGCGCGATCTTGTTGGTGCGGAACAGCGCAGCGCAGACCCGGACAGTCTCCGCATCCAGCAGAACGCCGGCCTGGCCCTCAATCTCTTTCAGCACCACCTCAAGGCCCAGCGCCGTTCGATAAGGCCGGTTTGAGCCCATCGCCTCGACGATATCCGCCACTGTCAAAACCATGGATTCCGGCAGGATCGCGTTCCTCAGGAGCCCCAGGGGATACCCGGAACCATCGAGTTTCTCGTGATGCTGGCGCACAATGTCGGCAATCGGCCAAGTGAAGGGAATGTCTTTCAGAATGGCGAAGCCTGTGTCGGGATGCTGTTTGACCAGTGCGTATTCCGCTGCTGTCAACCGGCCCGGCTTGGCCAGAATCTCGGCCGGTATCGAAATCTTCCCGATGTCGTGAACCATGGCGGCCATCCGCAACGCTTGCAGCCGGTTCTCATCCCATCCCATTTCCTGGCCGATGGCGTGGGCGATCTCCGCCACTCTGCTCTCGTGGCCCGCGGTGTAGGGGTCGCGCATTTCCATCGCCGTCACCATGGCAGACACAGAGGCGGACAATGCGTCGGTCAAGTCTCTTTGCGTCTTTTCAAGGTGCAGCCGCTCGGCATGCAGAAGGCGCTTGTGTTCGAGCGCCTGCACGCCGTGGACTACCTGTACGGCAAGGCGCTCAAACACCTCCACCGGCGCTCTTTCAAATGCGTTGGGGCGGGCGGCATACACGTTCAGGGTGCCTTGCCAACTCCCCTCGATACGAAGCGGCACGGCCACAGCCGAGCGTATCTCGAACCGCCGCGCTCGTTCTCGCCAGGGTTGAAAGGATGCCGATTCCTGCGTGTCTTCCACAATCTGCAGGTTGTTGGCGCGAATGGATGCGCCCGTCGGGCCTCGTCCGGTGGGCTCCTCTTCCGACCAGGTCAGATGCAATCCGTTCAGATAGTCTGAGGCGGTTCCCGCCGACGCCGCAATGCGAATCTTCTTCTCCGGACCCTCTTCCGCGATGCCGATCCACGCCAGCACATAGACGGACTCACGCGTAATGCCGTCACAGATGGACTGCAGCAATCCCTCGGTGCTTTGCGCTCGCCCCAGGGCCAATGCGGCAACGGAAAAGGCGGACAGAGCCCAATTCTGGGAGGAGAGGCGATGCTCCTTCTGCACTTGATCGGTAATGTCCCGGAACTCGACGATGGCCAGCGATTGCCCGGCGAGCTTCAGCTGTTCCGATGACCAGATCGCTACCGGCACTGAATCGCCGTCCTTGCGCAGGATGTGAAGGCCGGAGTGGGACGAGGTCCCTTGCATGGCCTTCCGGAATTCATCCATGACCCGGTCGTGCTCGCTTTCCGGATGCAGCTCAGTCACGTGCTTCCCAATGAGTTCCTCGCGGGAATAGCCCATTAGAGCTTCGGCTGCGGGATTGCAATCGACCACCACACCGGTTGTGGCATCCACTGCAAACTTGCCGTCCTGAGCGAAAGACCAGCTCAAACTGTAAAGAGCTAACCGGTCGTCTGCATTGGGGCCCGAAATCATGAACGCCGGTCTCCTGGAATTGGCATCGCATCCCTGCGATGCAAGGTTTGGCGTCTTGAAGCATGCGCGCCAAAACGATTGATATCACAAAAACGCGTACTTGTCTGGCACGATGAATTTGTGGAATAGACCGGCCTTTTCACCCCACCCGGCTGCATTCCTCCACCGGAATCGGCACCTGCTCGACGATCTCCAGCCCGAAACCCTCCAGGGCGGGAATGTGCATGGGAGTGTTCGACAGCAGGCGGATGCGCTGAATGCCCAGGTCCGACAGGATCTGGCCGCCCAGGCCGATAGCGCGCAGAATGCGCCCCGTGCGCGCCTGGGAACCCTCCCGTGCGCGTAGCTCCTGGTGCAGAATCAGCCGCCCTGCGTTCGAAGCGGGCGCAACGTCCAGAACTGCCTCTCCGCCGGGCTGGAAAACTGCCGAGACCTCCGGTTCATGGTCGATCTCAAATCCCCGCGAGGTGTTGTGCAGGTAGAGGACGGCGCCGCAACCCTCCTCGGCGATCATGCGCATGGACTGGTCCAGTGTCTCGCGGCAGCGGCAGTCGGCGGCAAACACGTCTCCCGCCGTGCAGCGGGTGTGAACGCGCACCAGAACTGCGTGCGGACACGGCCGCCGCAACTCTGTCTGGCTGACGCCCGCGACTCCCAAGTCTCCCGTCAGGCTGCCGAAGGCCGGCCCCTCGTGGAAGGCCGGGCAACCCGGGCAAAGGTCGCCGCGCACCAGCGCGATGTGGCTTTCGCCGCCGTTCACCTCGCTGTCGTAGGCGATCATGCGGAACTCGCCGTAGCGGGTCTGAATACGGCTCTCTCCTGCGCGCACAATATAGCGCTCGTTGCGCAACCGGTAGCGGATCAGCTCCGCCACGGTAAGAATCCGCAGCCCGTGCTCCCGGCAGAATGGGATCAGATCGGGAATGCGGGCCATCTCTCCGTCGTCGCGCATGATCTCGCAGATCACGCCGGAAGGATTCAGTCCGGCCATCCGGGCCAGATCGACAGAAGCCTCGGTTTGACCGGCGCGCACCAGCACTCCCCCCTTGCGGGCGCGGAGTGGAAAGACGTGGCCGGGACGCGCCAGATCGGTAAAGTTCGAGCCGGGAGCGATGGCGGTGCGGATGGTCTGGGCGCGGTCGGCGGCCGAAATGCCGGTGGTGACTCCCTCGCGCGCCTCGATCGTCTCGGTAAACGCCGTGCCGAAGCGCGAGGAGTTCTGCGCGGTCATCGGGAAAAGGCGCAGATGGTCGGCGCGCTCCTCTGTTAGCGTCAGGCAGATGAGGCCGCGGCCGTAGCGAGCCATGAAGTTGATGGCTTCCGGGGTCACGAATTCGGCGGCGAGCGTCAGGTCGCCCTCGTTCTCGCGGTCCTCATCGTCGACCACAACCACCATCCGGCCGGCGCGAATCTCGTCCAGGGCGCCGGGTACATCGATAAAAGGAGGCTCGAAAGTGCGTGCGGTTTCTGGCATGATAACTTTCTTATTTTCGCCCATGCAGGCATAAACAGCAAAAGCGCCGCCCGAAGGCGGCGCTTACTTGAATCAGGATGAGGAGATCAGGCCTACAACGTCGATTCAATCTCAAAACCCCAAGCCTCAAGCAGTGCCTCGGGGATATACTTGGAATTCTTGTTCCGTCTCGCCCACTCCCGCAGGCGGGTAGACCGGATATATTGGTCCGGGCTGAGCTTGAACTCCTTCACAATCTGTTCGAAGGAGGTCACAGTGGGCACAACCGGGCCAATGGGCTCGGGTTTGCCCCAATTCGGATTTCCACGACGTTTTGCCATTGATTTGGTGTCCTTAAGAAAAGGTGTCTTGCGTAAACATCCTCGGCCACGGGCTGGGGGTCCTGTTGGTCCGGAGGGATACTCTAGAGTCTTATTTTACGGATTTTTTCTTCAAAAATCAATAGCAAAATCGCTTAATCTGCATCTAAGTGCCGATCCCAAAGTCAGCATCTGATGTCGATATAGGTCATTATGCCACAGGTACTTATGGGTTGTTTCCCCGATTTCTTGCTGCCTCCGGCGCTCGCTTTGTATCATCAAAGCAGACATCCCGCGATCTCCTGGAGACATATACTCTTATGACAACATCCTTAAGGATGCTGGCAGGCAGTCTTCTTCTGCTTGCCAGCGCAGTGGCGTCTGCCGGAGCGGTCGAGCTGAAAGTCAGCCGCGACGTTCTCCAGCGAACCCTCAAGCAACAGCTCTTCAGCGGCCCGAACGGGCGCTATTACCTGAAAGGCAGCGCCCAGACCCCCTGCTACATTTACGCCGACGACGCGCAGCTCAACTTTGCCGG
The DNA here is from genome assembly GCA_049516495.1 of Occallatibacter sp. Taxonomy (GTDB): domain Bacteria; phylum Acidobacteriota; class Terriglobia; order Terriglobales; family Acidobacteriaceae; genus Telmatobacter. Next base: position 36,120 of record JBEKTB010000018.1, read on the forward strand.
GGACCGCGTGGTCGTCCTCATCAAGGCCCACGCCCGGATGGGCAAAGCCTGGGGCAACTCCTGCCTGGGCATCAGCCTCAATACCGCGCCCGAGGTCTCACTGGCCCCCTTCGGCGAGGGAGAGACGATCGGCTTCCGCGATGCGCGACTGGACAAGATCGTCGACCAGAAAGAGCTGAATTACTTCCTGACGCCGTTCCTCAGCCATCAGCTCCCTTCCAACATGAAACTCAATGCCGCCGACCTGTTGCGCAAGGCCCTGTCCGATTCAACCGCAACCGCCGGCTTCAAAGTCTCCCTGCAAAAGCTCGTCATCCACTCCATGCATCTGGAGGGCGACGACCTGGTGGTCGACGTGGACGGCGACATCAGCGTGAAATAGCCGGGCCTAGGAAGTCTCTGAACCTGTTCCCGCAGCAGGCCCGCTCATCCCTCAGGGGCTAAATCCCGGTTGATTTTACTGGACTTATGTACCGGCTAAAGCCCGTACCCCTCAGCGAAATCCCATACTCTTCAAATCACTGTCTTATTCAGAGGATCCCTGGGCGCACCATGCGTTGAAGGCTCCATTGCGAACCGCCGCGGCCAGCGCTTCAATGTCCGGGGCCAGGGTCCGGTCCTGTTCGAGCCGCGGGACCACTGACCGAACGACGGCATAGGCGCGCTCCACTTCCCGGCCCGGTCTGAGCGGCTTGCGAAACTCCAGCCCTTGCGCCGCGCACATCAGTTCGATGGCCACAATCCGCTCGGCGTGCTCCACGATCTGGCGGAGCTTCAGCGCCCCGGTCATGCCCATGGAGACGTGATCCTCCTTGCCTCCATCGGTGGGAATGCTGCCCGTGGAGGAAGGATGCGAAAGCACCTGGCACTCGTTGATCAGCGCCGCCGCCACAATCTGGGCAATCATGAACCCCGAAGACAGGCCTGGATCGGGCGACAGAAAGGCCGGCAGCCCTTCGTTGATGTCGGGATTCAGCAGCCGGTCGATGCGCCGTTCCGTGATACCGGTCAGATCGGTGATCACAAGGGCCGCGTAATCGAATGCATAGGCCAGCGGCGCTCCATGGAAGTTTCCACCCGACAGGACGGCTTCGGGACTTTGTGTTTGCAAGGAGTTCGCGGGGAACACCAGCGGGTTGTCCGTAGCCGACCCCGCCTCAATCTCCAGCACGCCCTGCACGTGCTCCAGGGCGCCCCGCACCGCGCCATGCACCTGCGGCATGCAGCGGAGACAATAGGCGTCCTGCACGCGCGAATCGTGTTCGCGATGCGCCTCGCGAATTTCTGAATCCGCCAGCAACGCCACCAAATGCTCGGCGACTGCGATCTGTCCCGGGTGCGGCCGAGCCTGATGAATACGCGGATCGAAGGCCGCCGGGGTTCCCATCAGCGCTTCGAGAGACATCGCTCCGGCTAAATCAGCCAACCGCGCCACGCGCAGCCCACGCGCCACGGCCAACGCGCCCACCGCGGTCATCGCCTGCGTCCCATTCAGCAGCGCCAAGCCTTCCTTGGCCGCCAGCGCCAGGGGTTTCAGACCTGCGCGGCGCAAGGCCTCGCCGCCGGCCGTCCGTTCGCCCTTGTAAAACGCCTCGCCCTCGCCGATGGCCACCAGCGCCAGGAGCTCCACCAGTTCCGTACGGCAGCCGCTGAATCCCTTGGCCAGCACGTTGGCGCGCAGCAGCAGCATGGCACGCGACTCAGCCTCAGAAAGCGGCTGGCCCACCCCGCCGGCGTGACTGCGCACCAGGTTGGTCTGCAACTGGGCCAGGCTCTCAGACGGAACGCGCACGTCGGAGAGCTTGCCAAAGCCGGTGTTGACTCCGTAAACCGTCTGGCCGGCGGCCAGAATCTCCTCAATCAGGGCCCGGCTCCGGGCCACGCGAGTCAGGGCGGCGGGCGCAACGGCCACCGGACAGGCAGCCAAAGAAACAGCTTCAATTTCGGCCAGCGACAATGGCTGGCCGTCGAGAATCACACACTTCTGGGATAAGAAGTTCATGAAGTCGATGGTAGGCGGCCAATAACCGATCGTACAGACAGATTGCACGGTTATTCTTGGCCTGACCGCTGAAATCCTCTATGCTGACTATCTATGGCGATGGATTCCACGGCTCTACTTGATACTTACGGACGAAAGCTGCTCGATGAACTGCAATCGAATGCCCGACTCAGCCTGGCGGAACTGGGACGGCGCATCGGCCTCTCGCCCACGGCAACCGCTGAACGCCTCAAGCAGATGGAAGAGGCCGGCATTGTGCACGGCTACACGGTCGAAATTGACCGCGAGGCGCTGGGCCTGGAAGTGATGGCCTTCATCCGCATGAGCTGCGGCGGCCAGCATTATCACCGCCTGATCGAATATGTGCAGACCCTGGAAGAGGTGCGCGAGTGCCACCACCTGACCGGCGGCGACGACTTTCTGCTCAAGGTGACCACCAACAACATGGCTGACCTGGAGGCGCTGATCGAGGCGCTGCTGCCCTACGGCAACCCGGTGACCAGCTTGGTGCTCTCCTCGCCCGTCAAGCGTCGCCGCTACGCGGTCACCGGCAAGCTGGCCACCGTTACGCACCGCCCTCCCCCGCGCTGGAGGTGATTTTTTCGGCCCCGCACGGCTCCCGCAACATCGATTTATAGTTGAAGCGCGCGAAACTCTGCTCCGCAGCGCACCCGACCGCATCCTCGAAAGTGAGAGCCGACTGCCATGACCCTGAATCCTGCGACGCTGACTCGTCGAGACTTTGCCAAACTGGGCGCACTCGGCCTGGCCGCCCGCTTCGCGCCCGCTCTCCATGCCCAGGCGCCCGAGCGAAAGACGGGCTACGCCGTCATCGGCCTGGGACGCATCGCCGGCCACTTCATGCCCGGCGTGCTCAACACGACAAATTCCAAGATCACCGGCCTGGTAAGCGGCCATCGCGACAAAGCGGAGCGCATTGGGGCCCACTACGACGTTCCGGCAAATTCCATTTACAGCTACGACAACTTCGACGAAATCGCGCACAACCCGGCCATCGACGCAGTTTACGTGGCATTGCCCAACTCCATGCATGCCGAATACACCATCCGCGCCGCCAAGGCGGGCAAGCACGTGCTTTGCGAGAAGCCGATGAGCGTGAGCGTGGCCGAAGCCGAAGCCATGATCGCCGCCTGCAAGGCGGCCAACGTCAAGCTGATGATCGCCTACCGCTGCCACTACGAGCCGACCAACCTGAGGGTCATCGAGCTGATCCGCTCCGGAGCCCTGGGCCAGGTGCAGGCCATCGAAAGCGCAAACGGGTTCAACATTTCCCCCGGAGAATGGCGGCTCAACAAGAAGATGGCCGGCGGCGGCCCGCTGTTTGACGTCGGCATCTATTCGCTGAACGCGTGCCGCTACCTCACCGGCGAGGAGCCGTCGCAAATCTCCGCCTACGCTTCGGTGATCGATCACGACGGCCGATTCAACGAGGTTGAGGAGAACGTCTCCTGGACCATGCGCTTCCCTTCCGGCATTTTGGCCAGTTGTAACACCAGCTACGGCGCCAACATGAATGGCTTTTATCGGGTGCATGGGTCGAAGGGCTGGCTTGATGCCAACCCGGCCTTCATCTACGACGGCCTGCACCTGCGCGGAGAGCTCTCGGGCACGCAGTTGGACGAGCCCAACCCGGCTCGCGACCCCTCCCATTTCACGCTTCAGGCCGAACACTTTTCCCATTGCGTTCAAAACGGCCTTGAGCCGAATACTCCCGGCGAAGAAGGCCTGCTTGACATGCGGTACATGGCGCAGATTTACCAGTCGGCGGGGATTTCGATCTGAGGAGATTCCGAATAAATTTCCTGGCGAGGCCGGCGTTCCCTCAGGGGCTAAACAGGCTGCGGAAAAACTCGTTTTTCGCCCGAAAAGTGTCAGGGCACGACTTTAGTCGTGCCATAAATGCCGTAGAATCAGCGCGGCCTTCAGGCCCTGCGGTACCTTCTTCGGGCTTTTCGCCATTCATTCAGGGTTTTTCCGCCTCACCCAAGGGCCTGTCGCTGGGGACCCCGAGAGCTGGAGCACCCGTGCTGTGTCCTGCATAAGGGTAAAGGTCAAAAGCGGTATCCGGGCTTGAGTTCGCAGCGATAGACCGTGGTCTTCTCCCTTTCCGAAGTACTGGTTCTCGCGGTGCATGTGGCCCAGCTCAGGTAGAGGTCCGGTCCCAGGGGAAACACCATGGGAGTGCCATCGAGTTCTGCCTCGATGCTCACGCCTTCCTGGGTCGGCGGCAGGGTGAAGTTGAGCGCCCGGCCAAAGATTACGGGGTACGACTGGCGCAGGTTGGAACGGATCGCGGCATGAAAGACCTCCGCCTCCAGAAGAAACGTGGCCGTATCCGACCAATCCAGCGCCGAAGCGGTGATGCTGCGACCGCCCTGGATGAATCGGCTGGAATCGATGCGCGTGAAAGGACAAGGTCCGGCGATGCACGAAGCTCGGACATTGCGAAACTCGTTGCCTGCGCCGGCATCGAGCGTAACGGCGCCGGTAGTGGCCTTCCATTTTCCATCCGGAGAACACGGAGCCTGTTTGTTGCAGGCCACGTTGCCCTGGTTAATGACCTGGAAGATCTTGACCGCGCTTCCGATGTTTTCGTCGGTCTGGGAGTTGACCGTGTAGCGCACGCGGATGTTTGAGACCACTGACAGCGGGCGATCGGACTTCACGACGGCCTTTTGCGGGATCGGCGTCATGGCCGTGATATATAACTCCCTACTGGCCAATCGGGGACCGGTTTCGAGCTTGAGATCGAAGGGCTCATAGTCAGCATGCTGAACGCTGAGAAAGACCGACCGTCCCGGCCAAACCACTTGGGGAAAAACGATCCTGAAGTACCCGGAGGCATCGGATTGCGTGCTGGTGCTGGTTGCCCCGTCCGAAACGGTCACCAGGGCGTCAGAGATCGGCAATTCCTTCAGGGTGTCGTCGTCGCGGCGGATTACGGCGCCCTGGATGGTCATCACCCCGGGGCGCCAGCGGTGCAGGTGCAGTACGAGAAGGGTGGCCGTCGCAACTGCGACGACACCGATCACTGTCCACACGACGACCTGTTTCCGGCTCACTTGATCTCTACTCGCCTACAAACTGATTGGACGCATCCGCAGGTCGATTTGCCGCCCGAACCCGCTCACCACTCCCTACTTTTCTGCATCTAACTCCGGTGGTTACCAGGGTCGACCCAAAACGGGGGTTGCCCTCCATGCGCCAGACTCCATCGATTGGATTGAATCGAGGCAATGAAGCGGACGCCGAGCTACAGATTCAACAATCCGGGAGAAGACAGAGCATCCCGCCGAAGGCTCTTGGGGGAAATGGCCGGCCTGTCTCTGGGCCTGCCGCTCGCCCATGCGAAGGCGCTGCTTCGGCTCGTCGAGTTGTCCGCGCCGCAGCAGGCATCGCAGCAGCACATCGAGCCGGCAGCTCCTCCCTCGCCAACCGCGCTCTCCGCGGAGGATGAGCAATTCCTCGACGACCTGGAGCACGCCAGTTTTCTGTTTTTCTGGGAACAGGCCAATCCGCAGACGGGATTAGTCAAAGACCGCTGCAACGTGCGCGCCAAAGATTCCAGTACGGCTGCCAGCATGGCATCCACAGGCTTCGGGCTGACCGCGATCTGCATCGGAGAAAGGCGCGGCTTCGTGAGCCGTTCCGAGGCACGCACGCGGGTGATTGAGTCCCTGTCCTTTCTGTGGCACAAACTGCCCACGCATCGCGGGTTCTTCTATCACTTTGCCAACATCAACACCGGCGAAAGGATGTGGGACTCCGAGGTTTCCTCCGTCGATACCGCGCTCCTGCTCTGCGGCGTGCTCACCTGCCGCGAACATTTCCAGGACACCACGATTTCCGAGTTGGCTCATGCGATCTTCGATCGCGTGGAGTGGAACTGGCTCTCGGAAGATACCAGCCTGCTGTCGCACGGATGGACGCCCGAGTTGGGTTTCATTCCTTCCCGGTGGGACCTCTACAGCGAGTTGATGATGATGTACCTGCTGGGCATGGGATCCGCCTCGCACCCGCTTCAAAGCGAGGCGTGGTTCGCCTGGAAACGGACCATTTTCGAATACGACGGGCTGCGCTACGTGGGCTCGTTCGCGCCGCTTTTTGTGCATCAATATTCCCAGGCATGGTTCGACTTTCGCGGCAAGCGGGACCGCTATGCGGACTACTTCCAGAACTCGGTCATCGCCACCGACGTGCATCGCCGCTTCTGCCTGGAGCTGAACGAACAGTTCTCCGATTACAGCAACGCGCTTTGGGGCATTACGGCGTCCGATTCCGAAAGAGGTTACGTCGCCTGGGGCGGGCCGCCGGCCATGGGGCCGATCGATGGAACCGTCGTTCCTGCCGCGGCCGGAGGCTCGCTGCCGTTCCTGCCCCAGGCCACCATGCGGGTCTTGAGAACCATCCACGACCACTATCCCGACGCCTGGTGCCGCTACGGCTTCGTGGATGCCTTCAACCCTTTGACAAGCTGGTTCGACACGGACGTGATTGGTATCGATGTCGGCATCACCATGCTGATGGCCGAGAACGCGCGAACCGGGTTTGTGTGGGAGACGTTCATGAAGAATCCTGAAGCTAGGCGCGGCATGGCCAACGCCGGTTTCAAACCCTACGAGCCATCGGCCGGATAGAATAAATCCCGGTTCGCGCGACCCTTGGGTCTGCTGTTCGACCGATGTTCCAAGCCGCCGCCATCCCCTGTCACACCACGCAGATCCGCCTGCTCACGAAACAGGACAAACAACGGTCCACGGCATGTTTGCATCGCAATAAAGGAATACTAAAGAAAACGGGCGCCGCATTCATGAGAGCGCCCGAGTCGCCTTGGTTCCGGAATCCAGCGCAAACTCCCCCACCGATCGAAGCCGGCTTCCCCCGGCCGATCTTAAAAAAGGAACCATGTCCTCTGCCAAGACGGGTGCGGAACCGGACGGCACGTTCAACGCAGGCCAGCCCGGTTTCAGTCAATCCGGTTCGAGCCAACCCGATATGCCGCCGGGTCCCGGCAACGCCTGGGGCGACCGGATCCGCGCGCTGAAAAACGTTCCCCCGGTTCTCCATTTCGTATGGGAATCCGGGCCCTCGGTGGTTTTCTGGAACATCTTCATCCGCATCACGGTTGCCTTTCTGCCAGTCGGCATCGGCATCGTCGGCCGGTTCATCATCGACGGAGTCAATCGCCTGCGCATGCGCCAAGCGCTTCCCGAACACTTCTGGTGGCTGGTTGGCACGGAGATGGCGCTGGCAGTCATTGCCGGTATCCTGTCGCGCGCAGTGGACTACTTCGACAACCTGCTTGCCGACCGCTACACCCACCACGTCAGTGTGGAGGTAATGCGAAAAGCCGCATCACTCGACGTCACTGTCTATGAAGATCCGGTCTTCTACGACCGCCTGGAGCGTGCGCGTGTGCAGGCCACCGACCGGCTGGCCATGATCCAGCAGATGGGCCGGCTCATTCAACAGACCGTGACGGCCATCGCCTTTTCGGCCGTCCTCATCCGCTATTCCCCGTTCCTTCTAGTGCTGCTCGTCGCCGGCATCCTTCCCGCATTTCTCGGCGAGAGCCACTTCGCATTCCTCACGTACGCGAAGAACTTTCACCAGACACCCTGGCGCCGCCAGATGGATTACCTTCGCCAGGTGGGCGGCAGCAAAGAGGCGGCCAAGGAACTCAAACTCTTCAACCTGAGCGGATATCTGACCGGCCGCTTCACTGACCTCTCGCACAGGATCTACGAAGAAAATGTAGCGCTGAACAGGCGGCGTCTCTTCTGGGGCGGACTGCTGGCCATCGTCGGCCAACTGGGCTATTACGGGGCTTATGCGTATAGCATCTACCGCACCATTCAAGGCACCTACAGCATCGGCGACCTGACGCTAATCACCACAGCGATTATGCAGGCAATGGCCAACATTCAGCAGGCGTTCTCGACGGCATCCGGCGTGGCCGATCAGGCGCTGTTCCTTACTGACCTGCTCGCGTTCTTTGAGATGAAACCTAGCGTTACGTCCAAAGTCGGCGGGCTGCCTTTCCCATTCCCGGTCAAGCTTGGATTTGAGTTTCGCAATGTCTCCTTTGCCTATCCAGGGACTGAGCGGCGCGTTCTGAGCAACTTCAGTTTCACGTTCGGTCCTGGAGAACGCGTGGCCCTGGTTGGTGAAAATGGCCAGGGAAAAACAACCATCGTCAAACTCATCAGCAGGCTCTACGATCCAACCGAGGGGGCGATTCTGCTCGACGGAGTTGATCTGCGCGAATATGACCTGGCCGCGCTTCACTCGGAGATCGGGGTCATTTTTCAGGACTTCATGCGCTACGAAATGACCGCCCGGGACAACATCGCCGTGGGCCGTATCGACGCCCCCCACACTGTGGAACAAATTGACTACGCGGCGCAGAAGAGTCTCGCCTCGGACGTAATAGCCAAACTCGTGGGCGGGTACGATCAGATGCTTGGCCGCCGATTCGAATCCGGCGTCGACCTTTCTGGCGGCGAATGGCAAAAGCTGGCCCTGGCGCGCGCCTATCTGCGCGATGCGCAGTTACTCATTCTCGACGAACCCACGGCCGCGCTCGACGCACGCAGCGAGTTCGAAGTCTTTGAGCGTTTTGCTGAACTCACTCAAGGCAAAATGGCGCTGCTTATCTCCCATCGTTTTTCCACCGTCCGCATGGCCGATCGAATCGTCGTGCTGGAAGGCGGCAAATTGGTGGAAGAGGGCAGCCACTCACAACTGATGGTGCTGGGAGGCCGCTATGCAGCGATGTTTGAGATGCAGGCCGCCAGTTACCGATGAGGAACGATGACCGAACAAGTAACGATTCCGGAGACACAACAGCCGCTCGATAGCGCACTGATGGAGCAGGTGCGCGCCGCGGCGTCGTGGAGCGTGGTGCATCGGCCCACATCGCCGGGCACTTTTCCGCTACGCGTCCTCGCCGCCCGTCGCAACCTCAAGGAGATGGAGCGCGATCTGGTTTTGCTGCACTCTTCATCCGGGCCAGCCGCGGAGACGAATTCCGCTCTGCTTGAACTGAGGGCCAACGCTCGCCTGATGCGAGCCGCCGTCCGCGCTGTGTCCGATCGCCCAAGGATTGTGGCTCGTCTTCCGCGTGTTCTTCTTCCCGCACAAAAAGACGAGCCGCGCGCTGCTACTGTTGCCACCACTTATCTTCGCGCCGTCGATGGAAACTTCTCGGCGCTCAGCTTTCGCGAATTTGTCAGCGCTTTGCAGGCGCACGATCCGCTGACTCTGGATGAATTGTGGAACGTCGCTTCCTTCCTCAAATTTACCCTGCTCGAATCGCTTCTGAACGAAGCGCGCGTTCTGCTGCGCACGGCGAACTCCGTCTCTGTTTCTTCTGTGCTGGTTCGTATCAAAAGCCTGCGCGCCATCAGCCACACTGACTGGCAATTTCTCATTGAGCCACTCATTCTCTTCGACGCCAAGCTGCGCAGTGATCCGGCGCAGACTTATGCGGCAATGGATTTCGAGAGCCGCGAATTCTATCGAAAGCGCGTTGCGCTCATCGCACTCCATTCCGATTGCACCGAATCGCAGGTGGCCCAGGCCGCACTCGAACTTGCCCGCGAGGGTGCACAATATCCCGCCGATGACCCGCGCACGCAGCTCCGTCGCGTGCATGTGGGCTTCTATCTCATCGACAAGGGATTTCCGCAGCTTGCGGCGCGCACCGGTTACCATCCTCCGATGAGCGAGCGGGCGCGCGCGTACATCCGCAGCCAGGCTGATCTGTTTTACATCACCGGCATTCAGATCATCACGATCTTCGTCATTGCCGCCCTGATCCTGATTCCGCTGCCGCACTCCAATCTGTTCGATTGCCTGCTGGCCGCTGTGCTGCTGATTCTGCCCGCTATGCAATGCGCCGTCGATCTGGTCAATAACTCCATCACCGCCATCTTTGACCCCGATCCGCTGCCCAAACTGGACTTCAGCCATGGAATCCCTGCAGATTGCACAACGCTGGTAGCCGTGCCCTCTCTGCTCTTGAGCGAGGCGCAGGTACGCGGTCTGGTTACCGACCTTGAAGTCCGCTTTCTCGCCAACCGCGATCCCCATCTGCACTTCGCGCTTCTCACCGACCTCGCCGACTCGGTGAGCCAGCCGCACACAAACGATTCGCATCCGCTGGTCGAGCTTGCTGTCCAGCTTGTGAACGAACTCCAGGCCAAATACGATTCGGCAAAGAATGGACGCTTCATTTTTCTTCATCGTCACCGCGTCTTCAACGTGCGCCAGGGCGTGTGGATGGGCTGGGAACGCAAGCGCGGCAAACTGCTCGACCTCAGCAAACTGCTGGCCGGGACTTTTGATGCTTTCCCCATCAAGGCAGGACGCCTCGACGCGCTCAAGCAAGTTCGCTACGTTCTCACCCTTGATTCCGACACGCAGCTTCCGCGCGGGTCTGCGGCGCGGCTCGTCGGCGCCATCGCGCATCCTCTGCACCAGGCTGTCATTCACCCCAAATTGCGCATCGTTGTCGCGGGCTACGGCATCCTGCAGCCCCGCATCGGCGTCAGCGTACGCTCCGCTTCCCGGTCGCGCATGGCGAGCCTCTATTCGGGCCAGAGCGGCTTTGACATTTACACCCGCGCCATCTCCGATGCCTATCAGGATCTCTACGGCGAGGGTATGTTTACCGGCAAGGGCATCTACGAAGTCGCCACTCTTCACGCCGTACTCGACTGCCGCTTTCCGCGCAATTCCCTGCTCAGTCACGATCTGATCGAGGGTGCGTACGCGCGTGTGGGTTTGGCCACCGATGTCGAACTCATCGACGATTACCCCTCGCATTTCAGCGCGTACAATCGCCGCAAGCACCGCTGGGTGCGCGGTGACTGGCAGATCGTCCAGTGGATGTTTTCCCGCGTTCCCGACGAAACCGGACGCAAAGGCATCAACCCCATATCGGAGGTTTCGCGCTGGAAAATCTTCGACAACCTGCGTCGCTCGCTGGTCGAGCCGTTCACCTTTATCCTCATCCTCGCGGGTTGGCTCGGATTGCCCGGAGGGGCTCTGTACTGGACGATGGTTGTGCTTCTGCTGATCTTCTTCCCGACCCTAGTTCAGTGCGTCTTTGCCCTTGTCCGTGCGTCGTTGAGCGGCCGCAAGGGAAGCGTGGGAGAAGCCGTCGCAGGTTTCTGGCACGGAATTCAGCTCGCCCTGCTCAGTCTTGTATTTATCCCCCACCAGATGCTGCTTTGTTTTGATGCGATCGTCCGCGCCCTCGTCCGGCAATTCATCACCGGCGATCGATTGCTTGAATGGGAAACCGCGGCCGAGGCCGAATCCCAATCCACCACCAGCACGCCGGTAGACCGCTATCTTGTCCTCACGCCGCTGGTTGCTCTCGCCACCGGCCTGCTGGTCTACATCGCAAACCCGCACCATCGACTTACTGTGCTGGTGGCTGCGCCCATTCTGGTGGCGTGGGTCTGGGCCCCCATCGTTACGGTCTGGCTCAACACGCCGCCGCGTGAACAGCATGAGCGCCTGGATTCCAGCGACGAAGCTTTTCTGCTTGGCCACGCCCTGCGCATCTGGCGCTACTTCCGCCAATTTGGCGCCGAGGGACACAATTTTCTCATCCCCGACAACGTGGAAGAGGAAGGTCTTTTCGAGGCGGCCCGCGTCTCGCCCACCAACGTCGGCCTGCTGCTCAATGCCCGTCAGGCCGCCTGCGAGTTCGGATTCCTGACCGCGCCGGAATTCGTGACCCTCACCGAAAACAGTTTCGCGTCCATAGCCAAACTCGAAAAGTTTCGCGGACACCTCTTCAACTGGTACAACACGCAGACGCTGGAGCCTCTTGATGCAGTTCCCTTTGTCTCATCGGTCGACAGCGGCAATTTCGTCGCGTCCCTCTATACGCTGCGTTCTGGCACACTTGCCCTTGCCGGACAACCCTTGCTTTCGGGTCGGCTCTTTGACGGCCTGCGCGCGCATTGGCAACTGATCAAGCTGCAAAAGGGGGCGCTGGTGCACTCATCCCTGCCCGCTCCCACCGCCCCACTCGCTACGTGGATCGCATGGCTCCCAACGGCCCAGGCCGCGCTCGAATCGGCTGCAGCTTCTCCTCAAATCCAACACGGCGATCCCTGGTGGCTCGCTGAAACCCACTGTCGTGTCGAAGCGATCTTGAGCGTGCTCCGCGACTACATGCCGTGGCTGCTTCCCGAATATGCGTCTCTGCGCGAGTTGCCGGCGCTCGACATCAAGCACGAGACTTATGCGCTCTCCATCGATCGGGCGGCCGCTTTTTCAGAGCAACTGAACGCGCGCCTGGCCCTCGCCTCGTCCGAACTCGCCGCCGACTCACCGCTGCGCGTGCTCGGCGAGCAACTTCGCACGTCTCTTCCTGCCGCCGCCCGCAATCTGCGCACTCTGGCCTTCGATCTGCGCGTCATTTCGCAGACAGCCGAGCATCTGGCTGAAGAAACGGAGTTCACTTTCCTTGCCGACCCCGGCCGTCAGATTCTTTCCATCGGCTACGACGTGCGCGGACAAAAGCTGCACGAAGCCTGCTACGACATGATCGCCTCGGAGGCACGCATCGCCACGTTCCTGGCCATCGCCCGCGACGCAATTCCACAACAAAGCTGGTTCAAGCTCGGCCGCGACCACACCTATGCCTTCGGGGAGTTCCTGCTGCTCTCCTGGACAGGCACCATGTTTGAATACCTGATGCCCTCGCTATGGATGCGCAACTATCCGGACACGCTGATCTCGCGAACGCTCGATGCCTGCGTCCAGGTGCAGCGCGCCTTTGCCCGCTCTGTCCACATCCCCTGGGGCATTTCGGAATCGGGTGCCTCGCGCAAAGACCATGCCGGCCACTATCACTACCAGGCTTACGGAGTGCCGCAGATCGCGTTGTGGGTTGAGGCCACGGCCGGCCCGGTCGTCTCGCCGTACTCGACGTTCCTGGCCCTGCGGGTCGACTCCCTGGCCAGTCTCCAGAACCTTCGCCACATGGCCTCCTCCGGATGGGTCGGAGCTTACGGTTTCTATGAAGCCGCCGACTACAGCTCCTCACCCGGCAAGGCGGTTCTTGTGCGCGAATGGATGGCGCACCACCAGGGCATGTCGCTGCTGGCGATCCTCAATCTTCTCCACGACGACCAGGTGCAGCGGTGGTTCCATGCCAATCCGCTGGTCCAGGCCACGGAACTGCTGCTCCACGAGATGCCGGTAAGCAAGAGTGTGCTGAAAGCCAAAATGCACGAGTGAAGCCGCAGAATAGGACCGCAGCACCGGAAGGAGTTATCCTTCGAACTTACCCCAGCCCCAGAATCCTGCGATTCCTTTCCGCATCCGCACTGCCGCCGGCGAAGTCGTCGAAGGCCCGGTCCGTCACGCGAATGATGCGGTCGCGAATGAAGGCCGCGCCCTCGGCCGCGCCGTCTTCCGGATGCTTCAGGCAGCACTCCCATTCCAACACCGCCCAGCCCGGATAGTCGTATTGCGCCATCTTGCTGAAGATGGAATGAAAATCGATCTGGCCGTCGCCGAGCGAGCGGAAACGGCCTGGCCGATCGATCCAATCCTGGTAGCCACCATACACTCCAGACCGTCCGCTCGGCCGGTACTCCGCGTCCTTCACATGGAATGCCTTCACGCGCTCGTGATAGATGTCCAGAAAGCCCAGGTAATCCATCTGCTGCAGGATCATGTGGCTGGGGTCATACAAAATGTTGGCGCGTCTGTGCCCGCCGACCACGCCGAGGAAGCGTTCGAATGTCGCGCCGTCGTGCAAATCTTCGCCGGGGTGCAGTTCGTAGCAGACATCGACGCCGGCCTCGTCGAAGGCTTCAAGGATCGGCAGCCAGCGCCGGCCCAGTTCCTGAAAGGCCTCGTCGATCAGACCCGCCGGCCGCTGCGGCCAGGGATAGAAAAACGGCCACGCCAAGGCTCCCGAAAAAGTCGCGTGCGCCGTCAGCCCCAGGTTGCGGCTGGCCTTGGCCGCAAGAAGCAACTGGTTCACTGCCCACGCCTGGCGAGCTTTCGCGTCCCCTGTCAGTTCCGTTGGCGCGAAGCCCTCCAGCAGCGCTTCAAAAGCTGCGTGGCTGGCCACCAACTGCCCCTGCAAATGCGTGGAAAGCTCGGTGACGGCAAGCCCGGCGTCGCCCACCACGCCGCTGATTTGGTCGCAGTAGGCCTGGCTCTCCGCAGCCAGCTTCAAATCGAAAAGGCGCTGGTCCCAGGTAGGAATCTGCACCCCGGTAAACCCCAGGCCCGTCGCCCATTGCGCCAATCCTTTCAGCGTGTTGAAGGGCGCGACATCGTCAGCAAACTGCGCCAGAAAAATTCCCGGTCCCTTGATCGTCTTCATCGCCTCTTCCTTTCGGACTCGAAAAACTCTAGAACTTCACCCAGCTCTCCATGCGGTTGCTCTCGATCACGCGCTCGATGAAACGCATGCCGCGCACTCCGGCGCGAATGCCGGGCAGCGTCTCCGGCAGCGGGTTTGCCTGGCCCGCGCGCCACGCAGTCATGGCATCGGCAAACTCGCGATAGAGCACGGCGAAGGCCTCGATGTATCCCTCCGGATGTCCGCCCGGCAATCGTGTCACGGCGCGCGCATCCTCGCCAAGGTAGCCGCCCGCCGCGTGTCGAATCTCCTCCGGCCCATCCAGCCATTTCACGCGCAGATGGTTGGGGTTCTCCTGCCGCCAGTCGATCGAACCAGCCTCGCCATAGACGCGAAGGCGCAGCCCGTTGCCTTCGCCGGCCGCCACCTGCGAAGCCATCAGCACTCCGCTGGCCTCATTCTCCAGGCGCAGAAACGCGCTGCAATCGTCATCGAGCCGCCGTTCCGGCACCACCGTACGCAGCGTGGCGTTCATGCCGGTCACGTCGAGCCCGGTGACATATTCGAGCAGGTGGAAGGCGTGCACGCCGATGTCCCCGATGCAGCCGCCGGGCCCGTTCAACGCCGGGTCGGAGCGCCACGCGGCCTGCTTCTGCCCGGTCTTCTCGAGCGGCTGGCTCAACCATCCCTGCAGATACTCGACCGCAACCTTGCGAATCCGTCCCAGTTGCCCGGTGGCGCAGATGGCCCGCGCCTCGCGCACCAGCGCGTAGCCCGCATAGGTATGGGTCAGCGCGTACGGCAGGCCTGCTTTGGCAACCACCTGCTCCAGGGCGAGGGCTTCCTCATAGGTGGCCGTGGCCGGCTTGTCGCTGACCACCGCAAACCCCGCCTCCAGCGCAGCCGCCGCCACCGGAAGGTGCAGATAATTGGGCGTGGCTATCACCACAAAGTCGATTGCGTCGGGGCGCTTGCGCTCCACTTCGAGCATCTCCCGGTAGTCCGCGTAAGCGCGGTGGGGATCGATGCGAAAACTCTCGCCCGCCGCGCGCGAGCGCTCCGGAGATTGCGAAAAAGCCCCGGCCACCAACTCGATTTTGCCGTCCAGTTCCGCGGCCATCCGGTGCACCGGGCCAATAAACGCTCCCGGTCCGCCGCCCACCAATCCCATGCGTAACTTGCGTGTCACTGTCATCTCGAATTCCCTCGTTGTTGTGCGCAGTGGGCGTTCGGCCCAACGACCGCACCTATTAGCCCTTCCGCGCTACCAGAGATACGGCACCAAACGATAGTTAACCACGTTTCGGTACTCTGAATAGCCGGCGAGATTCCCGACCAAAAACCGCTCTTCGGCAAGCAGCCGTGCAACGAGCACCAGCGTCATCGGAATGATTGTCAACATGCCCCACCATGAGCCAAGAGCCAGCGGGACGCCAAGGAGCATGACCAGAGCGCCGATGTACATGGGATGGCGAACAATTGCGTATGGCCCCGTCGATATGACTTTCTGCTCAGCGGCGACCTCGATAATCCCGGACGTGAAGGTGTTCTCCTTGAACACCAGAAAGACGATATAAAAACCGAACACAACCAGAGTATCTCCAGCGAGAACAGCCCAGACAGGCGCAGTGGACCACCGCAAGCGATGATCCACCGCGGGCACGATCATCGTTCCAAGAAAGCCTGCCGCAGCAAAGCCCTGGATGATCTTCTGACTCGTCTCCTTTTCCGCTGTCGATCCTCCACGCACGCGCCGCTCAAGAAGCATCGGGTCTCTTCTCATCAGGTGCAACGTAATCGCCAGCGATGAAACGAAAAATGCGCCCAGAAAAACCCAGGCTTGCCAGTAATGCGGCGTCCATGCCGGAACAAATATAGCCAGGGCCATCAGAACCAGGAGATTCAGCAATCCGGCAAAGGCTCTTCTGTCCAGATCTCTCATCGTTCTTCTCCCCCTTCCGGCAGCGCCGTTTTCAGCCCGTCCGGCCTTCTATTGTTCAAGCCGCAGATGCCATGGTCGGACTCAGTCTTCAAGATGACAAGATCTCGCCCCGGCGAAGTGACACTCACGCATGCATTGGTAATCTTGATTGCCCTGATCCCTGACCGCTGATCCCTGATCTCTGCCTACTGATTCACTCCGCTGGCCAGGAATCCACCATCGACGGCCAGAATCTCGCCGGTAATAAACGAAGCGGCCTCCGACGCCAGAAAGATGGCCGCCCCGGCCATCTCGCGCGCCTCGCCAAAGCGGCGCATCGGCGTGCGCACCATCAACTCTTCCCCGCGCGGCGTATTCAGGACCAGCGCGGCATTCAGCGGGGTGGGAAACACGCCCGGAGCAATCGCATTCACATTCACCCCGGTCTGCGCCAGTTCGATGGCCAGTACCCTGGTCAGCGAAGCCACCGCGGCTTTGCTGGCCGAGTAAGCCGCCACTTGATAAAAGCCCACCATCGAGGTCAACGAGGCAATATTCACAATGCGCCCATAGCCGACTTTCACCATGGTCGCACCAAAGATCTGGCAGGTGCGCAGCGTCCCCGTCAGGTTGGTCTCCATCACCCGCGACCAGTCTTCCTCGTTCTCATCAAGCGTGGCCGATTTGTGGGTCACGCCGGCCGCATTCACCAAGATGTCCACCTTGCCGAACTTCTCGATCACCGCGTCATGCAGCGCCATCAGCGAGGCCCGGTCGAGTACATCGCTCGGCATACGCAGAGAGCGCCGGCCCAGCGTCTCGATCTCGACAGCCGTCCTCTCTACCTGCTCCAGACGCCGCGAGCTGGGCACCACGTCGGCGCCCGCTTCGGCCAATCCCAATGCGATCGCGTGGCCCAATCCAGTTGTTCCGCCCATCACCACTGCAACTCTGCCGCTCAAATCGAAAAGACTTGCACTCATCCCTGGGACTCCCTTCTCCGCCGTCCGCCGTGTTTGCGCCTGAGCCGCGACACTCCGCTTTCCAGTATCGTTCATCGCCGTGCGTCGATGACGGCACGGATCGGCGAAGAGCCAGCAGGCCATCTGGACGCGTGTATACTTCCACTGCCCGCAGAAATGCGCGGGCCGCCAGTCATGAAACCCACACCCACCGCGCCCCCCGCGACTCCCTCCGTGCAGGTCGAGCCTTTTCGCCTCGATGGCCGCCACGCGCTGGTCACCGGCGGAGCCAGCGGCATCGGCGAGGCCACGGTCAAGGAACTGGTCCGCGCAGGCGCCTTCGTCTGGATCGCCGACATCAACCTGGCCGCAGCCGAGAAGCTTGCCACTTCCCTCACCTCCGCCGAGGTCCTGCATCTGGACGTCACCAGCCCAAGCTCCATTGCCGCTTCAGCCGCACGCCTCGAACACCTCGACATCCTGGTGAACAACGCAGGCATCGGCCACGTGGGCACCATTGAAACCACCGAGCCCGAGGACTTCGACCGTCTGCTCGACGTGAATGTCCGCGCCGTCTACCTGGTCACGCGGGGATTTCTGCCGCTGCTGCTGGCATCGGGCGAAGTGAGCGCGCCGCCGCGCGTGGGAACCGTTGTGAACATCGGCTCCGTTGCCGGCCAGGTGGGGATCAAGCAACGCTTTGCCTACTGCACCAGCAAGGGCGCGGTGCTGGCCATGACCCGCCAGCTTGCCGTGGATTACCCCAAGACACTACGGGTGAACGCCATCTGTCCCGGCACGGTCGAGACGCCATTCGTCGAGGGCTATCTTGAAAAATTTCATCGTCACAACAAGGAAGAAGTCCGCGCCGAACTCCGTGCCCGCCAGCCCATCGGCCGCCTGGGCCAGCCGGAGGAGATCGCCTCGATGGTCCGTTATTTAGTCTCGGACGAAGCCGCCTTCGTCACCGGTTCGCTCGTCACCATCGACGGCGGCTGGACCGCTGCGTGAACCCGGCTATTTCATCTATTCTCTAACTTCCGCCCAGGAGGGCCAATGAAGCTGGTTTCCTTTTCTTCCGCTGAAGGCATCGTCCATCCCGGAGCTTTGCTGGACGGCGGAGATTCCCTTCTCGATTTAGCTGCCGCTGGATTCCCCGACGCCCTTGCGGTCATCGCTGCCGGGCTGACCACGGTGCCCGCTGGCCCCACGATCCCGCGCGCCAGTGTCCGCTTGCACTCGCCCATATCCAACCCGCCGCGGGTCTTCGCCATCGGCCTCAATTACCGCGACCACGCCATCGAATCCCACATGGCCATCCCCACCACGCCGGTTGTCTTCTTCAAGTTGCAAACCGCCATCGTCGGACCCGGCGAAAACATCGTGCTCCCCAAGAACTCCACCGAGCCCGACTACGAAGCCGAGTTTGCGTTCGTCATCGGCAAAGGCGGCTACCGCATTGCGGCCGCCGAGTGGCGCGAACACGTCTACGGCTACACCATGGTCAACGACGTAAGCGCCCGTGACGTCCAGTTCGCCACCTCGCAATGGACCATGGGCAAGAGCTTCCCTACCTTCTGCCCCATCGGCCCGGCCATCGTCACCGCGGATGAGATCGGCGATCCGCACAACCTGGACATCAGCCTGACCATCGACGGAGTGGTCCATCAAAGCTCGAATACCCGCGAGCTGATCTTCAAGATTCCCGAGTTGATCGAGCACCTTTCTTCCATCACGCCGCTGCTTCCCGGCGACATTGTCTCCACGGGAACGCCCTACGGCGTGGGCTTGGGCCGCACGCCCAAGCGCTGGCTCCGCCCCGGCGAAACCGTCAGCATTACCGTGGAAGGATTGGGCTCGCTGACGAATCCGGTGGTCGCGGAATAGAAACAGAAGCGGGTTTCCGGCAAGTAGACCAAAGCGCCCCGGATGGTGCGCCGCGGTTCCCAATCATCCCAGGTCTCAAAATCGAATCCTTACCCCAGCGACGAGAACCTGTCGTTGGGGACCCCGAGACATGGGGCACCTGCAATTGGTGCAAGAACAAGCGGTCAGAGACCTAGAGCATCCGCGCCAGCCATTTGCCGGTATGCGAGAGCAGATTGGCCGCGATCTCTTCAGGCGTGCCCTCGGCCACAATGTGCCCGCCTGCCTCGCCGCCTTCGGGACCCAGATCGATCACCCAGTCGGCGCACTTGATCACGTCCAGATTGTGCTCGATCACCACCAGCGACCCGCCTCCGTCGATAAGCTTCCGGAAGGCGGTGAGGAGCTTGGAAACGTCGTCGAAGTGCAGTCCGGTGGTGGGTTCGTCGAGAATGTAGAGCACGCGGCTGGCCTGCGAGGGTTTGGCGTTGGCGTTGGCTGCGCGCACCTGGGCCAGGTGGGCCGCCAGTTTGACTCGCTGTGCCTCGCCGCCGGAAAGTGTGGTCGCTGACTGGCCCAGCCGCAGGTAGCCGAGGCCGATTTCGTCCAGCACAGCCAGCTTTTCCAGCAGCCGCGTTTGCCCGGCAAAGAAGCGCAGCGCCTCCTTCACCGTCATTTGCAGCACCTGGTGAATATTCTTGCCCTTGTACTCGACATTCAGAATCTTGGACTGGTAGCGCGTGCCGCCGCAGTCCTCGCAAGGCAGCTCGACGTCGGCCAGGAACTGCATTTCAACGGTCACCGTGCCGTCGCCCTCGCACGTGTTGCAGCGTCCGCCGGGCACGTTGAAGGAAAAATGTCCCGGCGTGAGCGACAGCCGTTTGGCCTCAGGCTGTGCGGCAAACAGTTCGCGCACCAAGTCGAAGCCCTTGATGTAGGTGATGGGGTTGGAGCGTGGCGTGCGGCCAATGGGCGTCTGGTCCACCAGAACCACGTCGTTCAGCCGCTCCACGCCGGTGAGCGATTTGTACACGCTCGACGGGTCGGCCCCGTCACTCTGGCCCAGCGCCCGCGCCACGGCCCGGTACAGAACCTGATGCACCAGCGTGGATTTGCCCGACCCCGAAACGCCGGTAATGGCCACCAGCAGGCCCAGCGGAATTTCGACGTCCAACCCGTGCAGGTTGTTAGCCACGGCGCCGCGCAGAACCAGCCGCTCGCGGCCCGGTGCACGCCGCCGCGTCGGAACAGGAATCGAAATCTGCCCGGAAAGATAACGGCCGGTGAGCGAGTTGGGGTTGGCCTCGATCTCTGCAAGAACGCCCTCGGCGAGCAGCTTGCCGCCGAATTCGCCCGCGCCGGGCCCCAAGTCGAGCAGGTGATCGGCAGCGCGAAGCACGTCGGCGTCGTGCTCGACCACAAGAATCGTATTGCCCAGGTCGCGCAGCTCTTCGAGAATATGGATCAGCCGAGCCGTATCGCGGGTGTGCAGGCCGATCGAGGGCTCGTCCAGCACATATAACGCGCCCACCAGCCGCGAGCCCAGCGAAGTGGCAAGCTGAATGCGCTGCGCTTCGCCGCCGGAGAGCGTCGAAGCCAGCCGGTCGAGCGTAATGTATTCCAGGCCCACCGCGTCCAGAAAGCTGAGCCGCTGGCGCACCTCTTCGAGAATTGGCCCCGCGATCTCCTCCTGCATGGGCGAAAGCTTCAGCTCGCCGAAGAACTTTTTGGCCTGGGCGATGGTGAACGCCGTGGCCTGGCAGATGTTCTGGCCGTTGATGCGGACGCTGCGGGCCTCGGCGCGCAGGCGCTGGCCGCGGCAATCCGGGCACTCGGCGTAGCCGCGATACTTGCTCAGCATCACGCGCACATGCAGCTTGTACTTCTTCTTCTCCATCTGGGCAAAGAAGCCGAACACGCCGACAAAACTGCCCTTGCCGCGCAAAACCGTCTCTCGCGCCGCCTCGGGCATCTCGCGCCAGGGAACGTCCATGGGCACCCCCAGTTCCGCGGCCTGCTTGCGCAGGTCTGTGAACCATGTCCGGTACTTGGGCCGGTTCCAGGGGTCGATGGCGCCACCGTTCAGGCTCAGGCCCTTGTCGGGAATCACCAGGTTCAGGTCGAAGTCCACCGTGTTGCCGAAGCCCTGGCAGCGCGGGCAGGCGCCGAAGGGGTTGTTGAAGCTGAACAGGCGCGGCTCCGGTTCCTTGCCCGGCCGGTGGCAAGTCTTGCACTCGTACTCGCCGGAAAAGCGGTGGCGCTTGCGGTCGGCTTCCTCGTCGCGGGGAACCTCTTCGAAGGTCACCTCGCCGGCCTCGCGGTAGGCGATCTCCGCCGCGTCCACAATGCGCGCGCGGTTCTCCGCGCTCACCACGACGCGGTCCAAGAGCACGAACACCGGCAGAGTAAAGTCCAGGTCCAGCAGCGACTCGGGCGTCGAGAACTCGAAGATGCGGCCGCGCTGGTAGAGGCGATTGAAGCCCGAGGCGCGCAGTTCGATCAGCCGCGCCTTCAGTGCCCCGGTCAGCGGAGAGTCGGCTGCCGATTTGGTTTGCGCCTTGGCGGCCACTTTCGCGGCGCGGCGCACGGGCTTGGCTTCCGCGGTCGGCGCGGGCTCGGCGTGGCGCACGGGAAACAGCGCGTTCAGCCGCGTTCCCTCGCCCAGAGCCAGCGTGGCCTCGGCAACCTCGTCCATGGAGTCGCGCTTTACGAGGCCGTCGCAGTGGACGCAATGCACCGTGCCGCAGCGGGCATAGAGCAGGCGCAGGTAATCGTAGATCTCGGTCGCCGTGGCCACGGTCGAGCGCGGGTTGCGCGTGGAGTTCTTCTGCTTGATGGCGATGGCCGGCGCAAGGCCGTCGATCAGGTCCACATCGGGCTTTTCAATGCGCTCCAGAAACTGCCGCGCATAGGCCGAAAGCGACTCCACATAGCGCCGCTGGCCTTCGGCATAGATGGTGTCGAAGGCCAGCGAACTCTTCCCCGAACCCGACACGCCGCTGACCACCGTCAGCTTGCCGTGCGGAATATCGCAGGAGATGTTCTTCAGGTTGTGCGTCCGCGCGCCGCGGATGACGATGGCGTCGTTCGATGAATTCAACGGGAAGGCACCGGGAAGAATTTGGTCCGCCGCGTCCCTGTCCCCTCAGCGAAGCTCAGAGCGCAAACGGCCATTCTTCATTATAGGGCGCGCTGGAAGGCGGGTTTTTGGGCGCTGAAAGGCCGGATTCTGGCATGTATTTGTGATTTTTTGCGGGATATTGTGCGGGTTTTGCGGTGCTGGAATGGCGCTGAGGCCGACGCTTGGCGAATTCAAGGGTTGCGCATTCCTGTGCGGGAAATATGTGTAAGTGGTTGATATTGAATATCCTGGCTGGGTTGGGATGGCTTCATCGGAAAATTAAATGCAAAATCTGAGGCGAACAGACGGAGAATCGGACCCCGGGGGGGAGGGTACATTCAAATTCCAAGTGCAACAGATTTCGGGTTCCCCCGAACCTCCTTCAGAATCGAGGATGCGCCAACGGAGGTTAATTCTCTGCAAAAGCGAAGCGCCGGGGTGCGCGAAACCGGGATTGGGATTGTGTGGACCGATGGTTGTCTCCCAGGTCTCAAAATCGAGACCTGGGGCACCCGGTCTTTTTTCGTCAGAGGTGGCCACCCGGCTACCAAAATAGGACTTTCCGGGCAACGTTGTCTGCCCATTCGCGGCACTGCTCAGCATTTCGCTGGCACTCCTCTTGCTTGTCCTGACATGCTTGAGCCAGTATCCCCAGGTCCTCTATTCGCCGTGCCCACTCAGCATCTTTTCGATCCAGTTTGGAGATCATCTCAGTCAACTTCAACCTGTCGGGCTGTTGATCACACATCGTGCCGTAGAGCAATTGCTTGCGGAATGTGTCGAGTCGGAGTAGTCGGTTCTCAAACCACTTTGCCTCTTCAAGTAGCTCATCATAGTGGGCCTTTTTTGCGTTGAAATTTCGCGCGCCATAAGTTCGCCAGACCCATTTTCCAAAAGGGACCAAGGCTGTAATGAGTGCAACAACGGCGGCAATCAGGACTATTGTGTTGGCTGCGTTCTGCAACTGAATCCCTCGGAATATAGCTCTGAGTTTAACGCCGTTGCTCTGCGGAGCGTTACGGATTGGCGGGTGGCCCAAATCTCAACCTACCACCAAGATTGGGTGCCCCAGGTCTCGACTTTGAGACCTGGGATCGATCAAGCCATCCCGGCGCGCCCCGGTCCACAAAGACTCGATCTCTACGGTTCCGATTTCGCCGGTCGCATAGTGCCAGTAACTCGACCATGCCCACTGCTCGGGCGTTTTCACCAATCCACGCTTGACCGGATTGCGGTGCATATAACGAAGCTTTTCGACCCGCTTCTCTTCGTTATGTACGTTGAAGTCGTAATAACGTGGCTGCCAGAAAGGCCGTTCCTGGCTTCGAACGGTTACGGATAACTTCAGGGCTTGAATCGCCTTGGCAAGAGTCGCTTTCGTGGGTTCACTGACCAGCAAATGGACGTGTTCCGGCATGACTACGTAGCCGCAGACAACAAAGTCGTAGCGGACTCGCATCGCTTCCAAAGCGCGCTCGAAAAGACTGCGCGCTGCCTCGGTGCCCAGATAAGGCAGACGGTGATAACAACTGAACGTGAGGAAGTGGAAACAGCCGCATTGCTGATAACGAACGAGCCCCTTCGTCATGCCAACATCCTACATCCCAGGTCTCAGAGGCGAGATCTGGGGTACCCGGGCTTTATTGGTCAGATGGAAGACAACCGCCCGGGCTTTTACATCCCAGGTCTCAAAGGCGAGACCTGGGGCACCCGGGCTTTATTGGTTAGACAGAGGATAACCGCGCGGGCTCTTACATCCCAGGTCTCA
>JBEKTB010000019.1:0-36247 GCA_049516495.1 Occallatibacter sp.
AAGTCAACAGGCCAACTACGCCGAACTTGACCAGCGCAGGCGCGACCCAGCCATGCAGCAGCAGACTGATGCCGACCAGCACTGGCGGATGGAGGATATACACCGCGTAGGCGCGGCGGTTGAGCCATTTCCAAAATTCTGAAGGCTGGTTCATGCGTGCGCGGAAAACCAGCAGCCACGCGGCGATCAGGCCCCAGGCCACGAACGGCTCCCACAGCGCGTAGAAGATCGCCGCCCAGGAAAGTCCGCCCGTGAAGTTGGCCTTTCCGAATGTGCGGGCAAGGGCGCTGGCCACAGGCATCAGCGGCCAGGCAATGAGGAACGCCAGAATTCCGATGCGCGCATTCTTCCCGTTGAGTTGCCGCAGCCAGTCGAAGCGCCATGCGGCAATGCCCGCCGCGAAGAGGAAGATGTACGTGGCGAAGTAGGCGAGTTGCAGGCCGATCACATTCACGCCCACGGGAACGAACTGGCGAATGGCGAGCGCGGCAGCACCGGTGACAAGAGCGCTCAGCAGCCACCAAAGCCCGGACGGAACCGGCTTGACCGTGCGTTCAGCGCCTGCCAGCGGCAAGCCGAACAGCGCCCGCCACGCGCAATAGGCGAGGCTGAAAATCAGCAGCGCCTGGGCAAACCAAAGCGGGCCGTTGATGAACTGTTTGTGGCGCCAGAGCCAGGCGATGCAGGACCAGAATCCTTTTCCCTCCCAGAAATTCACAATGGCCGCGGTCAGCGGGCCGAGGATCAGACCGAACGCGAGCAGGGGCAGGCCGAGACGCAGAAAGCGGTCGCCGATGAAGCGCGCGTAGCCCTTGCGCTCCAGCGAGGCGGGCGTGAAGTAGCCGGCCAGGAGGAAGAAAAAGCCCATGAAATAGGCCTGGTTGGTGGTGCAGAAGAGAATGAGCAGCCGGCTGGAAGGTGCTGCGGAAGGCTGAAGCTCGTGCCAGAACCAGCCGCCGATAGCGCCGTAGGTAATGGCGGTATGGTGCAGGATGACGAATGCCGTCATCACCGAACGAAGGCGGTCGACGTAAAGATCGCGCTGAGCCATGAGCCATGATACGTTGGGCCGCGAACGGGAGTTCGCGGCCCAACCATGGGCGATGGAAACTAGTACTTGACGATCGCGGCGAAGGAATCGGGCTTGAGGCTGGCGCCGCCCACCAGGGCGCCGTCAATCTCTTCCTGACCGATCAGCGAAGTGGCGTTGTCGGGCTTCACGCTGCCGCCGTAGAGAATGCGGACAGCCGCGGCCGTTTCAGCGCCGAGCAGCTTCGCCACTTCAGCGCGGATGATCTTGTGCGCGTCGACGGCGATCTCAGGCGTGGCCGTCTTGCCGGTGCCGATGGCCCAGACCGGCTCGTACGCAATCACGATGGGCTTGGCGATTTCGGCCGTGATGCCAACAAAGGCTCCGGCGATCTGGGTCTTGAGCACTTCGGCGGTCTTGCCGGCTTCGCGCTCGGCCAGAACCTCGCCCACGCAGACCACGGGCACAACGCCGTGCTTGAGCGCAGCGTGCAGCTTCTTGTTGACGATTTCGTCGGTCTCGGCAAAGTACTGCCGGCGCTCGGAGTGGCCGATCAGGGTATGCGTTCCGCCCACGGCCTGGAGCTGGTTCAGAGAGGTCTCGCCAGTGTAGGCGCCCTCCTCGGCAAAGTGGATGTTCTGCGCGCCCACCGAAACATTGGAGCCTTTGGCGGCCTCGATGACCGTGGGCAGCAGAACCGGCGAGGGAAACAGGGCGATCTCGTCGCGGGTGTGCGAGGCGACGAGCGGCAAAAAGGCATCGACGAACGCCTTGGCTTCAGCAGGCGTCTTGAACATCTTCCAGTTGGCGGCAATCAGTGCTTTACGGGCCATTTTTTCGAAACTCCTCATCCCGATTCTAGTGGATGGAAGCGGGAGCCCGGGGTGACGGCGGGCACAAGGAGGGCGAAAGCTCGGGCCGGAAGCAGCGGAAGTCGGCTAGCGTTGCGGGCCGGGGGTGCGAATGACCGACAGATCGTCCGGCACTTCACCGTTGAGGAAAGCAGCCCGATGGTCGGGATCGCCCAGGTCCATGGTGAAGTGAAGCCAGGTTCCGTCCTGATAGACGCCCATGTTCCACGGGCCGGAGACGGAGTCGGAAAACTGCCACACGATGTGATAGCCCTCTTCGTTGGTGAACCCCTCTCCATCGGCCTGAATGATGGCGTCTCCGCGCTCCCACAGGGCCGAACGCAGCGCATGGAGGACGTTGCCGCCTTCCTCGGTGTGCGCGCCTTGCAGGTGCTGGAACGCGTAGATCGTTTTGACCTCGGCCAGGTAATCGGCAAGCCACTGGACGCCGCTTTCCGGCTTGCAATCCTGCAAATCCTCAAGGAAGTCGGCAATCTCGTCCTGGCCTATCGAGCCGTCGAAAACGGGATTGCGCTCCACCAGCGCAACCTCGACCTCGTCATTGCCGGCGAGCAGAAGGGTTTCCCATTCTTCTTCCGTTCCTTCTTCGATGGCCAGCTTGAAGTCGGGGTGCTCGTCGCGAATCAACTGTGCAAGTTCCTCGAAGGGAGGAAACTCTTCATCTTTTGACAGAACCCGCGTGTAATAAGCCAAGGGCTTCCTCCCGCTCGAACGCTCGAACGCTCCGATACCTCAAGTTTAATTGTCTGCAACCAGATCGATAAACAAGAGGCAAACAAACGGAGAGTCATCCCCGAACGCGGGCAAATTCCCTGCCCCAAAACCTCCGATTTGCAACTGAGCTGCTAACCAGCCTTGCGCGCGGCGCGGTGCGCGGCAAACTCCTGCGGAGTCGGGATGGGCTCCAGGTCGCGCCCGGCGAACATGGCCTCGAAGATACCCACCAACTCCGCATGGATCAGGCCGTTCGAGGCCAGAATCTCGCGGCTGTCCAGCCGAAAATGGCTGCCAGCGAAATCCGTGACGCGGCCGCCCGCCTCTTCGACCAGCAAGATTCCGGCTGCCGTGTCCCAGGGGTTCAGGTTGAACTCCCAAAAGGCCTCCAGGCGGCCGGCGGCAACGTAAGCCAGGTCGAGCGCAGCCGAACCGGCACGCCGCACCCCGTGCGAACGCAGGGTAAATTCCTGGTAAAAGTGCACGTTGGGACTCTGATGGCGCTTGCGGCTGGGAAAGCCGGTGGCTACCAGGGACTCCGCCAAGTCCGGAATGCGCGCAACCCGGATGGGCTTGCCGTTCAGCCGCGCGCCCAGTCCCCGCTCGGCGGTAAACAATTCGTCCCGCATGGGGTCGTAGACAACCGCGGCCACCAGGGTTCCGTCCTGATTCGAGTTGAGCCCGGCCGATCTCTTTTCCAGGCCCAGCGAGACGCAAAAGTGCGGAAAGCCGTGGGCAAAGTTGGTGGTCCCGTCCAGCGGGTCCACATACCAGCGAAACTCGGCATCGAGCCGGTCGCGAGTGCCCTCTTCGCCGTAAACTCCGTGTTCCGGAAAGGCCTCCGCCAGCAGGCCGCGGATCAGCTTCTCCGATGTCCGGTCAGCCACTGTGACCAGGTCCACGTCTCCCTTGTATTCGGTTTCGACGCCCTTGGCGAAAAACTCGCGCAGACGTGCACCGGCCTCACGGGCGATGCCCGCGGCCTTGGGAACCCACACCCATTCCGGCGTTGCCTCTTGCCCGCCACCCGTCATGAGCGCGTCCCATTTTTTGCGGAGCCATTGCCGCCCGTCTCGATGGACGATGCATGATGCGGGCCGCGCCGGCCGGTTTCGGTAATGGTCCGGATCTGGTGCTTGTAGATGAAAAGGTTGGGTTTGCCGTCGCGGGTGAGGCGCAGCATTCCGTCGTCGAAGTACTCGATCCAGCCACGCACGATCTCTCCATCGCGCAACTTGATCTGGACGCTCACCTGACGATCGCTGAGTGAGCGCAGGTAGAGCGCCTCCTGACCGGTCTGGCCCGGCGGAGGCAGCTTGGAACGATGGCGCGTGGAAAGTGGAGGGGTCATGTTGACAGTTTAGATGCAACCTGGGGAGAAACGAAGGTCCGCATCGGGAAGCCTGGCAAGGAATTTTCGCGAATCAATTCCCTTTTACCGACGGGTCCATGTAATAGCCCGTCTTGTGGCGAACGTTGAAGGAATCGACCGTGGCCCTTGGAATGGTCACCTGCAACCGGTGGAAAGACCTTCCCGGCTCCTGATTGTGGGGGTAATAGCCAAGAAGATACTGAGTGCGCAGGTCGTCGCTGACCCGCGCGAATGCCTTGTCGAGACCGCCGTCGCTGACGTAATAGCTCTTGCCGCCGGTTT
The DNA here is from genome assembly GCA_049516495.1 of Occallatibacter sp. Classification (GTDB taxonomy): domain Bacteria; phylum Acidobacteriota; class Terriglobia; order Terriglobales; family Acidobacteriaceae; genus Telmatobacter. Next base: position 4,271 of record JBEKTB010000019.1, read on the forward strand.
GCTCCGCCAGGGTGATAAGCGCGTGTTCTCCGCCCAAATCGCGGCCCGCGCTGGCCTCGATGGGCACGTCGATGATGCTGTAGATCATGACCTCGTTGCGCAGCGCCTGCTCGAGAGCCCGGGCGTAGGTGGTCGCGCTGGCCGTGTCGTCGCCATCGGAGACCAGCACGAGAACCTTGCGTCCGTCCTTCTTGCCCAGCCGCTCGGCGCCCAGGTAAATCGCGTCGTAGAGAGCTGTCGCCCAGTCGCTATGCAACTGGCTGAGGCCGTGCTCGATCACGCTCACTTTGTTGGTAAAGGGCGTCAGTTCTCGCACGTCGGTCGCGAACTGGAGCAGGCTCATCTGGTCCTGTCCGCGCAAAAGAGCGTGGACAAACCGGCGGGCCGCGTCCGACTCCTGGGACATGTCCTTGTGCACGCTGCCGCTTGTGTCGATGGCCAGGGTCAGATTGAGCGGTAACTCAGACTGGCGCTCGAAAACCGCGATCTGCTGCGGGCGGCCATCCTCGGTTACGGCGAAGTCGTCGCGCGTCAAACCGCCCACGATGGCCCCGTTCCGGTCGGTCACATTGACAAAGACGTTGACCAGTCTTACGTCGAGATGCAGCGTGGTTTCCTGGGCCAAATTTGCGCGGGGCGCCAAGACAAGCAGCGCCGCGCAGAAAGCCTGTCCGCACAGCCGGAAGACTCGTCCGGGACAAGAAGTATGACCGCCTCCTCGACCAGAAACCGCACTCGTCTTACGAGCCATGCGAACCCTCCGGGGCGTCCACGGCCAGCCCGGCGGGAAACGGCTCGCCCGCTGCCCACACGGTTCCATCCTCAAAGGTCTCCCGCTTCCAGATCGGGACTGTCTTCTTGAGCGTGTCAATGAGCCAGCGGCAGGCCTCGAATGCCTGGCCGCGATGCGCCGAGGCAACCACGATGAGCACGCTGGTTTCGCCGATTTCGAGCCGACCCAGGCGGTGCACCAATGTCACGTGGCGCACTTCGAAGCGGGTGCGGGCTTCATTCGCCAGCTCTTTCATCTGCCGGACGGCCATCTCTTCATAGGCTTCATAGTCAAGGTAAAGAGTACGGCGGCTGCGGGAGTTGTTGCGCACGATTCCGTCAAACACGACCACGGCGCCATCCTCGCCCCGCTTTGCCCGGGCAACCAGGTCCGCAGTGGCAATGGGTTCGCGTGTCAGTGCGGTCAGCCCTGCCGAGCCGGCATCGTTCCCAGCCGAAAGACCCGCAGCGCGCGCAGCACCGCCGCCTGAGACCGGCGGCAGCAGTCCGACCTCGTCGCCCTCCTGCAGCTCATGAGCCGGGGTAGCGTATTCGGCATTGACGCTGACAGCGATACCCTGCAGTGGGGGCGCGGGCTTTCGCTCGCTCAAGCGCCCGAGCAGCTCGGCAACCGTCGCGCCCTCGGGCAACTCGACCGCCGTGGCGGAAGCGCCCAGCCAATCCTTCAACACGCCAAAGGGAAAAACTCGGATCTGCATCACTTTCAAGAAGAATACCGCCTGCCGGTTAGACGCGACACTGCACAAACAGTCGGCGGAGGGTGCAGGTTGCGCATCAACGAAAAGGGCCGGCAGGTTCGCCGGCCCCTCGCACGCTGTTGTCTCTGAAAATCAGGCAACCGCGCCAACGCTGATTTCAGCCTCAGCCGGAACCGTGTCCGGCCGCGCCTGGAGCAGCGGCAAAGCGACAGCCAGAACATCCTCAATGCGGCTGGCGTAGTGGATCTGGACGCCCGCGATCAGCTCCGGCGTCAGGTCTTCCTCCACGTCCTGTCGATTTTCGGCGGGCAGGATGATGGTTTCGACTCCGGCCCGGCGCGCGGCCAGGAATTTCTCCTTGATGCCGCCCACCGGAAGCACGTTACCGCTGAGCGTAATTTCGCCGGTCATGGCGGTCAGCGGGCGCACCGGCAGATCGGTCAAAAGCGACACCAGCACCGTGGCCATGGTGACACCGGCTGAAGGGCCGTCCTTGGGAATGGCTCCAGCCGGAACGTGGATGTGCAGGTCGATCTCCTTGGTAAAGTCCTCCGCAAGGCCCAGGCTGGCAGCATTCGACCGCACCCAGGTGAGCGCGGCCTGCATGGACTCCTGCATTACCTCGCCGATCTGGCCGGTCATGGTAAAGCCGCCTTTGCCCTTCATCTTGTTGGCCTCGATGAAGAGGATGTCGCCGCCCGCCGGCGTCCAGGCCAGGCCGACAGCCACGCCAGGGCGCTTCACCCGTTCCGAGACCTCGGTTTCAACGCGCACCTGGATGCCACCCAGAAATTCCTTGATCGTTTCGCGTGTCACTGTCAGCTTTTCCGTCTTGCCTTCGACAACTCGCCGCGCCTGCTTGCGGCAGATCGTGCCCAGCGTCTGTTCGAGTTTGCGCACGCCTGCCTCGCGGGTATAGTGGCGCACCACGTAGCGCACCGCATCCTCGGGAAACTCGATCTGCTCAGGCGTAATCCCGTTCTCCTTGATCTGCCGGGGAATCAGGTAGCGGAAGGCGATGTGCACCTTTTCCTCTTCGCTGTAGCCCTGCAGCGGGATCAGCTCCATGCGGTCGATCAGCGGCGCCGGCACCGTGTCCAGCATGTTCGCCGTGCAGATGAACAGGACCTTGGAGAGATCGAACGGCACGTCCAGGTAGTTGTCCCGGAAGGTATTGTTTTGCTCGGGGTCCAGCGTTTCAAGCAGCGCCGAGGCCGGATCGCCGCGGAAGTCGCGGCCCAGCTTGTCCACCTCGTCCAGCATGATGACCGGGTCGTTGACTTCAGCGCGGCGAATGCTCTGGATGATCTGGCCCGGCAGCGCCCCGATGTACGTGCGGCGATGGCCGCGAATCTCGGCCTCGTCGTGCATGCCGCCCAGCGAGATGCGCTGGAATTTGCGCCCCAGCGCGCGGGCAATGGACCGGCCCAGGCTGGTCTTGCCCACTCCGGGGGGCCCGACAAAGCACAGGATGGGACCCTTCATGTCCGGCTTCAGTTCCAGGACGCTGAGGTAGTCGAGAATCCGGTCCTTCACCTTCTTCAGCTCGTAGTGGTCCTCGTCGAGGATCTCCTTGGCCTTGCCGATATCGATCTTGGAGCCCGAACTCCTGGCCCACGGCAGCAGGGCCAGCCATTCAATGTAATTGCGCGTGAGCGAGTAGTCGGCGGCCATGGGAGACATGCGCGACAGCCGCGAAAGCTCTTTCAGCGCCTCCTTCTTCACGTCCTCCGGCATGCCTGCGGCATCGATCTTCTGGCGCAGCTCGTCGGTCTCGCGCTGGCCCTCGTCCTGCTCGCCCAGTTCCTTCTGAATGGCCTTGAGCTGCTCGCGCAGGTAGTAGTCGCGCTGCGACTGCTGCACCTGGTCCTGCACCTCGGTCTGGATCTTGGCGCGCAACTGCTGCACTTCGATCTCCTTGGCCAGGTGCTGATTCAACAGTTCGAGCCGGGTTCCAATGTTCGCCGTCTCCAGCAGCTGCTGCTTGTCGTCGGTGGTCAGGAACGGCAGGGACGAAGCCACAAAATCCACCAGGCGGCTGGGCTCTTCAATGTTCGCGGCAATGGTGCGGAGCTCGTCCGAGAGCGTTTGGGACTCGGAAACGATCTGCTGGAATTGCCCGATCACATTGCGCACCAAGGCTTCCACGCTGGCCGTCGGCGCGGGTTCCGCGTCCTCCAGCGTCTCCACTTCGGCCACCATGAACGGCTCGGTCTGAACGTAGCGCACCAGGCGCACCCGCTCCACTCCCTCGGTGAACACAAAGCGGCTCTGGTTGGGCATGCGCACGATTTTGTGCACCGTGGCCAGGGTTCCAACACCATGCAGATCGGCCGGCTTGGGGGAATCGAGGCGCGGGTCCAGTTGCGCAGCGACCACGATGGCCCGCTCCTCGCCCAGCGACTCGATCAACTGGATGGAGCTTTCACGTCCGACGGTCAGGGGCAATACGGCATGGGGAAACAGGACCGTGTCGCGGACCGGCAGGACAGGAATTCTGCGCACGGCGTGGGTGTCCTTCGGCGAAGGGCTCTTGAGGGACGGCGGGATGGGGGGCTGGCTTGACATTGAGTGTCCTCTTATCAACTTTTCTTCATTAGAGCACGCAGACTTCGAAAAGTTTCAGAAAAAAGTACGACTGCCCGCGTTCTCACCGTCTTTGATTCCTCTGGCAGCCCCCTCAGGTACGCCGAAGTGCTGTTCGCAGTTCCACTTCGGGACTTGGTTCGGGTTCTACTCATGCTGGACGGCGCCTTTGTGAGGTTGGGGATCAGTTCCAGAAGGCATTTCGTTGCCCTGTCCGACCGGATTTCCTGAGAGGATACACCGGCGTGCAGGCGGCAGGAATTCTCAAGGTCTTCCCGATCCCCTCGATGCAATGCGGCTCGAATGGAGTATCGGCCAAAGCCACAGGAAGGTGAGTGCGCGGGGGCGCACCGGGGAAGGAGTTTTGAGCTGGGGACCGCGCGGGCGCTCAAAAACGAAACAGGTGCCGGATTGAACTCCAGGACCGGACTCGGCGTGGCAACTCCGCAGTCCACCAGATTCAGCTCTTTATCGCGGCCTGGAAGAGCCTTTGTCGAGGGGTTCCGGGGCGCCGTCCTCATCTTTAAGGGCGGACTCAATATGCTCCCAAAGGTCATCGGGCGGCTCCACAATCGGGAACAACTGGCGAGCGGCAGCGGCGATGATCTCAAGGTCGGAGAGCAGGGCGCGGCAAAGGGCGCAAGTCTGCAGGTGCGGATGGCTGGCTGCATTCTCGCCGGAGCCAATCAGTTCCGGCAGCTGATCCTGGAACTGCTGGCAGGTCATATTGCTGCGGTCTGGCTTCATGGCCGCGCCTCCTGACGGGGAAAAGCCCGCAAGGCATCGCGCAGCTTGAGCCGCGCCTTGTGCAATTGGGATTTGCTGTTTCCGATCGAGCACTCGAGCATGGACGCAATCTCATTATGCTCGTAACCTTCGATGTCATGAAGCACAAAAGTGAGACGATAACCGGCGGGAAGGTCGGCGACCGCGCGTTCGAGGGCCAATCGGTCGATGGAGCCCGACAAAGTCAGATCGGGAGCACCAAAGCTCCGGCCGGGTCCTCCTTCAGAAGCAGGTTCCATGGCTTCATCCAGTGAGACAAGGGGCAGACCCTTTTTCCTGAGGTGCATCAACACGACGTTGATGGCCAGCCGGTGCAGCCAGGTGGAAAAGGCCGAATCACCGCGAAAGGTGGCAATTTTGCGGTGCAGTTGAAGGAATGCTTCCTGGGTCAGGTCCTCTGCCTCCGCAACATTGCCCACCATGCGCAGACATAGAGAATAGATGCGCCTTTTGTGCAGAAAGTAGAGTTGGGCGAAAGCCTGATGGTCTCCACTTTGGGCGCGGGACAGGATGTCGGCTTCGCCGGGATTGGCCGTGGCCGGGGAAAGACCGGGCAGGGTAGCAGCGACTTCAGTCGCGGGGGGAGCTTCCCCGCATGAAGCGCGCGGGGTCAGGTCGGGGGGACGCTTGGGGAATTGGGATTGGGGCATAGATTTCCTTGCGGGGATTGCTCCCCCGCCCGATCTTCTGCGCCGGGCTCCATTCCTCGTTAGTATAAGGGCAGTGGTTCAAAACATGGAGCTTCGGCGCAGAATAACCGGGGCGGCGTCCCTGATACAGTGTTGGATGCAATCCTGCAGCGAACGGGGCGCTATGCCCCGTGTTGTTTGGAGATATGGTCTTGAGGGCAAAGCCGGCGGGGCAAAGCAGCAAGCGATGCGGGTGCGGAGTTCTTCTGGCATGGCTTGTCGCCATCGGAGTCGGCGGCGGGGTTGACTGCTGGAGCGAGCCGGGCCAGGTCGCGGGCGATTCGGTGACAGCCGGCGAACAGTCGCCACAGGCGCCCTCGGGAGCTGGCGTCGATTCCCTCGCCCGATGGGTCGGCTTGCCTGTCCGGCGCATCGCATTTCAAGGGGTCCCGTCCGACCGCCTGGCCCCGCTGCCTGGCCACCTGGCCCAGGCCGAGGGAACTCCGCTCAACCGGGAGAATCTGAAGAAGAGCCTGCGCCAGCTTTTTTCGACCGGCCTGTTCGAGACGATTGACGTGGAAGGTCAGCGCGAAGGCGACGGAGTGGCCCTGGTTTTTCGCGGTCACCCCCGGACCTTTATCGGCACCGTGAGCGTGGAAGGGGCCAAAGGCGCCACGATCAACACGCAACTGGAACGCACCAGCCAACTGTCCGCGGGAACCCGGTTTACCCCGGCCAAGCTCAGCCAGGCGCTCGAGCAGATGCGCCTGACCCTGGAGACAAACGGCTTTCACGAGTCGCAAATTACCTATACCATGACACCCCGGCCCGACGACCTGCTGGTCGATATCGCCTTCCACGTGATTTCAGGGCCGCAGGCGCGGGTGGGCACAGTGGACGTAACCGGGGACGCGGGGATGAGCGCGGCCGATTTTCGCCGTCATGCGCACCTCAGAGCCGGCTCCAAGGTGAATCACGAGACCGCCAACCGGGCGCTGGCCGGGGTACTGAAGGTCTACCAGAGCCAGCAGCGGCTGGAAGCGGAGATCAAGCTCGAGTCGCAGCCGTACGCCGCGCAGTCGCACCGCGCTAATTTCCGGTTTTCCGCCAACCGGGGGCCTGAAGTGAAGGTGCTGGTGGAGGGAGCCAGCATAAGTTCGGAGCGCGTGAAGCGGGCAATCCCCATCTTCGAGGAAGGCTCCGTGGACGAAGATCTGCTGAACGAGGGGAATCGGCGGCTGCGCGACTATTTCCAGCGGCTGGGCTACTTCGACGTAAAGGTCGATCATGAGCAGCAGACCACGGGCGCCGAGCGGGTAACGATTCTATACAACGTGCGGCTGGGGCCGCGACGGCGCGTGCAGCACGTTTCAGTCGAAGGCAACCACTACTTCGACGAGACGACGCTCAAGGAGTTGCTCAGCGTTCATGCCGCCGATTCATTGGACCGGCACGGCACCTACTCTCAAACCCTGGTTGCCGCCGATGTGGGGGCGTTGCAGGCCGCTTATCAGAGCAACGGCTTTGCCTCGGTCAAAATCACCCCCGAGATCAGTACCCCGGAGACGGCGAAAGCGGATCCACAGCCTGCCGGCGGCGCCCTTGCGACCACTTCGTCACGAGCGCAGAAGACGGCCCCGCTCACCGTGGTCTACCGCATCGACGAGGGTCCGCAGTTGCGGGTAGGCACGGTCAGCCTGGAAGGAAACGGGCATGTGGATGCGGCCAAACTGACTCCTCAACTGAATACGACGGCCGGCCAACTGCTTTCGCCGCAGAACCTGGCCGGGGACAGGGACGCTCTGCTCACCGACTATCTGAGCCGGGGTTTCGAGCAGGCTCGAGTGGAGGTTACGCAGAAGTTTGAGCCGGACGACCCGAGCAAGGTGGATGTGGTCTTCCACATCACCGAGGGAGAGCAGATCTTTGTGCGCAAGGTACTGTTGACGGGTCTGCATTACACGCGGCCGAAAACCGTGGCGAAGGCCATCACCCTGCATCCCGGCGACCCGCTCAACGAGACCGCTCTCCAGGAGACGCAGCGGAATCTCTACGAGTTTGCTCTCTTCAACGAGATCGACACGGCGGTCGAGAATCCCACCGGCGGCGAAGCGACGAAGACAGTCCTGCTGCAGGCGGTGGAGGCACGGCGCTGGACACTGACCTACGGATTCGGTTTCGAGGCCTCGACGGGAACGCCTCAGTACAATTGCGGGGGCATCGTCGTCAGCGGCGCCACCTGCAATCCCAACGGCAAGACGGGCGTGAGCCCCCGTGTGCTCGCCGACATCACCCGCAACAATCTCTTCGGCCGGGAGCTGTCGGCCTCGGTCCAGGGAACCTATGGTCTGCTTGAACAGAAGGTCGACCTGCTTTTCCAGAACCCGCATTTCGAGGGAAACCGGAACTTCGGCCTGACATTTTCCGGCGGCTACGCCAACAGCCTGGATGTGACCACCTACGTGGCTTCCAAACTCGAAGCCGGGCTGCGCTGGACGGAGCACTTCAACACGCCTGGGTCCTTTCTGTCGAAAGCAAACACGTTCGTTTACGAGTTCAACTTCCGCCGCGTCAAGGTGGAGGCGAGCAGCTTGCAGGTCGCGCCAGGAGAGATTGAGCAGTTGGCCACGGCGGTGCGCGTGGCGGGCCCGGCGCTGACCTGGATCCGCGACACTCGCGACTCGCCCCTGGACGCACATCGCGGCACCTACACCAGCTTCCAGGATTTCCTGTCCAGCGGAGGCTTCGGCGCCCAGGCCGACTTCAATCGCCTGGACTTGTCCAACTCCAGCTATTACAGCTTCGATAAAGGCCGCTTCGTGCTGGCCCGCAACACGCGTTACGGCCAGGAACGGGCCTTTGGCTCGGCCGAAACCGAGTTGATTCCGCTTCCCGAGCGGCTCTATGCAGGAGGTGCGACCTCCCTGCGTGGGTTCTCAGAGAATGCAGCAGGTCCGCGCGACCCCGAGACAGGTTACCCGGTCGGGGGTGCCGGCGCACTGATCAACAGCACGGAAATGCGCCTTCCGCCGCCCACGCTTCCCTGGTTTGGCGACACTCTCAGCTTTGTGCTCTTCCACGACATGGGCAACATCTTCACCAATGCATCGGATGCCTGGGTCAGCGCCCTGCGAATCCACCAGCCGGACCGCGACACGTGCAAGAACCTGACGGCTCCCGAAAAAACCACGACTCCACCGGGGCCGGTCACCTCGACCGGCTGGCAGGGCACGTGCAGCTTCAACTACTTCTCGCACACGCCGGGGCTTGGTTTGCGCTACCATACGCCGGTCGGACCAATCCGGCTGGACTTCAGCTATAACCTGAATTCGCCCATCTATCCGGTGATCTACAACTACTCGCAGAAAGATGTACAGGCCAACCCGCATGTGGGCGAGGCCGGCCACTTCAACTTTTTCTTCAGCCTGGGACAGACCTTCTGATGCGCCTCCTCCGTCCAATTCGACTCAAGAACAGGCCCGGACCCGTCTGTATGTGGATAGCGGCGGTGTGCCTGGCCGCCGCGGCGGGAACCCCGGGAATGGCTCGGGGGCAGGCTGAAGCAACCCAGGCCGTGGTGCTCGACCAGGTGGTGGCCGTGGTGAACAACCAGGCCATCCTGGCCAGTGACGTAGAGGAAGAGATCCGGCTCGCGGTGCTGGACCCTGGGCGGGGCGGACTCGGCGTCCTTACTCGGAAACGGGCATTGCAGCAGTTGATCAGCCGGGCGCTTATCCAGCAGCAGATTCGGCAGGAAGACACACAGGCAGCGGAGCCCTCCCAGGTGGAAATCGACGCCCGGGTGGCTGAGATTCGCAAGGAACTGCCCGCCTGCGTGCACCGGAACTGCGCCTCCGATGAGGGATGGAATGCGTTTCTGGGCGCGCACGACCTGACTCCGGAGCGGGTGGACACTTATCTCCGCTACCGGATTCAGATTCTGCGTTTCATCGAACAGCGTTTCCGCCAGGGAATTCGCATCTCTCCCAAGGAGATCGAAACGTATTACCACGACACGCTGCTGCCCCAATACGCGGCCGGGGAAACAATTCCGGCGCTGGACAAGGTGGCGCCGCGGATTGAGGAGATTCTGCTGCAGCAGCAGGTCAACGAGCTGTTCGACGACTGGCTCAGGAACCTGCGCAAACAGGGCGACGTGGAGATTCTGGACCCGGCTCTCGAGCCCCCGGAAAACCAGGGCGGCACAGGGGAAGGAGACGCATGAGCGAGCCCGAATCGACCCCTCCCGTTCCCTACGCAAGCCCACAAACCGGTGAACCTGAAGCGCTTCTGCCTGGACCTGTTTCGCCCGGACCTGACGAGCCCGAACCTGACGAGCCCAGTGCGACCGCCAGCCCCCGTCGCCGGACCCGATTGCGCCGCTTCTTTCTCCGCCATCTTCCCTTGACCGTGGCCGGCGCTGCGGTCCTGTTGGCGGTAACGGCCGTGGGTCTTTATTTCTGGGCCAGCTCGGCGGGGTTTGAGAATGCGGTCCGCAAACGACTAGTCACGGGGCTCGAAAACCTGACCGGCGGACGCGTGGAGATCGCATCGTTCCACTGGAAATTGCTTAACCTTGAAGCCGAGGCGGGGGGAGTTGTCCTGCACGGTCTCGAAGGCCCGGAAGAAGCTCCGTACGCCCGGATCGAGCATCTGCGCGTGCGCTGGAGCATTCTGGGGATCTGGAGCCCGCACATCCTGCTGCGCGACCTGGAGATTTCAAAGCCGCAGTTGCACCTGATCGTCTACCCCGACGGCTCAACCAACCAGCCGCAACCCCGCAAGCCGAGAAAACCGGGCAAGCCGGCCCTGGACACGCTCTTCGATTTGCAGGCCCGACACGTCGCCATTGAACAGGGAATGGCGGAATACGAGGATCGCGGCGAGGGCTTTGATTTCCAGAACCGGTACATTCCGCTGGACCTGGCCGCCAACGATGTGTCGCTGCGCATGGCCTATGTGCCGGCGGCGGGCGGCAATCCGGAGAGCTATCACATTGATGCCGGGGCCGGAAACCTGAGCCTTGGCCGGGGCGACGAGCCGCGCAAGGCGGCGCAGGTTGCGCGAGGGCGCTTTGATGCCACGCTGGACCTGTCGCGCTCAGCGGTCTACCTGCGCTCGCTGCGGTTGATGGCCAATGGGCACACTCTGGAGGTCTCCGGCGTGCTCAAGAATTTTGCCCGGCCACGCTGGCAGGCCAAGACCATCGGCGACCTGGACATGCGGCTGCTGGACCCAATCACCGGATACAACTACGCACCGGAGGGCATTGCGCATCTGGACCTGGCAGGAGCCGGGGAAGGCGGAACTTTCCGCGGCGACGGCACGATCCACGTGGACGGCGGCTCGTACATAGGAACCGGAGTGATCGCGACTGGCGTGCGGTTGGACGCGCATGTTCACGCGGACCCGGAGCAGTTGCTGATTACGTCGATTGTTGCCAGACTGCGCCAGGGCGGACAAATTGAAGGCGAAGTGGCGCTGAGCCCCTGGCTGCCGCCGCTTCCCGGAGCGGCTGTTCTGCAACCGGCGGGCAGGGCCAGCGTGCGCGCCGCCGGCCCGATCGCCAAAAATCTCACCATCCTGGTGCATCCGCCGCCGTTCATCATCCCGGTGGTCGGCAAAGTCACGGCGCAGTTCAAGAACGTCTCGCTGGACTCGGTTCTGGACATGGTGTGCGAGCCGCCCTTCCGGCGCCTGGGTCTGGACGCCGTGTTGAACGGCCCGGCGATCGCAAACTGGACCCATGGCGACGCCAATACACTGGCGGTCAACGCCACGCTCGCCATGAGCCCCTCCGGCCACGCCTTGCCGGGCGAGGTGCCCTCCAACGGCGTGGTGGACGGAACCTATACCCAGCGCGACGGCGCGGTTGATTTGCGCAAACTGGAGCTGCGCACACCCGCCAGCCTGTTGGAGGCGCACGGCCAGATGGGCGCTTATCCGCTCACCAGCCGTTCAGCCTTTTCGGTTGATTTTCATTCGCAAAACCTGGGAGAGTTCGACACGGTTCTGCGCGACCTGGGGCTGAACCGCAACGGAAAAACAGGAACCGCGGCTTTGCCGGTGACTCTGACCGGACAACTGGATTTTCTCCATGGGTCCTGGAACGGTTCCCTGATCGATCCGCACCTCTCAGGCAATCTGAAAGCCACGCAACTGGCCGTCGAACTTCCGGCGGCAGCAGGCGGGAAGCCCGGGCCAGCACAATCGGTTCGCCTGGATTCGGTTGAGGCGACGGGCAGCTATTCGGCGGCGCGAATCGATGTGTCCCATGGGGTAGTGCGACGCGGCAAGTCGGAGATCGACCTCAGCGGGACGCTGGATGCAATGCCTGCCGGAGCATCGGCGCCGGCCTTCGACAACAACTCTGTGCTTCACGCGCGCCTGCGTGCCGCCGAGGTTGGCGTCAACGATGTGCAACCATTCCTCGGCCAAAACCTGCCCGTGACGGGCACGCTGAATGCGCAGATTCAGGCTGACGGGGCCATCCGAACACTGGGTGGCGCCGGGTGGGTGGAACTGGACAAGGGCAGCGTGTACGACGAGCCGATTTCGCGCATTCGGGCGCAAGGCAACATCGCCGGCCAGACCATCAAGCTCACTTCAGTGACCGTGAGCGACGAGGCCGGAAAGGTGTCAGCCACCGGCAGCTACGACCTCAAATCGCGCCGCTTCCAACTGGACGCCAGGGGTGCGGCCATCGACGTGGCGCGCATCGAGTGGCTGCACCGCAAGGGTTTGGACGTGACCGGCAAACTGGGCTTCTCCGTCGCGGGGTCTGGAACTGTGGACGATCCGCGGCTTGAAGCGCACGCCACGCTGGCCGGGCTCCAGGTGAGCGGAGAACCGCTGGGCGGATTGGAACTGGTGGCGCACACCGCCAACCGCTCGGTGACGTACGACATCTCTACCCGCCTGGAAGCTGCCGAACTGACCGCGCATGGGCAGACGGCGTTGAGCGGCGACTATCCCACCCAGGCCAAACTTGAGTTTTCGCGATTCAACATCGGCGCGCTTTTCAAGATGGCCCATGTGCAGGGCCTCAGCGGAGAGTCGGCGCTGGCCGGAACGGTGACGATCGAAGGACCCCTGGCGCGGCCTGAGGACCTGCGCGGCGAGGCGCGGCTGCAGCAGTTGGCCGTGACCGTGGCCGGCGTCCATCTGAAGAGCGAGGGCGGCGTCTACGCGACCATCGCCAATGGCCGCATCGATCTGGACCCGCTGCACGTGACCGGGGAAGAGACTGACCTGCACGCCCAGGGAAGCCTGGTTCTGAAGGGCAGGCAGCAACTGGATTTTGCCGCCAGCGGATCCATCAACCTGAAGATCGCCGAAACACTGGACCCCGATCTGACCGCCAGTGGAACCACCACGTTCCAGGTGGAGGCGCACGGCCCGCTTTCGAACCCGGGATTGCGCGGCCGCATCGACTTTCAGAATGGAGCGCTGTCGCTTGAAGATCTGCCCAACGGGCTGAGCCAGCTGCACGGAACGCTGGAGTTCAACCAGAACCGGCTGGAAGTGAAGAGCCTGACAGCCATGAGCGGCGGCGGACTGCTGAGCGTATCCGGCTACCTGGCCTACCAGCACGGCATCTTTGCCGATCTGGCGGTCAAAGGCGACGGAATTCGCATCCGGTACCCGTCCGGGGTCAGTTCGCTGGCCGACGCCTCGCTGCGACTGCAAGGGTCACAGAACAATCTGCTGCTGGGCGGCGATGTGCTCATCACGCGCTTCACGGTAAGCCCCGACCTGGACATTGCGGCGCTGGCCGCACAAACCAATACCGTGCAGGCGGTGGCCTCGCCCGACGCTCCATCCAACCACATCCGCCTGGATGTTCACATTACCTCCTCGCCGCAGCTGAACTTCCAGAACGCGTATGCCAAGCTCGCCGGCAATGTGGATCTGCGCCTGCGCGGCACTGTGGCTTCGCCTTCGCTGCTGGGCCGGGTCTCCATCACCGAGGGCAGCGCCATGATCGCCGGAACCCGATACGAGTTGCAGCGCGGCGACATCTTCTTTACCAACCCGGTGCGCATTCAACCGTCCATCGACTTGAACGCCACGGCGCACGTCGAGGATTACGACATTACCCTCGGGTTGCACGGAACTCCGGACAAACTGGCCGTGACGTATCGCAGCGATCCGCCCTTGCCGGAGGCCGATGTGGTTGCGCTTCTGGCCCTGGGCCGAACGCAGAGTCAGCAGCGCCTGTATACCCGGCAGCAGGAAGCCGCGGGCGCCAACCCCACCACCGATGCGCTGCTCGGCGGCGCGCTCAACGCGACGGTCAGCAGCCGCGTGCAAAAGCTCTTCGGCGCGGGCAGCGTCAAAGTGGATCCCAACTACCTCGGCGCGCTGGGCAACTCCACTTCCCGCATTATTGTCGAGGAACAGTTAGGCTCCAATGTCACCCTCACGTACGCGACCAATGTGAACACCACAGCCCAGCAGCTCATCCAGGCCGAGGTGGCCATTAACCGGCATGTTTCCTTGCTGGTGGCCCGCGATGAGTCCGGCGTCTTCTCCATGGTTGTGAAGGCTACGCGCCGCTACCGGTGAAACCCCGTAACCTTTCCCTGCATCCTGTGTTTATACGTGCGCAGGGCAAGACGCCAGGGCCGGCGACGGTGGCGAGTTACGCAGATCAGTCCCGTTCAGCCTCCGCAAAGGTCCACAGTCTCCCTGAAGCTATCGTGTTCGATACACGAGGAGGAGTTACCTATGACTTGGACGATGACGATGCGCAATCCCCGCGCTGCGTTTGCTGCGGCGACGCTCGCCGGAGCCCTTTTGAGCCTTCCGCAGATTTCGCTGGCTGCCCAACCCCGGGCCCTTGCTTCCGGCGCAGCCGCGCAGGCGCAAACTGACAACCCCACAGCCAGCGAAGCCGCGGGCCGCCTGGACAAGAAACAATACAAGAACGTGAAGGTGAGCGTGGACAACGGCATTGCCACCTTGACCGGAACCGTGGACTTGTATGAGTACAAGGCCGACGCCGCGAAGCGTGTGCTCAAGGCCAAGGGAGTTACAGCGGTGCGCAACCAGATCGAGGTTGCCGGCCCAACCGTTCCCGACCAGGAACTGCAGGCGAAACTGGCCGAAAAACTGGCTTATGACCGCGTGGGCTACGGCAATGCATTCAACTCCATCGGGATCAAAGTGGAAAATGGTGTGGTGACCGTTGGCGGACACGCCCGCACCGATGTGGACAAGGATTCCGCACTGGCGCTGGTTTCAACCTATCCCGGTGTCAAGGACGTGATCGGCGAGATCGAGGTTGATCCTGTCTCCGTGATGGATGACCAGACGCGGCTGCAGGTGGCTCGTGCGGTGTACGGTTATCCGACGCTGAATAAATACGCCATCGATCCCGCCAAGCCGATCCGCATCTCGGTGCAGAACGGCCACGTGGAACTCTACGGGACAGTGGACTCGCAGGCCGACAAGGATACCGCCTTCCTGCGCGCCAACGGCGTTCCGGGCGTGTTCAGCGTGAAGAATTATCTTACGGTTGCCGGCCAGGGCAGCGAAGCGCAGAAGTAGTCGCGCGCGAGCGCCTCTGGCGTGCAAATCTACCTGCGTTCACTAGGACAGCCTCGGAGGATTGAATGCCTTCGAGGCCGTCTTGTTGACCAGAGCTGCTGGACTCGCGACTTACTGATCCGGCAAATAGCGGTTCCAGGATTGCTGTACCTCGAAACCACAGACCCGAGTTGACGCGATCACCAGGGAGCGGCAACCTCGCAATGCGTCAGAAAGGGTGTATCTATCCTGGAACCGCTCTAAATACGGTGTGGGTCGCCACTCTTTCCCGCGTTTTGTGCGGGTAAGAGTGGGAAGGAATGTCACTCTTTTCTTGCCAGATCAAGAGTCAGGTCCGGCAACCAGCATTTGCGTTTCCTCGACCGCGGCGGGATCCGACAACCGATTGCAGAAAATTATTTCCTTCCGGCCCACAATGTCAATTGGAGGTTCGAGGGAAAAAGAGGTAACAGAGGCCCGGCATTGAAAGATGTCGATCGGGGCCGGGAAATACCCTCCCCCCCCGGGGTCCCATTCTCCCTTTATTCGCCCATCAAACCGCGACGCCGTAGCCTTTTCCTGGTTGGCATCGCGCACCGCGCGGATACAGAAATCCTCAAAATGCCCTAGAGCGTTTTTCGATTCAAGTCTTAACAAAACCTTGTGGTTGCCCCATCCATTCGCGCACTTTGCGAATGGGTGGGAGAGCATAGACGATCGCTTCGGTTGTGAACAGTGGAGCCGAAAACGCTCTAGAACTTCACCGAGGGAGCGTTGCGCGAGGCCGCGCTAGCCTCGAAAAAGGCCGTGTTCTCATGGAAACCGGCAATGCCGGCCCAGATGCTGTTGGGGAACTGGCGCACGAAGGTGTTGTAATCGCGCAGCGCGTCGTTATAGCGCTTGCGCGCCACACCGATGCGGTTTTCTGTTCCCGCCAGTTCGTCCTGTAGACGCATGAACTGGTCGCTGGAGCGCAGTTGCGGGTAGTTCTCAGTGAGCAGCAGCAGGCGGCCCAGGGCGGAATCGAGATGCCCGTTGGCTTCGATCTTGGCTGCCGGTCCCTGCGCATTCAGCATGCCCGCGCGGGCGTTCGCAATGTCGCCGAACACCGTGCTCTCTTCCTTGGTAAAGCCCTTCACGGTCTCCACCAGGTTGGGGATCAGGTCAGCGCGCCGCTGTAACTGCACATCCACGTCCGACCACGCGGCCTTCACCACCTCGTCCTTGGCAACCATCTGGTTCTTGGCGCTCACATAGCTGCCGAACACCATCAGAACAGCCAGAATCAAAACGCCGACGACACCCAGTGCAATCCAAAGTCCACGTCCCATACAGTCTTCTTCTCCTCCGGCTTCCGTTGAAGGAAGCCCCTTCATAAGAGCTTAAAGAAACTACCAGTCGCCGCCGGCCCCGCCGCCACCAAAACCGCCGCCGCCAAAACCGCCAAAGCCACCGCCGCCTGAGCCTCCGCCGCCACCGCCGAACCCACCGCCGCCAAAGCCACCACCACCAATCCACGGTCCGCGCCCAAAGAAGCTTGAGAACAGGCCAAAACCGAGCAGGAACCGCAGAAGGTGAAAACCGCCAAAAAAGATAAGCAGAATCACCAGCAGGATCAACTTTCCGGGCACCGATCCGTGACGCACCGGGCGAGCCATCGGGGCCGGCTCATCATCCAGCGAGACCTTGGCGTCGGCGGCAATGACCTGCGCCACCTGCCCCACGGCGAGCGTAACTGCGCCGTCAAAGTCGTTGGCGCGCAGCGCGGGAACCATCTCCCGGCCGATGTCGCCCACCTTGCCGTCCGGCAGAATGCCTTCCAGGCCGTAACCCACTTCGATCCTGCGCTTGTGGTCGTCGACGGCCAGAAAGATCAGCACGCCGCGGTCCGAGCCCTTGCGGCCCATCTTCCACTTGTCTTCGAGCGCGTTGGCAAAGTCCGCCGGGTCCGCGCCGTCGAGGGTGCGAATGGTGACCACGGCAACCTGCGCATTGGCTTGCGAGTGATCAAGTTGCGCACAGAGGCGATCGATCCTGGCAATGGCTTCCGGCGACAGGACATGGGCGAAATCGCTCACATAGTCGGTGGGTTTGGGCAGGTCCTCGACCCGTTCGGCAAAGCTCCGCTGAACCAGAAAGGCGCTTGCGGAAATGAAAACGAAGGCTGCCAACAGCAGCCGGAAGAGGGTCGAATGTACGCGGCGAATGCCTTTCATCGCTCTCAATTGTACGCGGGCGGCGGTGCAGAAGTTCCCTTGGGGTGGGATGGGAGCCGGCTGCTGTCTCCGAACTCCCAGTTTTCACTTTCCCCGCCGTTGGCTCTCTGGCGACCCGGCCGCGGCAAGGGATCGAACCGGCCTAACAGAAAGCAGCTAGGAGCTAGAAGCTGAAGGCTAACGGCTGCCTTTGCACTACACTTGATAGCAAATGACCCAGAACCCGACGCTCCTGCCCCCGGTTGCACGCAAGGAACACAAAGAGACTCCTCTCCACGGCACGGTGCTGGTGGACGACTACGCCTGGCTGCGCGACAAACCGAATCCCGAGGTGACCGCATACCTGGAAGCCGAAAACGCCTACGCGGAAGCGGTGATGGCGCCGCTGGCCGGACTGCGCGAGGAACTCTACGGCGAGATGCTGTCGCACGTGAAGCAGACCGACGTGTCCGTTCCCTTCCGCGATGGCGGCTGGTGGTATTACACGCGCACCGAAGAGGGCCGGCAATACGCAATCCACTGCCGCAAACGGGGTAACGCCGCCGGGCAGGAAGAAGGCGCGCCGGAAGAGGTGATTCTGGACGGCAACCTGCTGTCCGAAGGCCACGCCTTTTTCTCGATCGGCGGCACCGACGTGACAGGGGACGGCCGGTGGCTGGCCTATACGACCGACACGACGGGCTTCCGCCAGTACACGCTGCACATCAAGGACCTCGATACAGGCGAGACCTTGGCAGACGAAGTGGAGCGCGTGGGTTCGGTAGTGTGGGCGGCGGACAACCGCACGCTGTTTTACACCGTCGAAGACGAAGAGCAGAAGCGCCAGTATCAGTTGTGGCGGCACATACGCGCTACGCCGCACGCTGAAGATGTGCTGGTCTATCAGGAGGACGACGAGCGCTTCAACCTGGGCGCGGGACGCACGCGCGACGGCAAGTTTGTGGTGATGGAATCGGCCAGCCACATCACCACCGAATCGTGGGTGTTGCCGGCGAATGAACCCGAGGGCCAATTCACGCTCATCTGCGTGCGCGAGGACGAGCACGAGTACTCCATCGATCATCGCAATGGGCTGTGGTTTATCCGCACCAACGATCGCGGGCGCAATTTCCGATTGGTTACCGCGCCGGTGGCAACGCCTGGCCGCGAGCACTGGACCGAGCGCATCGCGCACCGCGCGGACGTGATGCTCGAAGAGGTGGACCTGTTTGCCGGCTTCTTCATTGCCTGCGAGCGGGAAGACGGATTGCCGCGGCTGCGATTGTGGCAGTTCGACGGCACCGGGCCGGAAGCGGCGCAGGCCGGAGAGATCGCCTTTCCGGAGCCGGCCTACAGCGCGCAGCCGCACATCAATCGAATCTTTGAGACGCCAACGTTTCGCTACGCTTACCAGTCGCTGGTGACGCCCAGTTCGATCTATGAGTATGAAGTAGCTTCGGGCGCATCGATGCTGCTCAAGCAACTCGAAGTTCCCGGCGGCTTCGACCGGACCCTGTATGCGAGCGAGCGCGTTCATGCCACGGCGGCGGATGGCGTGCAGGTGCCGGTGTCGCTGGTGTATCGCAAGGACAAGCGCGAGGCGGGGCGGAATCCGCTCTATGTGTACGGTTATGGGTCCTATGGATACTCGTTGCCGCTGGGGTTCAGTTCCAACCGGCTGAGTCTGCTGGACCGGGGCGTGGTGCTGGCCTATGCGCACATCCGCGGCGGCGGCGACCTGGGCGAGCCCTGGCATGATGCGGGCAAAATGCTGGTGAAACGCAACACCTTCACCGACTTCGTCGCTGCTGTCGAGCATCTGACCGCGGTGAGCTACGGCGACCCTGCGCGCGTGGCCATCGAGGGCGGGTCGGCTGGGGGATTATTGATGGGCGCGGTCGTTAATCTCAAGCCAGAAATCTTTCGTGCCGTGGTCTCCCACGTGCCGTTTGTGGACGTGATGAACACCATGCTTGACGCATCGCTGCCGCTCACTGTTCCCGAGTACGAAGAGTGGGGCAATCCGAACGAGGAAACTTACTTCAATTACATGCTGAGTTACTCGCCCTATGACAATTTGAAGGCGGGGAGTTATCCGGCGATGCTGGTGAAGACATCGCTCCACGACAGCCAGGTCATGTACTGGGAGCCGGCCAAGTATGTAGCCAAACTTCGCACCCTCAAGACGGACAGCAACCCATTGCTGTTGGTGACCAACATGCAGGCCGGTCATGGCGGATCGAGCGGACGGTATGACTATCTGAAGGAGATCGCGTTCGACTACGCTTTCCTGCTTCGCGAACTGGGCTTGGTGTAATTGTATTGACTTTATAACTCTCAGGAGGCTTCATGAAGCGATTATGGGCAAGCATGTTGTTGGCCGTGATGGCCACGAGTTTCACTGCCGCGCAACAAACCGATCCTTCCGCGTCGCCGGCGGAGCCGGATGCTCAGCCTGTCCGCGTGAAAATTTATTCCGTTGGTCCGGGAGTAACGGCTCCGGAGTTGCTTCCGCTGAACTTATCACCCATTCCTCCCGAAAAGTGCAAGAAAAAGGCAGACGGCATGGTCATGTTAACTGTCATCATCGATGCAACAGGCCGGCCGCGCAACCTCATGTTCTTTCACCCGGTGGGCACGGACCTGGATAAGTTTGCCTTGCAGATCGCTGCGGCGGACCGATTCAAACCCGGAATAAGCGAAGGCGCGCCGGTCGCCGTCGCTCAGTTACTGGAAGTGAGCATGCAGGGCTGCGTCGAACAGATCAAGGACGATACGGGAAAGAAGATGTTTCTGTTGCGCCTCCGATCCCAGCCGCAACAGAAGTTGGGGCCACTGCCTCAAGCGCCGGAGGAGGCCATTCTGGCTCCGGTCCACAAGCCCCGAATGGAGTACAGTGGCGGCATGGCCAGTACCTTCCGCGTCGGAGCTAGCGTTACCGCACCTGTCGCTCTGAACAACGTGGAAGCGCAGTTCTCAGATGCAGCGCGAAAGGCGAAGTACCAAGGGATATGCATCGTGTCGCTGATTGTCGATGAAAACGGAATGCCTCAAAATCTGACCTTGAAAAAAGGTCTGGACTACGGATTGAGCGAAAATGCTTTGGAGGCCGTAAGGAAGTATCGCTTCAGACCGGCGATGAAAGGCGGCGAACCGGTCCCGGTGATGATCACCGTCGAGGTAAATTTCAGGCTTTATTAGTTTTCCTACCGCGTGATTTCGTACTTTGATTCCCTACGATTCCTGGCGTCACAATCAAGATTCGGGACGCCCACAATTGGTGGAAGCGGTCAGAGGCGGGGGAAAATTGCCCGCCAGCGTCGTTGACCAAATCAAGAGAGGTCCATGCAGGCGGTCGGGCTACTTGAACGGACAAGCTTCGGCTTACCCGGCCTGCTTCATAAGCTGGAATCGGAGTGATAGAGTGAGGGCCACTTGAATCCCGTGCGGGAGGTGAGAATGCGAAAAGCTGGATTGCTGCTGACGTTGCTGGCTCTGAGTGCCGGGCCGGCATTGGCGCAACAGGAGTTGGCGCCATCCACGGACGATGGACCGCTGGCCATCAAGCCCGTGCAGCCCAAGCCGGACAAAGACGGCGTCTACTCCGCCGGCCCGGGAATTCTGTCTCCGCTGGTGCTTCAGCGTGGGACCGCAGTTTACCCGGAAAATGTACCCGCGGACGCTGTGGACGGTGTATGCGTTCTCTCGCTGGTTGTCGATGCCGACGGAACTCCGACGAAGCTCCAGGTTGTGGCCACGCATGGCGCCGCGTTCGACGCCGCCGCGAGCGATGCCGTCAAGCAATTCAAATTTGAGCCGGGAACCCTGGATGGAAAGCCGGTTCCCGTCCGCATCTATGCCCGGATCCGCTTCTTTGACGACAGGAGGCCCGCGATTCCAAGAATGCTTTCGCAGTACGACCCCAGCGGTGTCTCGACGCCGCTGGGAGCCAGGAGTGGTGGCTTCTCACCGCGGCCCCGCTTCCCTTCGCGGCCCTATGACAAGTTCCCCATTGCGATTTATGCTCCTGCGGCCGAGTATTCGGAGCAAGCGAGAGCGGCAAAGTTTCAAGGCGTGGTGATGGTTTCGGTTCTGGTGACCGAGGAGGGATTGCCAGCCGACATCAAGGTGTTGAAGCCGGTTGGGATGGGCCTGGACGAAAAGGCTATAGAGTGCGTGAGTCAATATCGGTTCAAACCAGCGATGAAGGACGGCGCTCCCGTGGCAGCCCGCATCACCGTCGAGGTAAATTACAGGATGTACTAGCGGCTCATTCGGCGTTCTTCTTTCCGCCCGTTGCGAACCTTGAACGATCGGTCCACAAGCTCAGCCCTGGATTGGCGATGAAGAAGATGTTTTCGCCCTCAACGGCGGTGTAGCCGCGGTCGAGTTTGGCGGGAGTGGATGCGGCTCTGGTCGGGTGGGACGGCGTGAACACGGCTGCGTCCACCGAGCGCCGCAAGGCTTGCGGTTTGCGGTTCGTTCAACTGCTTTGACGTGAGATCGGCATCGACGCTTCCCGCGGCGCAATAAAGGCTCATGCAGCGAACTCCATATCTCAGGGGACGATGGCCGAGCGCAGGCGCGACGGGCAAATGCGGCGAACAAATCGTTGAGTCTGCAACCAGGTTTTCCGGATCAAATGAGAACGTGGCCCCTTCAAGCTGACCCGCGTTGGATTGAGCGGCGGAGTTTGTCATAGTGGAGATGAGACGAGCAGAAATTGTTTCGCCTGCTGTTGGTTCGAATTGCAAAGGATGCATGGCAACAGGTCGAGATCTGAAAGATCCAAAGAGCAAATACTTACAGATGAGGAACCAATTTTGAACGGTGAAGAGGAAACGATAGGCGCGGAAGTTGTCACAGCAGAAATGGAACCGCGCGCTATGGCCGGCATTTCTCACGCGTGGCGCGCCTTGCGGCATCGCAACTTCCGGCTTTTCTTTGGCGGACAGAGCATTTCGCTGATCGGCACGTGGATGACACGCGTGGCCACCGGCTGGCTGGTTTACCGGCTGACGGGTTCGGCGCTGCTGCTGGGCACGGTAAGCTTTGCCGGCCAGATTCCGACATTTCTGCTGGCGCCGTTTGCCGGCGTATGGGTCGACCGGGTGGACCGGCGGCAGGTGCTGGTGTGGACGCAAACTCTTTCAATGTTCCAGTCGCTGGCGCTGGCCTGGATGACGCTCTCCGGGCACATCACCATCTCTTGGCTGCTGGCGCTGAGCGTGATGCAGGGCATGATCAACGCCTTCGACATGCCGGGACGTCAGGCCTTCATGGTCAAGATGGTGGACGACCGGCGCGACCTGCAAAACGCCATCGCCATCAACTCATCGATGGTGAACATGGCGCGGCTGGTGGGTCCGTCGCTGGCCGGGATGCTGATCGCGGTCTCGAGCGAAGGCTGGTGCTTCCTGATCGATGGCATCAGCTATATGGCAGTCATTGCATCCCTCCTGATGATGCGTCTGCATGAGCCGGTGGTGAAGCGGATGGCCACCTCGACGCTGCACGAACTGAAGGCCGGGTGGACGTACGTGTCGCATTTCGCCCCCATCCGAACCATCCTGCTGCTGTTTGCCGTGGTAAGCCTGATGGGCATGCCGTTTGTGGTGCTGATGCCGATCTTTGCGGCCAGGGTGCTGCACGGCGGGCCGCATACGCTAGGTTTCCTGATGGGCGCGATGGGCGTTGGCGCGCTCGGGTCGGCGCTGTCGCTGGCGGCGCGCAAGACCGTGGTGGGGCTGGTGAGGATGATTCCGATCGCCACGGCGGTGTTCGGGCTGGGGCTGATCGGGTTCGGGCTTTCGCATTTGTTCTGGCTCTCCATGGTGATGGTGCTGGTGGCGGGCATGGGCATGATGCAGGGGATGGCGGCCAGCAACACCGTGATTCAGACCATCGTGACTGAAGACATGCGCGGGCGGGTGATGAGCTACTACACCATGGCGTTCATGGGCATGGCGCCGTTCGGCAGCCTGCTGGCCGGGTCCATGGCCCACGCAATCGGCGCGCCATGGACGGTGATTGCGAACGGGGCCCTGGTGCTGGTGGCCGGCGTGTTGTTTGCGACCCGACTGCCAAAGGTCGGACGCCAGATCAGGGTGATTTACCGGGAGATGGGCATTCTGCCGGCAGAGGAAGGGCTACAACAATGAGCGAAGCGAAACTTCAACTCACCACGATTCCCGCCACACAGCCATCGTGGTGATCGATTTGCAAAAGGGCATTGTGCGAGCGCCGGGCGCTCCCAATCCGAGGTCGACGCTGGTTGCTCACGTTTCATTGCCGGCGTTCAACAGGCAAAACCAGGCCGGCATCAAGCCGCTGCATCACTTCGAAGCAGGCGCGGCTGTTGTGGTAAGGGCATTTCCAGGGGCCGGCCTTTTCCTGGTCAGCGGGCGGCGCGCCGGATTGTGATGCCAGCGAGAACCACTCGCCATGCACGCGATCAACGATGTGTTCCTCAATGAACGCCCAGCTTTGTTTGGCAGCATGAAGGAAGTGCGGTTGGCCGGATAACTGGGCGGCGTTGAGAAAGCCAACCACAGCCTCCGCCTGCGGCCACCAATGCTTGGCGGAGTCGATAATTCCGGTTTCGTCCGCCTCGTAGAGCAGGCCGCCATCGCCGCCAATTCCCTGCTCGCAGACGGCCTGCGCCATTGCGACCGCGGTCTTCCGCACGCGCGCCAGAAGCTCCGCATCGCCCAGAACCTCGGCGGCCTCGCACAACAACCAGCTTCCCTCGATGTCGTGGCCGAAGGATATCTTCTGCGAACGCGGACGCCATTCCTCGTCGAAGAACAGGATGAAGTGCCGGTTGACGGGATTGAGGATGTGGCGAAGAAAGATTTCGATCAGTTCGCGGAGGCGCAGGCGCACGGTCCGATCCTCATAGACGCGGAGCAACGCGGCATAGGCCTCCAGCAGATGAAGGTGGGTGTTCATGGACCGTTTCTCATCCATGTCCACGTCGCTCAGACGCTGTTCCTCGGCCAGGGTCCAGTCGCGCTCGCAGGTCTCAAAGTAACCGCCTCGCACGGGATCGTGGGCTGCTGACTCGACTTGGCCAACCAGGCTCAAAGCATTGGTGAGCGCATCGGGCTCGCCGGTGGCGTGGGCAAACTCGGCCAGCGCATAGATG
Organism: Occallatibacter sp.; assembly: GCA_049516495.1. GTDB lineage: Bacteria > Acidobacteriota > Terriglobia > Terriglobales > Acidobacteriaceae > Telmatobacter. Next base: position 28,635 of record JBEKTB010000019.1, read on the forward strand.
GTGAACGCCTGCCCATAGATGCGCTTCTTGGAGTCGGCGGGCCGGCCTTCGAAATCGAGCATCCAGTAGAAGCCGCCGTACTGGGGGTCCCAGAAGAAGCGTATGAGGTATTCAAACGCACGGCGGGCTGCGGCAAGATAAGCGGGGTCGCGATAGACACTGAATGCCCTGGAGAATGCCCACAGGATGCGCGAATTCAGGATGAGCCCTTTGGAGGCGTGGGGATCAAAGGAGAGATCGTTGGCGATCTGGCCGCGAAAGCCACCGTACAGGTCGTCGATGGAGTACTTGAGCCAGAAAGGCAGGATATTGGAGAGTAACTCCGCTTCCACCTTCTGCCGCAGGTCTTGCACGAATGGCCCCCTTTCCGGAGGTTTCCGGTATGCTTGCAGGCTTGGCATGGCCATTTCGGACGCCCAGCATTCGGACGAACGGGAGCCAGTTAAGGTTTGTCCTACCCCACCCTTTTCGCAAGGTACGCGAAAAGGACGGGGCACGGAGCGAAATCGCGTCAGACGGACTGGGCGAGAATTGCGTCGATGCGCGCAAGTTCGTCCGCAGTGAAAGTGAGATTGGCCAGCGCGGCAACATTCTGCTCGATCTGCTCGACGCGGCTGGCCCCGATGAGGGCCGAAGTCATGCGGCCATCGCGCAGAACCCAGGCCAGCGCCATCTGCGCCAGGGATTGTCCGCGCTGCAGGGCCAGTTCGTTGAGTGCGTGGATCTGCGCCAGACGGTGTTCGTCGATGTCCTTCTTCTTGAGGAAACCATGCGGCTTCGATGCGCGCGAGCCGGAGGGAATGCCTTCCAGATACCGGTCGGTCAGGAGTCCCTGCGCCAGCGGACAGAAAGCGATGCCGCCGACACCCTCTTCGCCGAGCACGTCCAGAAGACCATTTTCGATGCTTCGTTCAAACATCGAGTACCTGGGCTGATGAATGAGACACGGCGTTCCGAGTTGGCGCAGAATTTTGACAGCAACGGAGGTCTGGGCCGGGTTGTAGCTGGAGATACCGGCGTAGAGCGCGCGGCCGGAGCGCACGGCCTGATCGAGCGCGGACATGGTCTCTTCGATTGGAGTTTCAGGGTCGGGCCGATGGGAGTAAAAGATATCGACATACTCCAGGCCCATGCGCTTGAGACTCTGGTCAAGGCTGGCAAGCAGGTACTTGCGCGAACCGAAGTTGCCGTAGGGTCCGGGCCACATATCCCAGCCGGCTTTGGTGCTGATAATCAGTTCGTCGCGATAGGGCTTGAAGTCGAGACGCATGATCTCGCCGAAGTTGCTTTCGGCGCTGCCCGGAGGCGGGCCGTAATTATTGGCCAGGTCGAAGTGGGTAATGCCAAGATCGAAGGCGCGGCGCAGCATGGCGCGGCTGTTCTCAAAGACATCCACGCCGCCGAAGTTGTGCCACAGGCCGAGCGAGATGGCAGGCAGGCGTACGCCGCTCCGGCCCGAGCGGCGGTATTGCATGGTGTCGTAGCGCTGTTCATTGGCGAGATACAAAGGGTTTCTCCTTGTTCAAAAGCGGAGGAACGGAGACGACTCGAGCTCTGACCACGTGATTTTGCACTGTGAGTGCGTAATTTCCCAGGTCTCAAAATCGAGACCTGGGGCACCCACAATTGGAACAACACCGAGCGGTGAGAAACCGCTCTACGTCAGAATACCCTTGACGGTAACTTCCTTTCTCGCGTCGGTGGGCGGCGGAACAATGCTGCCTTTGAAGGGCGCGCCGTCCACGGTGAGAGAGATATGGTTCCCTTCGCCCTGGCGCTCGATGGAGATGTTGTACGTAACTCCGCGAAAAACGCGTGTCGCGGTGAAGCCCGGCCAGCTTAGAGGAATGACCGGGGCAATCTCGAGGCCGTCGAGCGTGGTGCGAATACCGAGAATCCACTGCACGATTGCGTAATAGTTCCAGGCCGCCGTGCCGGTGAGCCAGGAGTTCTTGGCTTCGCCGAAGGTCGGCGCATCCCGGCCAGCGATCATCTGCGCGTAGACATATGGTTCGCAGCGGTGCACATCGCCGATCTCTTCGCGCGCCGAGGGGTTGATGCGGCTGTAGTAGTCGTGGGCCCGGTCGCCGTGACCAAGGCGAGTTTCCCCGATCATCACCCAGGGATTGACGTGGCAGAAGACACCGGCGTTTTCCTTATATCCCGGCGGGTAGGAGGAGATTTCACCGAGGTTGAGGTAGTAAGAAGAGTAGGCAGGCTGCTGCACAACGATGCCGTGCTTAGTGGCCAGCCGATCGTGAACCGCCGTCAAAGCCATGGCGGCCTTGCCGTCGTCCAGACCGATGCCGGCAAGGGCGCAATATCCATTCGACTCGATAAAGATTTTGCCTTCTTCGTTGTCTTTGGAGCCGACCTTTGCGCCCAGGTCGTCATAGGCGCGAAGAAACCATTCGCCATCCCAGCCATGCTCGAGAATGACCTGTTTCATCTTCGCGACCTCATCCAGGTACGAGGCGGCTTCCGCGTTGAGTCCGCGACGGGCGGCAATGGCGGCAAGCTCGCGGCCGGAGTGGACGAAGAGGCCCGCGATGAAGACCGACTCGGCCACTTTGCCATCTTTGTTGGTGGTGGTCTGGAAGGACTGGCCGGGCGTATCCGAGAAACAGTTCAGGTTGAGGCAGTCGTTCCAGTCGGCGCGGCCGATGAGCGGCAGGCCGTGGGGCCCGAGGCGCTCCAGAGTGTAGTGGAAGCTGCGGCGGAGGTGGTCGTAGAGCGGCATCTCACTGCCGGGCTGGTTATCGTAAGGGACTAACTCGTCCAGGATGCTCCAGTCGCCGGTCTCCTTCAAATAGGCAGATACGCCGACGATGAGCCAGTGCGGATCGTCGTTGAATCCACCGCCAATGTCGTTGTTGCCGCGCTTGGTAAGCGGCTGGTACTGGTGATAGGCGCCACCGGTAGGGAGTTGCGTGGAAGCCAGGTCGAGGATGCGCTCGCGGGCGCGCGCCGGCACCATGTGTACAAAGCCCAGCAGGTCCTGGTTGGAGTCGCGAAAGCCAAGTCCGCGGCCGATGCCGGACTCATAGAACGATGCGGAGCGCGACATGTTGAAGGTGGCCATGCACTGGTAGGCGTTCCAGATGTTGACCATACGGTTGGTGTGGATGTCGGGCGTGTCGACCTGGAGGATGTCGAGCAGGCTGGCCCAATATTGACGCAGGCGCTCGAAAGCCACGTCGGCCTCGGCGGGGTCGAGGTATTTTGCGATGACGGGCTTGACCGAAGTCTTGTTGAGGTTCTGCGAGCCCGGCGGATCGAACTTCTGGTCCACGGGATTCTCATGGTAGCCGAGCACAAAGACGATCTGGCGGGTTTCGCCGGGGGCCAGGTCGAGCGTGACCTGGTGTGCACCGATGGGCGACCAGCCGTGGGCGATGGAGTTGGTGAGTTGGCCTGCTTCAACGGCGGCCGGCGAGTCCCATCCACGATAGGCACCCAGGAAGGCTTCGCGCTGAGTATCGAAACCGCCGCCCGGCTGCGAGCAGGCGAAGTACGCAAAGTGGTTGCGGCGCTCGCGGTACTCGGTCTTGTGATAGATGACGCCGTCTTCGACTTCCACCTGACCTGTGTTGAAGTTGCGCTGGAAGTTGGTGGCGTCGTCCTGAGCATCCCACAAACAGAACTCGATGCTGGCGAAGGAGGAGATTTGCGCCCGCGTGGAGCGGCGGTTGGTGACGGTGAGCTGCCAGATCTCGAGGGTTTCGTCGAGTGGAACGAAGTAGCGGGTGTGCGCCTCAATGCCGTTGTAGGACGAACCGATGGTGGTGTAGCCCATGCCGTGGCGGCAAGAGTAGTTTTCGAGATCGTTACGCGTGGGCTGCCAGGAAGGCGACCAGAACTGGCCCGATTGGTCGTCGCGCAGGTAGATGTAGCGCCCGCCGAAATCCATGGGTACGTTGTTGTAGCGATAGCGGGTTAGCCGGCGGAGGCGAGCATCGCGATAGAACGAGTAGCCGCCGGCCGTGTTGGAGATGATTCCGAAGTATGCCTGGCAGCCAAGATAGTTGATCCAGGGTAAGGGTGTATCTGGCCGGGTGATGACATACTCGCGGCTCCGGTCGTCGAAATGGCCGTACTTCATTGCGCGTGCTCCCTCGAACTAAACGTGCCGCCAGTATAGTCTTCTCAAAATTTCTAATCAAACGTTTTTGTAGAGGAGATTCAAGTACTATGGAAATCGCGGAGGGCATTTGCCCAAAGCAGCGCGAGTGTGCAAAAGTATGTGCGCGAGCGAAATGAGGTGATCCAGGTTCTGTGCGGGATCGCGGCCGGGATTTCAGGCGGAAGGTGAGAGGATTCTCCGTTTCGCGTCTATTTCGGAAACTTGCACGAGGCGAAGCGGCACCATGACACACACTTTGTTCCTGCCCTTCACGAGTTCACAATTCGGGCGCAAGTTTCTGACTGCCGTCGCAGTTGCCGGTTTTCTATTTTTCCCGGCCAGGCGGGCATTTGCGGCGAAAGGCGGGGAGCCGGTGAGCGCAGGCACGGTGATCAAGTTGGACCAGGTAGGCTATCCACTCGATGGTCCTAAAGTGGCGCTGGTGGGAGCCCCCGCCCAGACATTTGAAATCCGGCGCTCGAGCGACGGCGCGGTGGTTTTTCATGGGAAGCTTGCCCCTGCGGAACTGGACCCGGACTCCGGGGACACGGTACAGGCCGCGGACTTTTCAAAGCTTCATCAGGCGGGGATCTTCTACCTGGAAGTCCCCGGCGTGGGACGTAGTTGGAACTTCACAGTGGGCAGGAATGTGTACAAGCGTACCTACTACCTGGCCATGCGCGGGTTCTACGGGCAGCGCTGCGGGACGGCCGTAGACCTGGGACCCGAGTTTCCCGGCTACAAGCACGCTATCTGCCACCAGCATGGGGGATTTCACGCGAGTTCCGGAGCCAGCGGGCCGCGAGACAACGTGGGCGGCTGGCACGACGCAGGCGATTACGGCCGCTACATGGTGAACTCCGGGATCACAACAGGCACGCTGCTGTGGACGTGGGAGATCTTCGGACAGAGGCTCGAGGAGATTCCGCTCAGGATTCCCGAGACGGGGAACGGCACGCCGGACATTCTGAATGAGGCGCGCTGGAATCTGGAGTGGATGCTGAAGATGCAGGACGAGGACGGCGGCGCCTGGCACAAGCAGACCAGCGAACATTTTCCCGGCTTTGTTGCGCCGGAAGACGACACGCTGCCGAGCGAGGTGATTGGAACCGGGTCAGTTCCCTACAAGAGCACGTGCGCAACGGCGGACCTGGCTGCTGTGAGCGCGATTGCGGCGCGGGTCTACAAGCCATATGACGCGAGGTTTGCCGCGCAGGCGCTCGCGTCGGCGCGCAAGGCTTGGGCATGGACCGAGAAGAATCCGGACGTAACTTTCAAAAATCCACCGAGCGTGATGACCGGCGAGTACGGCGATGCGAACTGCAAGGACGAGCGACTGTGGGCGGCGGCGGAACTTTGGCGCACCACCGGCGAAGCGGCGTTCAATGACTTCGTTGTGAAGCAGTATGCCGAGTTTTTGCCCGGCTTCGATGCGCCCCCTGCGGAGAGCTGGGCGTCTGTAGGACCGATGGGCCTTTGGACGTACGCATTGTCGAATCAGAAAGGCGCGGATGCCAAGGCGGTTGCAGCGATCCGGAACCGAACCATCAAGGCGGCGCACGCGGTGGTCAAGCGCACCAACGCCAGCCCCTACCGCATGAGTATGACGGCGAAGGATTTTGTGTGGGGCTCGAATGGCGTTGCGGCGGGTTATGGCATGTATTTGCTGATTGCCAACACGCTTGAGCCGGACAAGAGCTTTGTGGATGCGGCGCGGGACAACCTGCACTACCTGCTGGGGCGGAATACTTTCTCGCTGTCGTGGGTGACACAGGTGGGCGAGCACTCGTTTGAGCACCCGCATCACCGGCCGAGCGGGTCGGGAAAACAGATCGGTCCCTGGCCGGGGTTGCTCTCCGGAGGGCCGAATGCGGGACGGCAGGACGCTGTGCTGGCGGCGCTGCCGAAGGATCTGCCGCCGGCGAAAGCATATGCCGATCAGATGGCCTCTTACGCAAGCAATGAGATTGCGATCAACTGGCAGGCATCGCTGGTGTTTCTATTAGCTGGACAATTGCAGTAGGAATCATTTTGGAGCCCGATTCCGGGAGTTGGATCAACCTGAAAGGTACGGGGGCGAAGTTCGATGCGCGCAGTGACATCGGGGTTTCGCAACACGGTTATTTAGCCGGCCGTGATCGGCCACAAGGCGGCATCGAGTGATCCGCGCAGCGCGGCGAAGCGACGACGCCCGCGGAAGTTGAGGGTTCGAAATGCATTTGCACGTTCTGGATATTGTTATCATCGTTGCCTATCTTTTGAGCACGGTGTTCATTGGCTACTGGGTTTCGCATCGCGCATCGCAAAACATGCAGGCCTACTTTCTGGGCGGCAACAAGATGCCTTGGTATGTGCTGGGCATTTCAAACGCATCGGGAATGTTCGATATCAGCGGCACCATGCTGCTGGTGTACTGGATGTTTATCTACGGTTTGAAGAGCGTGTGGATACCGTGGCTGTGGCCGACCTTCAACCAGATATTCCTGATGGTCTACCTTTCGGCCTGGCTGCGGCGGTCGAAGGTGATGACGGGCGCGGAGTGGATCAAGACACGCTTCGGCACCGGGCGCGGCGCGCAACTGGCGCACATGATTGTGGTGCTCTATGCGTTCGTCAGCATTATCGGATTCTTTACGTATGGCTTCAAAGGCATTGGCAAGTTTGCGCAGACGTTTCTGCCCTGGAACCTGACGGCGAATGAGTACGCGCTGATCCTGATCGCCATCACAGCGGTCTATGTCATCAAAGGCGGCATGATCAGCGTGGTCATCACGGAAGTGGTGCAGTTCTTCATCCTGGCCATCGCCTCGTTCGCCGTGGGCATTATCGCCATGGTCAAGGTCGCGCCGGATGCGCTGCACAGGATGGTGCCGGCCGGGTGGGACAACCTGTTCTTCGGCTGGAATCTGAATCTGGATTGGTCCACGCTGCTGCCCTCGGCCAGCGGAAAGATTGCCCAGGACGGCTATGGATTGTTTGGCTTCTTCGTGATGATGCTGTTGTTCAAAGGAGTGCTGATATCGGCGGCAGGCCCGGCGCCCAACTATGACATGCAGCGCGTGCTCTCCTCCAAGAACCCGCGCGAAGCCTCGATGATGAGCGCCTGGGTCAACATCGTGCTCACCCCGCCCCGCTACTTTCTCATCATCGGACTCACGGTTCTGGCAGCCGTGTTCTTCAACAGCAACATCAAGGCCATGGGCCCCAACATGGATTTCGAACTGGTGCTGCCCATGGCGCTGGGTCGCTTTGTTCCCGTCGGCCTGCTGGGATTTCTGATCGCCGGGTTGCTGGCTGCCTTCATGTCAAACTTTGCGGCCACGGTAAATGCGGCGCCACCGTATTTTGTCAACGACATCTACAAGCGCTTCATCAACCCGAATGCGAAACCGAAGACGTATGTTCGCCTCGCCTATCTCAGTTCGTTTGTTGTCGTGGTGATCGGCATCCTGATCGGTTGGAATGTAACCTCGGTGAACTCGGTGGTTTT